>NZ_MVKV01000019.1:0-98689 GCF_002009645.1 Gordonia sp. IITR100 | reverse complement strand
CCCGGAAGCTAAGCCCTCCAGCGCCAATGGTACTGCACCCTAATCAGTGTGGGAGAGTAGGACACCGCCGAACACAATTTCAGAAAGGCCCCGTATTCGATGATTTCTTTCGTCGGATATGGGGTCTTTCTCGTGCGTCGGTCGCCTGATGCGTCATCGCCGGGCGGCACAACTCAGCAAGGTTCGAGGGCATAGATTGGCAGCTATGAGTGATCGTGATCGTCCGCGCCGCGACGGGCGCGGCCAGCGGGACACACGTGGACAGCGGGATGGCGGTCGAGGTGGCCGGAATGATCGTCCGGGGCGTGACCGCGGATCTGATCGCGGCAGCCGGCAGCCCGGGCCACCGCTACCCGAGGACATCGCGGCGTCGGATCTCGATCCCGAGGTGCGCCGTGATCTGCTGACGCTCGACAAGGCCAACGCCGAGATCGTCGCGCGGCACCTGGTGATGGTGTCGCGCATCCTGCTCGAGGATCCCGTCCAGGCGCTGGAACATGCACGTGCCGCTCGCGCTCGCGCTTCCCGGGTCGGCGTCGTTCGCGAGACCGTCGGCATCGCTGCCTACAACGCGGGCGAGTGGCAGGAGTCGGCGACCGAACTGCGCGCAGCCAAGCGCATCACCGGCAACCCGGCCCTGTTGCCGCTCATCGCCGACTGCGAACGCGGACTCGGGCGCCCTGAGCGTGCCGTCGAGATCGCGCGCGGTGACGAGGGACGGTCACTGACCGGCGACGATGCCACCGAGATGCGGATCGTCGAAGCCGGTGCCCGCATGGACCTCGGTGAACCGGAGAAAGCGGTCGTCACGCTGCAGGCCGAGAACCTCAAGCCCGGGCAGATCGGTACCGGACCGGCCCGTCTCTTCTACGCCTATGCGTCTGCCCTGGAAGCTGCCGGTCGTCGCGACGACGCGATCACCTGGTTCATGAACGCGGCGGCCGCCGACGTCGACGACGTCACGGATGCCGAGTTCCGGTTGACCGAGCTGGCCAACGACGACCAGCCGTCCGAGAGTGTGGGAGTGAACGGCGCTGCGCCAGGCGAGCTCGACAGCCCGCTGTCGGTGCCGGCTGTCGAGCGGGACATCGACTCCGATGCGGACCCGATCCCGCCCGCCTCGGCGCCTGCGCCCGATGTCACTCCCGCAATCGATTCACCTGCTGCGTCCGGTGCCATCGAGAACGACACCATCGAGAAGGACACCATCGAAGCCGTTCCGGGTACGGCCGACCTGTCGCAGACCTCGGATTCGGTGGCGCTTTCCGCCGTTGCTGAGGAAGGGAGCGATCCCGGCGATGACGTGATCGCCGAGTCGACCATCGTGGAAGGGGTGCCCAATCCCCTCGCCACCCTGGACGAGTCGTCGGAAACCGAGTCCGTGGCCGAAACCACCACCGCCTCGCCGTCCGACTCCGTGACCCTCGTCGATCGTCACGACGCACTACTCCTCGACCTGGACGGCACCGTGTTCGCCGGGCACCACGCGCTGCCGAATGCGCTGGATGCCCTCGCCCGGCTGAACATCCCGCGGTTCTTCGTGACCAACAACGCGAGCCGGCGGCCGTCGGAGGTGGCCGAGCACCTGCGTGAGCTGGGGTTCGAGGCGACCGACGACCTTGTCGTCACGAGTGCACAGTCGGGCGCGCGGCTGCTGTCCGAACATCTCGAGCCGGGTTCACGTGCATTGGTGATCGGTACCGACGGACTCGCGCAGGAAGTCCGCGAGGTCGGTGTCGGGGTGACGCGTAGTGCCGACGACCGACCGGCCGCGGTGATCCAGGGACACTCGCCGGACACCGGTTGGGCGCAACTGTCGGAGGCGGCGCTCGCGATCCGGGCCGGCGCGCTGTGGATCGCGACGAACATCGACGCCACCCTGCCGTCCGAACGGGGCCTGCTCGTGGGGAACGGTTCGATGGTCGCCGCGCTGCGCAACGCGACGGGCAAGGACCCCATGGTGGCCGGCAAGCCCGCCGCACCGTTGATGGCCGACGCGATCGCGCGTGCTCGGGCGAGTGCGCCGCTCGTGGTCGGGGACCGGCTGGACACCGACATCGAGGGCGGCCATGCCGTCGGTATCGAGAGCGCCCTGGTACTGACCGGTGTGAGCACGGTGGACGATCTGCTGTCGGCGCCCCCGGAGCAGCGACCCACCTACGTTCTCGACGACCTCGCCGGCCTGTTCGTCGACATCGACGCTGTGCGGGTGTCCGACCAGCCCGGTTGGGACATCACCGTCGAGGGTTCGACCGTGCGGGTCGCCGGTTCCGGCGCGGACGCGGGACTGGTGCCCGCGCTCGCCGCCGCCACCTGGGCCGCAGTCGATGCGGGGTCCGCGGATCCGGACGAATTGCGGGTGATCGCGGAGGGAGCCGCGAGGACCAAGCTCGAGTCCCTCGGTGTCACAGTCGTCGGCTAGCGTGGTCCACGATGACTCACCCGACCGCCTCCCCGGCTGACCCAGGACCGTCCCGGCCCACGCCGGGAGCGATGCCGCGTCGGCAGTTCGACCCCGTCGCCGACGCATTCGCCACCGCCGATGGGGTCGGGGAGCTGCCCGACGTGGAGGCCGAGGTCACCGAGATGCTCGCGCAGGTCGACGAGATCCGTGAATCGGCGGGTGACGCCTTCTCGCTGGCGGCGCTCGAACGTCAGGCGGCGCTTCTCGAGCAGGCCCATGACACGCTCACCGCGGCCCTCGACGCCGTGGACCGACGATGAGACCGGCCTCGGTGCGGAAACCGGAGTCGTCCACGAGGGAGCGGTTCTGACCATGGTCGCCAGAGCACGACTCGATGCCGAACTCGTCCGCCGAGGTCTCGCCCGATCGCGCGAACAGGCGCGTGAGCTCGTCGATGCCGGGTCGGTCCGGGTCAACGGGACCATCGCGTCGAAGGCGGCCACCGGGGTCACCCGGGACACCCCGATCGTCGTCGACGAGGGTCCGCGAGACGACTGGGCGTCACGAGGCGCGCACAAGCTCCTCGGTGCGCTCGAGGCGTTCGAGCCGGGTGGCCTGACGGTGGAGGGGCGTCGGTGCCTCGACGCCGGCGCATCGACCGGGGGATTCACCGATGTACTGCTGCGCCGCGGGGCCCGCGAGGTGGTCGCCGCGGACGTCGGATACGGACAACTGATCTGGCGGTTGCAGAACGACGAGCGCGTCGTGGTCCACGACCGGACCAACGTCCGGCACCTCGAGCCCGGGTCCATCGGCGGCCCGGTCGACGTCGTGGTCGCCGACCTGTCGTTCATCTCGCTGGGCCTGGTGCTGCCCGCGCTGGCCCGTTGCTGCGCGCCGGGCGCCGACCTGCTGCCCATGGTCAAACCGCAGTTCGAGGTCGGCAAGGACCGGGTGGGGTCGGGCGGCGTGGTCCGCGATCCCGCGCTACGCGCCGAGGCGGTACTCGGGGTGGCGACCGAGGCCGCCGCGCACGGACTGCGGACGCGCGGCGTGGTGGCGAGCCCGCTGCCCGGGCCGTCGGGGAACGTCGAGTACTTCCTGTGGTTGCACAACGAGCTCGCCGACCGGACGGGCGAGGAGTCGGGGTGGAGCGATAGGGTCGACCGGGCGGACTCGACCGACGCGGATCGCCTCCTCGGGTCCGCGGACGAACTCCGGGACATGATCGAACAGGCGGTCGCCGCGGGACCGCGCTGACCGCTGGGCCCGCGTCTCCGTACCGACACCGCACTTGTCCCAGACCGCACTTCGATGGAGGGGATCACCAGTGACCGACGATCCGGCACCGGACCACACCGGTGCCCGCGAGTTCTTGGTGGTCGCCCACACCGGACGCGAGAACGTGCTCGAGACCATCGAGGCGATCGCGCGCCACTGCGCGGCCGCCGACGTCGCGCTGCGCGTGGTCGACCACGACACCCTCGACCGCGACGCCCCCGATCACGATGTGCTGTACCGGAACAACGAGGGCGAGTCGCCCCGTCCCCGCAACGTACCGGTCGACCCCGAATACCTGCGTTCGCTCGGCGCGGTCGTCGAGGTCACGACGGCCGAGTCCGCGACGGCAGAGGGCTGCGAACTCGTCATCGTCCTGGGCGGTGACGGCACCTTCCTCCGGGCCGCCGAGCTGGCCTATCCCGCCGAGGTCCCGGTCCTGGGTATCAATCTCGGACACATCGGCTTCCTCGCCGAGGCCGAGGCGCATCGCGTCGACGAGGTCATGACCCAGCTGATCGCCCGGGACTACCGCATCGAACCGCGGATGACCCTCGACATCGCCATCGTGGACCCGGCCGACCCGGATCCGCCGACCGCGTGCAGCTGGGCGCTCAACGAGGTCGCGGTCCTGAACACGAGCAACAACGGTGTCCTCGAGCTCGTGACCGAGGTCGACGGCCGGCCGGTCTCGGCCTTCGGCGCCGACGGAGTGCTGGTGTCGACACCGACCGGGTCGACGGCCTACGCGTTCTCCGCCGGCGGGCCGGTGATGTGGCCCGACCTCGAGGCCATCCTGGTCGTGCCGAACAACGCCCACGCCCTGTTCGCCCGGCCGATGGTGACGAGTCCGCGATCGCGGATCGCGGTGGAGGTGGACAAGAACGGGCGGTCCGCGCTGGCGCTGTGCGACGGCCGACGCGCACTCGACGTGCCCGCGGGAGCGCGGGTCGAGGTGGTGCGCAGCGAACGGTCGGTGCGTTGGATCCGGATCGATTCCGACCCCTTCGCCGACCGACTGGTCACCAAGTTCGCCCTCCCGGTCACGGGATGGCGAGGGAGGCAGGCATAGTCGTGCTCGAAGAGATCTCGATCTCCGGTCTCGGTGTCATCGAGGAGGCGCAGGCGCGCTTCCATCCGGGATTCACGGTGCTCACCGGCGAGACCGGAGCGGGCAAGACGATGATCGTCACCAGCCTGCACCTGCTGTCCGGTGCCCGTGCCGACGCGACGCGCGTCCGGACCGGCAGCCCCAAGGCAGTCGTCGAGGGCCGGTTCCGGCTCGCGAACAACGGCGGAGCGCACCGGGATCCGGTCGTCGCCGACATCCTGGACTCCACCGGAGCCGAACTCGACGACGACGACACCGTCATCGCGGTCCGGTCGGTCAGCGCCGACGGACGATCCCGCGCCCATCTGGGCGGCCGGTCCGTTCCGGTGGGCGTCATGGGCCAACTCACCACGGCGGTCCTGGCCATCCACGGCCAGAACGACCAGTTGCGGCTCCTCCGCCCCGAACACCAGCGCGCGGCACTCGACACGTTCGCCGGCCCGAAGGCGGCTGCGGCGCTGGACTCATACCGGAAGGCACGAACGGCCTGGGTCGAGGTCCTCGACGAACTCGACGCCCGGCGCGCCAACTACCGGGAACTCGCGCAGGAAGCCGACCGGCTGCGGTTCGGCATCGACGAGATCGCCGCCGTCGATCCGGTGCCCGGCGAGGACGAGGAGCTGACCGCGACGATCCGCCGGCTCTCCGACCTGGAGTCCATCCGTGGTGCCGCCGACCAGGCGCACGCCATCGTCGCCGGAGATTCGGGATCGTCGGTCATCGAAGGACTCGGAACGGTGCGCACGCTGCTGGAGACCGCGGCCGACGACACGCTGCGTGATCTCGTACCGCGCGTCGCCGAGGCGCTCACCGTCATCACCGATGTCGGCGCCGAACTGACCGCCTTCACGTCGGGCCTACCCGCCGACGCCGAGGAGCTCGACAAGTTGCTCGCCCGTCAGGCCGAGCTGAAGACGCTCGTCCGCAAGTACGCGCCGGATGTCGACGGGGTGATCGACTGGCGCCACAAGGCCGAGGCCCGGCTCGCGGAGATCGAGGACCCACGGGCCTCCATCGAGGAGCTCGAGGTTGCCGCGACGGCGGCCCGGGGCAAGGTGCAGGCCGCGGCGGACAAGTTGCACACGCTGCGGTCCAAGGCCGCGAAGTCGATGGCCGACAAGGTGTCTCGAGAGCTCAAGGGGCTGGCGATGGGGGACTCGGCGCTGGCGGTCGCGGTCAACCCGGATGCGGCGACGCCCGACGACCGGCTGACCGTCAGCGTCGCGGGCACCGCCGCGCACGCCGGCGCCGACGGCGCGGACAAGGTCGAATTCGCACTTCTCGCTCATCCCGGCGCCACGCCGCTGCCCATCGCGAAATCGGCGTCGGGCGGCGAACTCTCACGGGTCATGCTCGCCCTCGAAGTCGTCCTCGCCGCACCCACCTCGGGATCGGTGATGGTCTTCGACGAGGTCGACGCCGGGGTCGGTGGTCGCGCGGCCGTGGAGATCGGGAAGCGGTTGTCGAGGCTGGCCCGAGCACACCAGGTGATCGTGGTGACCCACCTCCCTCAAGTCGCGGCGTTCGCCGACAACCACCTGGTCATCGGCAAGAGCAAGAAGGGCGCGCTCGTCACCAGCAGTGTGCGCACCCTCGATCGGAGCGAGCGAGTGGCGGAGTTGGCCCGCATGCTCGCGGGCCTGGGGGAGTCCGACACCGGGCGCGCCCACGCCGAGGAACTGCTGGCCACCGCGGAGGCGGAGCGCGCCGCCGACTGAGCACCGCCGACGGTGAAACACGTGGTGCGTGTGTGACAAAAGTTGCTGTTGTTACGGCGCGCCTCCCCGGCTGAGGCGTGCCTTCGGCCGATCATGGCCGTCATGAAGATGCCTGCACTGCTCGCGCGTAACACCGAAGAACTGCCTGGCGTGACCGGTATCGCCAGAATCGACAAGAACACGAAACGGCTGCTCAACCGCGTCGGGCCGGGCGACATCGCCATCCTCGACGAGGTCGACCTCGACCGGGTGACCGCCGACGCGCTCGTCGAGGCCAACGTAGTGGCCGTGGTCAACGCCTCGCGGTCGATCACCGGCCGCTACCCCAACCTCGGACCCGAGGTCCTGGTGGCCTCCGGCATCGTGCTGCTCGACGATGTGGGTCCGGAGATCTTCAAGCGGGTCAAGGACGGTGCCAAGGTGCGGGTCCACAACGACCGGCTCCTCGTCGGCGAACGGCGACTCGCCCTCGGTACCGAGCTCGAGGAGCGCGACATCGCCGACATCATGATCGGTGCCAAGGCGGGCCTCGTCGACCATCTCGAGGCGTTCTCGGGCAACACGATCGAGTTCATCCGCAGCGAGTCGCCGCTGCTGATCGACGGGGTCGGTGTGCCGGAGATCGACGTCGACGTCGCAGGCCGTCACGTCGTCATCGTCGGCGAAGGTGCCGACCGTGCTGCCGACCTCCGCTCGCTGAAGCCGTTCATCAAGGAGTACCAGCCCGTCATGGTGGGCGTCGGGGCCGGTGCGGACACGCTGATGAAGGCCGGGTACAAGCCGTCGATCATCGTCGGCGATCCCGAGACCATGAAGACTCCGACGCTGAAATCCGGTGCACAGCTGGTGCTTCCGGCCGACACCGACGGACATGCGACCGGGCTCGAACGCATTCAGGACCTCGGCATCGGGGCCACCACGTTCCCGGCTGCCGGGTCGGCCGGCGACCTCGCGTTGCTGCTCACCGACTACCACGGCGCCGACCTGATCGTCACCGTCGGCTACCCGGGATCGCTTGACGACTTCTTCGACCGGTCGCGCCGGGAGAGCAATCCGTCGATGTTCCTGACCCGACTGAAGGTGGGCCAGAAGCTCGTCGACGCGAAGGCGGTCGCCACGCTCTACCGCAGCCGGGTGTCGGGTGCTGCCATCGCGTGTGTCGTGCTGGCGGCACTCGTCGCCGTCATCGCCGCCGTGCTGCTGTCGAACGCGGGCACCGACATCACCGACTGGATCGTCGTGCAGTGGAATGCGCTGCTCGACTGGGCTCGAGAGGTCTGGAACCGGTAGCCGATGATCTCGCTACGACAGCATGCGATCTCGCTGATCGCGGTCTTCCTCGCGCTCGCCCTGGGACTGTTCCTGGGGTCGGGATTCGTCGGGGACCGCGTCAACTCGATGACCGGCACGAGTCGTGACCGCATCGGCGACCTGGAGAGCGAGCGCGACGATCTCAACGCAAAGCTCAACGCCTCCAACAGCTTCGACCTCGCCATCACGCCCCGGCTGATCGCGAACAAGCTCAAGGGGCAGTCCGTGCTGGTGGTCACCGCACCGAACGCGGCGGATGCCGATGTCGATGCGGTCAAGGAATCGATCTCGGGTGCCGGTGCCCGCTTCGGCGGACAGATCGGCTTGACCGACGCACTGCTCACCGACGGCAAGGCCGAGGAGCTGCGGACGATCGTCGACCAGACCATTCCGCCGGGCACGATGCTGCGCGCGGAACTGACCGATTCCGGGGGCCGGGTGGGGGACCTGCTCGGGGCCCTCGTGCTGTCGAACGAGACGGCACGGCCGGCGTCGTCCGGGGACCGTCGGACCGGTCTGGCGACACTGCGCGACGGTGGGTTCATCGACTACGCCGACAACGCGATCACCCCGACCGATCTGGTGGTGGTGGTGACCGGTGACGAGTTCGGTCCGGACTCCGGTGCGCAGGGCACGCTGGTCGGCCGCCTGGCCGCCACGCTGTCGGCACGCGGGGTCGGCGGGGTACTGGTCGGACGCACCGGCTCCGCGGCGGGCGGGTCGCCGATCGCCATCGTCCGCTCGGATCCGTCGCTGGCCAACGCGGTCTCGACCGTCGACAACATCGACCAGCCGACGGGTCTCATCACGACGATCCTCGCCCTGGCCGCCGAGGCCGACGGGACGACCGGCTCCTACGGCACCGGCCCGGGCGCGACCGCGATCACCGTCGGTGCCGACGGACGACCGGCCGCCTGAGATCGAGTCCGCCACCGAACGCGAGCACCGCCACACCCGTCGACGGTGTGGCGGTGCGGCGTCGGGCGTCGGTGGTGTTACCCTGGAGTCCCGTAGGTAATCAGGGCATCGGCCCCGATTCGGCCGACGGGAGACACTTCTTTTGCGACCACTTCGCCATGTACACGACACCAAGCACATCTTTGTGACCGGTGGCGTCGCCTCTTCGCTGGGCAAGGGCCTGACGGCCTCCAGCCTGGGTCAGCTTCTCACCTCGCGGGGCCTGCGGGTCACCATGCAGAAGCTCGATCCGTATCTGAACGTCGATCCGGGCACCATGAATCCGTTCCAGCACGGTGAGGTGTTCGTGACCGAGGACGGCGCCGAGACCGATCTCGACGTCGGACATTACGAGCGTTTCCTCGACCGCAATCTCTCGCAGTCGGCGAATGTGACCACCGGACAGGTGTATTCGTCGGTCATCGCCAAGGAGCGCCGCGGCGAGTACCTCGGTGAAACCGTTCAGGTCATCCCGCACATCACCGACGAGCTCAAGTCGCGCGTGCTGGCCATGGCCGAACCCGACGCCGACGGTGAGGTGCCCGATGTGGTCATCACCGAGATCGGTGGCACTGTCGGCGACATCGAGTCGCTGCCGTTCATCGAGGCCGCGCGCCAGGTGCGCCACGACGTCGGCCGCGACAATGTCTTCTTCCTGCACGTCTCGCTCGTGCCCTACCTCGCGCCGTCGGGGGAACTCAAGACCAAGCCGACCCAGCACTCGGTCGCCGCGCTGCGCAACGTCGGCATCCAGCCCGACGCGCTGATCCTGCGCTGCGACCGCGATGTGCCCGAAGGGCTCAAGAAGAAGATCGCGCTCATGTGCGACGTCGAACTCGACGGCGTGATCTCGACCCCCGACGCCCCGTCGATCTACGACATCCCGAAGGTGCTCCACAGCGAGCACCTCGACGCCTACGTGGTCCGCAAGCTCGGTCTGCCGTTCCGCGACGTCGACTGGACGGTGTGGGGCGAGCTCCTCCGCCGTGTGCACGAGCCGCGCGAGACAGTGCGTGTCGCGCTGGTCGGCAAGTACGTCGATCTCCCCGACGCCTACCTGTCGGTGACCGAGGCCATCCGCGCCGGTGGCTTCGCCTGGAAGGCGCGCACCGAGATCAAGTGGGTGCCGTCGGATGAGTGCGCCACCCCGGCCGGCGCGCAGGCCGCCCTCGGCGACGTCGACGCGATCCTGATCCCCGGCGGCTTCGGCATCCGCGGCATCGAGGGCAAGGTCGGTGCCATCTCGTACGCACGGCGGCGCGGGATCCCGCTGCTGGGCTTGTGCCTCGGGCTGCAATGTGTGGTCATCGAGGCGGCGCGCTCGGTCGGCCTCGACGAGGCCAGCTCGACCGAGTTCGACCCGGAGACCCCGCACCCGGTGATCTCGACGATGGCCGATCAGGCCGACGCCGTGGCCGGCGACGCCGACCTGGGCGGCACCATGCGACTCGGTGCCTACGACGCCGTGCTGAAGGCCGGATCCGTCGTCGCCGAGGCCTACGGGACGCGGGAGGTGTCCGAACGTCACCGTCATCGCTTCGAGGTCAACAACGCCTACCGCGACAAGATCGCCGACTCCGGGCTCGTGTTCTCGGGTACCTCGCCCGATGGGCACCTCGTCGAATTCGTCGAGTACCCCAAGTCGGTGCACCCGTACCTGGTTGCCACGCAGGCACACCCGGAGCTCAAGAGTCGGCCGACCCGGCCGCATCCGTTGTTCCGGTCGTTCATCGAGGCGGCCCTGAAGTACAAGGCGGCCGAACGTCTTCCGGTCGACCTCGGCGACGACTACGAGTCGAACGACGCTCCCGCGGACGCGGTGGCCGCCGTCAACGCGGTCACGGTGGAACCGGTCGCCGGGCTGGGCGAGGCAGTCCTCGACGACCCTGCCGGCAGGGACTGACCGCGTTGGGCCACGACTTCGAGGTCAAGGACAGCCGCACCGTCTACGACGGCGCGATCATCACCCTCCGGGTCGACGACGTCGAGATGCCGGGCGGGCGCGTCGCCGAGCGCGAGGTCGTCGAACACTTCGGCGCCGTCGCGATCCTGGCGCGCGACGACGCCGGCCGGGTGGCGATGGTGCGGCAGTACCGTCACCCCATCGGCCGACGCCTGCTCGAGTTGCCCGCCGGGTTGCTCGACCAGGCCGACGAAGAACCCCTGGCCGCCGCCCAGCGCGAGCTGGCCGAAGAGGCCGACCTCGCCGCCGACTCGTGGCACGTCCTGGTCGACCTCGCGCTGTCACCCGGCTTCACCGACGAGGCGCTGCGGTTGTATCTCGCCGAGGGGCTGCACCATCTCGACGCGGCCGAACGCGTCGACGAAGAAGCCGACATGTCGATCGAGTGGGTGCCGCTCGACGACGCCGTCGCGAAGGTGTTGTCGGGGGAGATCGTCAACGCGACGAGCGTGGCCGGCATCCTGGCCGCGGCCGCAGCCGGCGGGTCGACGGCCGGCCTCCGCGGCGTCGACGCCCCGTGGCCGGACGAGCCGACCGCGTTACGGAACCGACGTGCCGACGATCGGGGCCGCCGGTCGTGACCCTGGCCGCCGACATCGCGCGCTACCTCGATCACCTGACGGTGGAGCGGGGTGCGGCGGCCAACACGGTGTCGTCCTACCGGCGCGATCTCGAGAGGTACCGCGGGTATCTCGACCGGCGGGGGATCCCGTCACTCGACGCCGTGACCGAAGAGGACATCCGCGAGTTCCTCGTCGAACTCCGTCGCGGTGACGCCGAGGCGGGCTTCGCCCCGCTCGCCGACAGTTCGATCGCGCGAACTCTCGTCGCCACCAGGCGTTTTCACAAGTTCGCGGTGGACGAGGGGATCGTGCCGACCGACGTCGCGCACGAGGTCCGGCCGCCGCGCGCGGCGCGGCGCCTGCCGAAATCCCTGCCGGTCGACGAGGTGCTCGCCATTCTCGATTCGGCCGGCGTCGAGGACCATCCGCGCGGGTTGCGGGACCGCGCGCTGCTGGAATTCCTCTACAGCTGCGGGGCGCGGATCTCCGAGGCCACCTCCCTCGATCTCGACGATCTCGATCTCGACGACATGCGCGCGGTTCGCCTCCGGGGCAAGGGCGGGAAAGAGCGTCTCGTGCCGCTCGGCGGGCCCGCCGTCCAGGCACTCGAGGCGTACCTCGTCCGCGGGCGACCCGCGCTGGTGTCACGGGCGACGCCCGCGGTGTTCCTGAACGCGCGCGGCGGGCGGCTCTCGCGGCAGAGCGCGTGGCAGGTGCTCGTCACCGCGGCCGAGCGCGCCGGCCTCGACAAGGCGGTCTCGCCGCACACCCTCCGGCACAGCTTCGCGACCCATCTGCTCGACGGCGGCGCCGACGTCCGCGTCGTCCAGGAACTGCTGGGCCATGCCTCGGTCACCACCACGCAGGTGTACACGCTCGTGACGGTCAACACGATGCGGGAGGTCTATGCCGTCGCCCATCCGAGGGCGCGTTGACCCCGCGGATCCCCCGGGCGCGCCGACGCCGGGATGACCGGGGAGATGTCCTAGGCTGATACGAGGCTCGGCCGTGGACGGACAGGACGACTGAACCACCGAGAAGCGGCATCGAACAGCGAAGGGAGCGGCGGACACGTGACCACTCCGAGCGCACCCCTGTCTGGCGCCCGTCCGGGAGGGTCTGGCGCCCGTCCGGGAGATCAGTACAGCATCCAGGTGTCGCCCGGAAACGACACCGAAGAGGCCGAGCACGATGCCGACGAGATCGGCCCCACCGGGCGGCCGTATCGCGACGTGCCCCAGCCCGCTCCGCTGGACCGTCACGGACCTGCCACGGTGATCGCGGTCTGCAATCAGAAGGGCGGCGTCGGCAAGACGACGTCGACCATCAATCTCGGTGCGGCGCTTGCCGAATACGGTCGTCGAGTCCTGCTCGTCGACCTCGACCCGCAGGGTGCGCTGTCCGCGGGACTCGGTGTGCCGCATCACGAGCTGGAACAGACCGTCTACAACCTGCTCGTGCCGCCGCAGGTGGCGACCGACGAGGTCCTGATGCGGACCCGCGTCGATGGTCTCGACCTGCTGCCCAGCAACATCGACCTGTCGGCCGCGGAGATCCAGCTGGTGACCGAGGTGGGTCGCGAGCAGTCGCTCGGCCGGGCACTGCATCCCGTGCTCGACCGCTACGACGTCGTCCTCATCGACTGCCAGCCGTCGCTGGGTCTGCTCACCGTCAACGCGCTGGCCTGCGCCGACACCGTGCTCATCCCGATGGAGTGCGAGTACTTCAGCCTGCGCGGGCTGGCCCTGCTCACCGACACGATCAACAAGGTGCGCGACCGGCTCAACCCGCGCCTGGACCTCGGCGGCATCCTGGTGACGATGTTCGACGCCCGCACGCTGCATTCCCGTGAGGTGATGGCCCGCGTCGTCGAGGTGTTCGGTGACGCGGTCTACGACACCGTCATCGCCCGCACCGTCCGGTTCCCGGAGACCAGCGTCGCCGGGGAACCGATCACTTCGTGGGCGCCGCGGTCGGCGGGCGCGAAGGCGTACCGGGCGCTCGCACGCGAGGTGATCGCCCGCAACGTCACGCCCGCATGACGACCGGCGCCGACCAGGCAGTCACCGAACCCGCCGTCCCCGAACCCGCCCTATCCGAACCCGGCGCGTCCGATTCGGTTGTTCCCGAAGGTGCTTCGAGCTCGGCGGAAGCGTCGTCCGAGGTCGGTGGCGAGGAGTCCGGTTTCCGGGTCAAGCTGCGCAACTTCGAGGGTCCGTTCGACCTGTTGCTGAACCTGATCTCGCAGCACCGCCTCGATGTGACCGAGGTGGCGCTGCACGAGGTGACCGACGACTTCATCGCCTACACCCGCGAACTCGGCCCGGAGATGGGGCTCGACCAGACGACCGAATTCCTCGTCGTCGCGGCGACGCTGCTGGATCTCAAGGCGGCTCGCCTGCTGCCCTCCGGCGAGGTCGATGATCCGGAGGACCTCGCACTCCTCGAAGCCCGGGACCTGTTGTTCGCGCGGTTGCTGCAATACCGCGCCTACAAGCAGGTCGCCGCCCTGTTCGGCGAACTCGAGGCCGCCGCGCTGCAGCGCTACCCACGCGCGGTGTCGCTGGAGAAGCGCTTCGAGGATCTGCTGCCGGAGGTCACCCTCGGTGTCGACGCCGACGGCTTCGCGCAGGTCGCCGCGGCGGGGCTGACGCCGCGTCCGGTGCCCACCGTCGGCCTCGACCATCTGCATGACGTCCAGAAGGTGTCGGTTCCGGGCCAGGCACGTCGGATGGCATCTCTGCTCAGTGCCGCACCGGGCACATGGCTGACCTTCGGCGAGCTGACCGCGGACTGCGAGAACGTGCTGGAGATCGTCGGTAGCTTCCTCGGCCTGCTCGAGTTGTTCCGGGAGCAGGCCATCACCTTCGAACAACCCGAGGCACTCGGCGATCTCGCGGTGATGTGGACGGGGGAGCGCGGTGCCGACGACCTGCGCATCGACAAGGCAGAGGACTACGGATGACTGATCACGCTCCTGAGGTCGACCACCACGACCCGACCGGCGCAGCCGAGGGAGAGGACCCGGGACCGGCCGAACCCGTGCAGACCGCTCTGCACGGGGAAGGGGAGGAGTACCTCGACGACGCGCGCCTCCGCTCCGCTCTGGAGGCGGTGCTGCTCGTCGTGGACACACCGGTCACCACCGAAGAACTCGCGAACGCCGTCGACCAGGATCGGACGCGGGTCCGGGAGACGCTGAACGCCATGTCGTCGGAGCTCACGGCGTCGGGCAGCGGCATCGATCTGCGCTTCGCCGGCGACGGCTGGCGTTACTACACCCGTGCGGAGTACGCCCCCTACGTGGAGCGGCTGCTGCTCGACGGCGCGCGGTCGAAGCTCACGCGGGCGGCGCTCGAGACGCTGGCGGTCATCGCCTACCGGCAACCGGTCACCCGGGCACGGGTGAGCGCCATCCGCGGCGTCAACGTCGACGGCGTGATCCGCACCCTCGTCGCTCGCGGACTGATCAACGAGGTCGGCAGCGAACCGACCACGAACGCGACGACCTATGCCACCACCGAACTCTTCCTGGAACGGCTCGGGCTGGCGTCACTGTCGGAACTGCCCGATCTGGCGCCCCTGCTGCCCGACGTCGACCTGATCGACGACCTCGACGAGGAGCTGCTGTCGGATCCCCGATTCGCCAAACTGTCCTCCCAACCGTCAGACTCGAATGAACTGATCATCGACGGTGGCACCACCACCGACTCACAGGACTGAGAGAACATGGCATCCGCTGGCCGAGATGGCTCACCGGGAAAACGCCGCAAGGGCGCGCCCGCACAACAGCCGCGAACCAAGAAGACCCACCGCAAGGGGTCGTCGAAGCCGAACGCCGAAGTGGGCCGGATCCGGTTGAACAACGCCCGACCGGCGCGGCACCAGACACCTGAGCACGGCGAGGGTGCCGGCGCCAACTACGTCGAAGACGGCGTCCGCCTGCAGAAGGTGCTCGCCCAGGCGGGAGTGGCCTCGCGTCGCGGCGCCGAGGAACTGATCGCGGCGGGTCGTGTCGAGGTCGACGGGGAGATCGTCACCGAGCAGGGTCTGCGCATCGACCCGGACACCGCGATCATCCGCGTCGACGGTGCCCGCGTCATCATGGACGAGACCCGTCAGTACCTGGCGTTCAACAAACCCAAGGGCTGGCAGTCGACGATGTCCGACGACCAGGGCCGTCCCTGCGTCGGTGATGTGGTCGCCGAGCGGGTCATGGCCGGTCAGCGCCTGTTCCACGTCGGCCGCCTCGACGCCGACACCGAGGGTCTGCTGCTGCTGACCAACGACGGTGAACTCGCGCACCGGTTGATGCACCCGTCGTTCGAGGTGCCCAAGACCTACCTCGCCACGCTCAAGGGCGAGGTGCCCCGCGGGATCGGACGTCGCATGCGCGAGGGCGTCGAACTCGACGACGGCCCGGTGACGGTCGACAAGTTCACCGTGATCGAGGTCCACGAAGGCCAGTCGCTGGTGCGGATCACCCTCCACGAGGGTCGCAACCGCGTGGTGCGGCGCATGATGGACGAGGTCGGCTTCCCGGTCGTCAAACTGGTTCGCACACACGTCGGTTCGGTGGCACTCGGCGAACAGCGCCCGGGCAGTCTGCGTGTTCTGGGCAACGACGAGGTCGGTGGGTTGTACAAGGCGGTCGGCCTGTGAGCGACGGAGCTTCGGAGTCCGCCGGCGGGACCACGCATGTCGTGGCGATCGACGGTCCGGCCGGTACGGGCAAGTCCTCGGTGTCCAAGCTCCTGGCGGCCGAGGTCGGCGCCAGTTATCTCGACACCGGCGCGATGTACCGCGCGGTGACCCTCGCCGTTCTCGATGCCGGTGTGGCGCTGGATGATCCGGCCGGAATCGCCCGCGTGGTCGCCGACGTCGCCATCGAGTTGGTCCCCGATGGGGACGGCGCCAAGGTCTTCCTCGACGGGCGCGACGTCTCCGGGCCGATCCGCACCGACCACGTCACCAGCGCCGTCTCCGCGGTCTCGGCGGTACCCGAGGTGCGCACCAAACTGGTTGCGCTACAACAGCAGAACGCGCAGGGTCGGTTCGTGGTAGTGGAGGGGCGCGACATCGGGACCGTGGTGTTTCCCGACGCCGACGTCAAGATCTTCCTCACCGCGACACCCGAGGCGCGGGCCGAGCGCCGGCACAAGCAGAATCTCGCCGGCGGTCGCGACAGCGACTACGACGCGGTGCTGGCGAGCGTGAACCGCCGCGACCATCTCGACTCGACACGCAAGGTCTCGCCGTTGCGCGCGGCCGACGACGCGACCGTCGTCGACACCAGCGACAAGACCCTCGACGAGGTGCTCGCGGAACTGAGCGGCCTCGTCGCGACCCGGATCGGAGCAGTGGAACGGTGAGTGACGACTACTCGAACGACCTCGCGGCGCTACCCGGCGACGGCACCTGGTCGGACGAATCCGAGTGGCAACTGACCGATGTCGGGGGAGCCGACGACGCGTCCGGTGTCGAACACATGCCGGTGGTCGCGATCGTCGGGCGGCCGAACGTCGGCAAGTCGACGCTCGTCAACCGCATCCTGGGGCGTCGTGAAGCCGTGGTCGAGGACATCCCCGGCGTCACCCGGGACCGGGTGTCGTACGCGGCGTCGTGGTCGGGCCGGCGGTTCACCGTCGTCGACACCGGTGGCTGGGAACCCGACGCGAAGGGCCTGCAGCAGGCCGTCGCCGCGCAGGCCGAGCTGGCGATGCGCACCGCCGACGCGATCGTCGTCGTGGTCGACGCCACGGTCGGCGCGACCGCGACCGACGAGGCCGTCGCACGGGTCCTGCGACGCTCCAAGACCCCGGTCATCCTGTGTGCCAACAAGGTCGACAGCGAGCGACTCGAGTCCGACACCGCATCGCTGTGGTCGCTGGGACTCGGTGAGCCGTATCCGGTGTCGGCCGCACACGGCCGCGGCGCCGGCGATCTGCTCGACATCATCCTGGACAAGCTGCCCGAGACCCCGCGGGAGGCACCGACTCTCGGCGGTCCGCGTCGCGTCGCCCTGGTGGGCAAGCCGAACGTCGGCAAGAGTTCGCTGCTGAACAAGCTCACCGGCACCGAGCGGTCGGTGGTCGACAATGTCGCCGGGACGACCGTCGACCCGGTCGACGAACTCGTCGAACTGGGCGGCAAGACCTGGAACTTCGTCGACACCGCCGGTCTGCGCCGCAAGGTGCGGACCGCGAGCGGCCACGAGTACTACGCGTCGTTGCGGACGCGGTCGGCGCTCGATGCGGCCGAGGTGGCGATCCTGCTGATCGACGCGTCGGAACCGATCACCGAACAGGACCTGCGGGTGCTGTCGCTCATCATCGAGAGCGGCCGCGCCCTCGTGATCGCGTTCAACAAATGGGATCTCGTCGACGAGGACCGTCGGTACCAGCTGGACAAGGAGATCGACCGCGAGCTGGCCCGCGTGCCATGGGCGCGTCGGGTGAACATCTCGGCGTCGACCGGCCGGGCCGTCCAGAAGCTGGTGCCCGCACTGGAATCCGCGCTCGACTCATGGGACAAGCGCATCTCGACCGGCCCGCTGAACAACTGGCTCAAGGACGTCATCGCCGCCAATCCGCCGCCGCTGCGCGGGGGCCGGCAGCCGCGCGTGATGTTCGCGACCCAGGCCTCGGTCCGGCCGCCGACCTTCGTGCTGTTCACCACCGGCTTCCTCGAGGCGGGCTACCGCCGGTTCCTCGAGCGGCGCCTGCGCGAGGAGTTCAACTTCGACGGTTCGCCCGTCCGGATCAACGTCCGAGTCCGAGACAAGCGGGAGCAGCGCCGCAAGCGCTGATCACCGTCCGGCACATCCGCCACCGTTGGGCAGGTCCGCCACCGCGCAGGTGGCGGACCTGCCCATCTCCGGTGGACGTGTCGCGCGCCGGTGGCGCACGACACCTGCTGTGAGATACTGCGTCTCGTGCTCATCCTGGCAATCATCGTTTTCGGCATGGTCATCGGCGCCCTGGCGCAGATCCTCCTCGGCGGCAAGAGCCTGCGCACCGTCGATTGGGGTCTCGCCCTGGTGGCCGGCATCGTCGGCTCCTTCGTCGGCGGACTGCTCATCAGCCTGCTCTCGGGCGACGGCCTCGAGCTCCGTCCCAGCGGCATCATCGGCTCGCTCGTCGGCGCCGTTCTGGTGACCGCCGGGTGGATCTTCTTCAAGAAGCGTTCGACCGTCTAGCAGCCGGTGTCAGATGTAGCGCTTCGTGGCGGCAGAAGCAACGGCACACTACATCTGGCCACCGGCCCCGAAATGAGGCCTGACCAGGCGATTGGTTCGGGACCGTGCTCGTCGGCTAGGCTTTACATCGCTCCGCTTCTCCAGGGAGCAACGGGCTGTGGCGCAGTTTGGTAGCGCACTTGACTGGGGGTCAAGTGGTCGCAGGTTCAAATCCTGTCAGCCCGACAGAAAACCCCGGTGAGCGTCGCTCACCGGGGTTTTGTTCTCGGAACCATCGACCGCTCACACGACCAGCGGCACCGCGACGTCGGCGCCGCCTTCCTCGGTGATCCGGGCACCCATCTGCGTGTACGTGGGCGCGGTGATGAACCCACCGGCGAGGAGTGCCTCACCCTGGCGGAACCCGGGCGACTCCGCCAGGAGGTGTTCGGGTACGAAGCCGAAGGTGTCGGCCAGCTCGGCGAGATCGCGTGGGGCGTTCATCCGCATCAGGCACAGGTTGTCGCACTGGGACAGGACATTGGGGTGGATCTTGGTCGGCCGCTGGGTCGACAGCAGCAGCCAGAGGCCGAACTTGCGGCCCTCGGCCGCGATCTGCACGACCCGGTCGATCAGCGCCTGCTCCACCGCGCTGGTGGCCTGCGGTGGGCATATGTTGTGGGCCTCGTCGATCACGATGAGTATCGGGCGCCGCTCGTCGCGGTGGGCCCAGAGGTGTTCGAGCACACTGAGAGCGGCAACCTTCGGTTCCGCTGGATGGGCGAACCCACCCAGGTCGAGCACGGTCGCCTGGGGTCGCTCGTCGATGACGTCGGTCGCTGCGAGGTCACCCCGCGCCCAGAGTGCCCAGTCGAGGACCTGCAGATTCTCGATACGCTTGGCCAGCCGCTGATGTCCGGGGTCGGCGGAACTGCGCAGCGCATCGAGGTAGGTCGTCTGGTCGGATGTCTCGGTGAGTGTGGCGTCGGCGTGCAGGAGGACGTTGTACTCGTCGGCGTCGGCGATCGGATCCAACTGCAAGACCGCGGCCTTCGCTGCCAGGGGCAGGGTCAGGAACCGTGTCCGCAACTGCGGTCCGTCACGTCGCGTCGAATGCAGGACCCGGATGTCAGAGGCCGCGATCGCGTCCGCGGCGGTGGGGTCGGCGGTGCTGCGTGTCTCGGGCAACCGGGTGAAATCCGCGTTCGGATCGAGGATCAGCAACGGGAGTCGGGTTCGGAGCAGCAGCTGTTCGAGAACCACGCCGAGCGCGTAGGTCTTCCCGGAGCCGCTCTGGCCGCACCAGAAGGTGTGCCGATTGAACTTCTCCGCGGTGAGGAGGACGTCGGTCGTCGCGTTGTCGCGATGGCTTCCCACTGTCAGCTGAACCACGCCCGTACCTTACTGGCACGGGCGGGATTCCATCGGATTACGGAGCGGTCAGCTCCTTGCGGAGAACGAACGCCCGGTCGCCGGTCTCGGGATCGCGCAGCGGGAACCCGTGCCGGGCATAGAAGCGGTGCGCGTCGACGTCGGGTTCGTCGACCTCGATCTCGAATTCCCCGGCGCCCCGTCGCGCCGCCTCGGCAACCGCGGCGGTGAGGACGGCACCACCGAGTCCGCGGCTGCGTTGGCCAGGCGTGGTGTACATCTCGTCGAGCAGGGCGATGCCGCCGTCGACCCAGACGTTTGTCCGGATGGTCACCAGGCCCAGCGAGGTGATCGGGTCGCCGGCCACGATCGCGAAAGTCGAACTGCGCGAGAGTAAATCGGTCAGTCGTTCGGCCAGGAAGTCCGGTCCGGGAGACGGTTCGCCGTACTCGCGGTTGAAGGCGTCGAGCAGTTCGGCCATGGTCGCCGCGTCGGCCGGTGTCGCCACTCGCGGGCTGTCGGGCTCGTTCACGGTCACCACCGTAGCCGCCCACCCGACGATCACCGGCGCAGGTCAACCCAGGGCGCCGAACCGGGCGAGTAGGCGGTCGACCGCACTGCAGTCTTGTAGAACTCGCCGTCGATCGGGGTCCTCGGCGGACTCGCGCAGCATCGTGGCGCCGTCCGGGATCCGCTCGGCGGCGAGGATGGCCGACCACGCGGCGGTGTCGGTCGCCGTGAACGCGTCGACGCCGTCGCGCAGCGCATGCGCCAGGACGAGCCGGTCGTCCGGGCCGAGCCGGTCGAAGACCATCGCGATCATCTCGCCGGCGACCGAGCCGTGCGCGCGCTCGTCGCGGCGATGCAGCGCGACGGTGGCTTGGTGAACCGGTTGGATCGTCCGATCCTCGGCGATCAACGTGAGGTAGTCCCCGATGGAGGTCTCGGCGACCGTCGCGTAGGCCAGGGTCGTGAGCGCCGCGGCTCGTGCCGACTCCGCACGTGCGAGCGCAGCGCGATGGCGGCGCACCATCAACGACTCGGGCAGTGTGGCATCCGGAAGCGTCCAGGCACGCCGACGGCGGGTCAGCGCGGACGCGTTCAGATGCATCAGCGTGTGGTACTCCTCGTCGACCATCGACTGGACGACCGCCGCCCTCCCGGCGTCGGAGAACCCGGTGCCGAACGCGTCCCGGAACAGCAATCCGAAACCGGGTGTGACCACGTCTTGTTCGATGTCGACGACATTCTTGTTGTACGAGATCCACCCCCACGCCCGGACCCGGGACCGGCGGTCGTCGTCGAGCCGGTTCCATCCCGGATGTCCGGCGAAGGGGAGCAGTGTCTCGGGATAGTCGACGCAATCGTCGTCGTAGAGATCGTCCATCGTGGGGCCGTCGAGTTCGGGCTCGGTGCGGCGCACCGTGGCCCGCCGCGACCAGCTGCGCACCAGCCCACGGATCACCGCCGTCTCCACCGGGTCGGCGGCGTCGTGGTCGGGCAGCGTGCCGGTCACGACGCCAACC
Organism: Gordonia sp. IITR100; assembly: GCF_002009645.1. NCBI lineage: Bacteria > Bacillati > Actinomycetota > Actinomycetes > Mycobacteriales > Gordoniaceae > Gordonia > Gordonia sp. IITR100. The sequence continues at coordinate 77,310 of NZ_MVKV01000019.1, read as the reverse complement.
CGGCGAACAGTCGCGCGCACAGCCCGGCATACTCGCTGCCGCGATCGCCCAGCGGCGCTCCGGCCCGGGCGAGCAGTGCCGTGAACTCGTCGCTGTCGCCGTCGCAGGTGGCGGAGACCCGGGACACCGCACGCGCCAACGCATCCCGGGCCGTCGACGCGCACGGGTTCGACGACTGCACGTCCCGGTACACCTCCGGTGTCCCACCGGCGACGCGCGCCAGCATCGCCGACATCGTCATGAACGGTGGGGTGGCCAGTGTCGCCGCCTCATCGGCCTCGACGCCGAGATCGGCGAGCGCGACCCCGAACGACAGGATGGTCGCATGGGTGAGGGCCTGCACCGCGGCGCACAGGCGGTCGTGCCGATCGGCGGTGGTGACCTGCACGCGAGCGCCCCACCTCGCCAGGTCGTCGATCAGGCGGTCCACGCCGGGTCCGTCGCGATGGACGACCACCGCGATCGCCCGGCCGGGCAGACCGAGGGACGGGGCGAACATCGGGTTCACGCCGACGGCCGGGCCCGTTGTGGCGCAACGGCTCCCGTCCGGTCCGCCGACGGCCGCCGCGAACCGGGTCTTCACCGACAGCGTCTCCACCAGCATCGCGGTCGGGCGCATCAGTGATCGCACCGTCCCCAGCGAGGCGACGGCGACATTCTCCGGTACCGCGAGGACCACGATGTCCGCCGCGCGCACCCGCGCGGTCGCCTCTGGGCCGGGGGCACGGATGTCGTCGCCGGAGGTGGCGTCCAGGATGTGTACGAGGTCGCCGCCACTGCGCCACCGGTCGGCGAACATGGATCCCACCGCCCCTGCTCCGCCGGCCACGACCACCGACCGCGCACCGGGGGCGGCCGATTCGGTCACGGGCCGCTCTCCTCGGCGACGGACAGGCAGCGTCGCATGGTCAGGGCCTTGACCATCGTCTCCTCGAACTCCTCGTCCGGATCCGACAGCGCGACGATCGCTCCGCCGACCCCGAAGGTCACCTCGGAACCGGTCGCCACCATCGTGCGGATCACGATCGACAGGTCAGCGGTTCCGGTGAGCGAGAAGAAGCCGATCGCCCCCGAGTACACGCCCCGCGGACCCGCCTCGAGTTTGTCGATGATCTCCATCGTGCGGATCTTCGGTGCGCCGGTCATCGAACCGCCGGGAAAGGCCGCCCGCACACAGTCGACCGCCGACACCCCGTTCCGCAGCGTCCCCCGCACGGTCGACACCATTTGATGCACGGGTGCGTAGGTCTCGATGTCGAACAGTGACGGCACATGCACCGACCCCGGGACGCAGACACGCGACAGGTCGTTGCGGACGAGGTCCACGATCATCAGGTTCTCCGACCGGTCCTTCTCGCTCGCCCGTAGCGCGGATCGCAAGTGGTGGTCCTCGGTGGGATCGGCCGACCGCGGCCGTGTCCCCTTGATCGGCTTCGACTCGACCGTCCCGTCGGCACCGATCTTCAAGAACCGTTCCGGCGACGCGCTGAGCACCGACATCCCGGCGAACTGCAGCAGGGCGTTGTAGGGCATCGGGCTGATCTCCCGCAGACACGAATACCCGGACACGGGGTCGAGGCTGCGGTGCACGGTCGCCGAGTTCGTCAGACACACCTCGTACGACTCCCCGGACCGGATCTCCGCCAGACAGTCCTCGATGAGCCTCAGGTACGTCTGGCGGTTGTGGCGGAACACGATCGGCACCTCGTGGGGCGCCGGGACCAGCGGGAGAGTCGTCGCCGGAGCGGGTGTGGCGGTTCGCATCTCCCGAATGGTCGACGCCGTCTCGTCCAACCACGTCGCGACATCGGGATCCGGGCTCTCGGCTGCTTCTAGTGCGAGCACATACGCACACCCGTGTCCGTGGTCGATCACCACCGCGCGGTCGGCGAACACGAGCGCCGCGTCGGCCTGCTCGGAGGCATGCGCCAGCTGGCCGCCGGTGTCCGCTTTGAGCTCGTAGCCGAGATAGCCGACGTACCCCAGACAGAACGCGAACGGCAGCTCAGGTTGCGCAGCCACCGCACGCGCCCGCAGCTGGGCGTCGAGGTAGTCGAAGAAGGTGCTGCGGACCTCCTCCGCTGTACCGTTCGAATGTTCGACTCGCACAGTCATTTCCGGGACCCGGTAGGTCACATACTCGGCGTGGGGACCCGAGCAGTCTCCCATGACGGAGTAGCGACCGTCGGTCTCCTCGGCCGCCGACCGGTCGAGCCAATAGCTGTTCGGGCCACCGGCGAACAGTCGTTCATAGACGCTGTTCGGGTCCACCACGTGGTCCACCCGAACCGATCGGACCCGGTAACCCTCGTGCCGATTCCCCGCCGATTCACTCCCCGCCGATTCACTCGCCGACGCCTCACTCGCCGGCCGCTCCGTCGTCGCCGACGCCCGACTCGCCCCGGCCGAGACCCCGCGGTGCGCTCGCACCCGTGTGGCCGCCGCGAAGTTGGCCAACAGCTCCCGGCCGTACTCGCTGCAGATCGACTCCGGATGGAACTGCACTCCCCACATCGGCAACACCCGGTGGCGCACCGCCATCAGGACGCCGTCGTCGGACCACGCCTGATCCTCCAACTCGTCGGGGACATCCACCACCGCCAGCGAGTGATACCTGACCGCCCGGAACGGGGAGGGGAGCCCCGTGAACAAGCCGCGGCCGTCGTGGTGGACGGCGCTGAGTCGTCCGTGCCGCGGTTCGGGGGCCCGTACCACCGGGCTGCCGAACACATGGCACAGGCCCTGGTGGCCCAGGCACACCCCGAGCACGGGTAGTCCGCTGTCGGTCAGCGCCCGTGCGCTGATCCCGAAGTCGCGGGGGTGATCCGGACGGCCCGGGCCGGGGGAGACCACCACGTTGTCGAAAGCTGTCAGGTCCACCGACGTCCAGGGCACATCGTTGGCGACGACGACCGGCTCCCGGCGGTTGACCTGGGTCAACAACGCGTACAGGTTGTACGTGAACGAGTCGTAGTTGTCGATCAGCAGTGTGCGCACCGGGTCCACCTCAGTCCGCGCTCGCGACGGCGGACGGGTGTCGGGCGGGGTCACGATCGTGCCCCGCTCGCTGCGACTTCTCGGTCCCGACGATCAGATCCTCGACCCGACAGGTCTCCGAGATCATGAGGTCGTAGAGGGCATGTAGGAAATCGGTGGAGAGGTCGTGATCGATGGCGAACCGGTGGGCGTGTTCGTGTACAGCGCCGACCCGGCGCGGCTGCATCACCGGGATGGCGTGCCGTCGTTTGAGTTCCGCGATGCGTGTGCAGACCTCGATCCGGGCCCGCACGTCTTCGAGCAGACGGTCGTCGATCCCGTCCAATTCCGTTCGCAGGGCTTCCAGTTCGCGTGCGGTGGGGTCGTCTCCACCCGGCGCACGGCTGTTGATGTTCGTCGATCGGGTCATGGCGCGACCACCTAGCAGTGTCCGAAAGTGCGGCCCGCCGACTTGACCCGCCCGACATGCGGCGCCTGCCCCCGTGCGGCATTGCGCCCGGCCCGCGTTCGCGAACCGCATCCCCGACTCGGTCCATGGTCGCACCGAGCGTGCATGTCGCGAGGGGCGTTGACGTCACCAGGTGATCACGATTCGCCAACGACCAGTACGTCAGCGCACGAGATCCGTTGCCGGGGCGGCGGTTCGAATGCGGCAAGTCCGACCTTCCGGGCTTCGTTGCCGAGACCCTTTGCGGCGCTTACTTTCCGGCGTGCCGGAGGTGTCCGTAGAGGGCGGCGCGATAGCCGCGTGTGTAGCTCGGTTCCTCGTCGTCGGGGTCCGGCGGACACGCGAGCGTCGACGACGCCAGTTGTCGCGCCCACGGCGCGGGAAGCGCACCGAGATCGGCCGCGGCATCGACGAAACCTTGCTGGAACAGGTCCGGATCGAGGTGCTCGTCGAGTTCGGCGTCGAAGATCGGGAACGAGGTGGGCAGGCGCGTGACGACGCCGTACTCGGTGACGATGTCGAGTTCGGGGAGGTCGGAGTCGGGATTCTTCAACGGACCGAACGCCTCTCGGCCAGGGTGCGATACAGGGTCGCGCGGCTCACCCCGAGCTCTTGCGCGATCCTGGGTACGGAAACCCCCTGCGTGCGCATCTGTTCGGCGCGCACCACCTGATCGGCATCGAGCGCCCGCGGCCGGCCGATCGCCGACGTGGACCCACGCAGGGTTCTCGGCGTGGAACGGTCCGACCGTCTCGGCGCGTCGTCGTCGAGTTCGGCCAGCGACGCCAGCACCGCGACGACCATCGCTCCGGCCGGGTCGGCGGTGTCGATTCCCTCGCGGAGCGAGCGCAGTCCGATGCGGCGCCCGGCCATCTGGTTCGCGACCTCCATGACCTCGCGAACGTTCCGGCCGAGGCGGTCGATGCCGACGACCACCGTGGTGTCGCCGGCTCGCGCGTAGTCGAGGAGGGCGGCCATCCCGGGCCGCTGACCCGCGGGCGCGGAGCGATCGGTCGCATCGGTGTAGATCCGCGCGGGGTCCACCCCGGCATCGGTGAGCGCGTCGATCTGGGGCGCGAGCGCGTGGGCACCGGGGGAGTCGCGTGCGTAACCGAGGGCCATCCCCGACGGCTGTGTTGCGTCTGCTGTCACCGCGACAGCGTATCTCAGAAGTATCGAGACAGACTCAAAAGACGCGCCCATGTTTCGAGACATGTGACGCAGCGGGGATATCGGGTCTCGATAGTCGCAAAAATAGTCTCGAAAGAGGGGAGATGACTCAGGTGCGGCCGCGTGCGGGGTTCACCCGTTCGCGCCGCTTCACCGCGTTGTGCCGCGCGGGCGTCGCGCCGGCGCTACCGTCGCACCACGGTCGTCGGAGGAGGTACATCCATGGGGCTCGCTCACTCGGACAGTCACTCGACGGAACCGCGCCTCGTCGAGACGCCGACCGGGCCGGTCGAATATGTCGACGTCGGATCCGGGCCACCGCTGGTGTTCGTGCACGGGTCCCCGGGTGGCTGCGACCAGGGAGTCCTGATGACGCGCTTCCTGGCCGGGACGCATCGCGTCATCGCGGTCTCTCGACCGGGCTACCTGGGTACGCCCCTGGGCGGCGACAATAGAGATCCGGCCGCGCAGGCGGCACTGGTCAGGGCGGTGCTGGATTCGGTGGGGATCGATCGTTTCGGGCTGATGTGCTGGTCCGGTGGCGGGCCCGTCGCCTACTCGTTGGCGGCTTCCGTACCCGAGCGGGTGTACGCGATCGTCGCGGTCGCCGCGGTCAGCACCCGCTTCGATCCGCGGAGCAGCCTGCGTGGACGACTCGAACTGTCCGAGGAGAAGCTTCTCTTCAGTCGTTTCGGTCAGTGGCTGGCGACCACGGTCGCGTCGAAGGCGCCGTCCACGGCCATCTCGACACTCCTGTCCGGTGAGGGAGACCTGTCGCGTGTACAGATCAGGGCGCTCACCGCGGAGATCATCGCCGATGACGACCAGCGCACGCTGGCGATCGATCTGTTCGACACCGTGTCGGGGTCGCGAAAAGCTGGTTTCGACAATGACTTCGACCAATTTCGCGAACTCGACCTACCGCTCGCGGAGGTGACCGCACCCGTGCTGGCGATACACTCCCGAACCGACGCCGACGTCCCGTTCGATCAGAGTGTCCATGCCGCGCAGACGCTGCCCGATGCTCGCCTCGAAGCCGTCGACGAGGGAACGCACCTGTCGTTGTGGCTCGGCTCGGACGCTCCGAGGCTGCAGTCGCTGGTCGTCGAACATCTGTCCGGGGCGTCGCGCACATGACGCTCGACGCTCGAGGATGCCGGATCACGAACTCACGTCGCGTGCGACATCGGTCCGCTGATGCGACTTCGATCCCAGGGCCGGCGTAGTCGGCTGGGCTCCTGATCAGAACAGTGTCGGCGGGAGAGCGCCCTCGAACTCGAGCAGCCAGCGTTTGGTCGCCAGACCCTGACCGTCCGCGCCGCCCGAGTAGCCGCCGAGTCCGTCGCCGGCGACGACGCGATGACACGGGATGATCAACGGCAGGGGGTTGATCCCCATGATCGTGCCGACGCCGCGCGCAGAGACCCGCGTGCCGCTCATCGCCGCGAGTTCGCCGTAGGTGACCGTGTCGCCGTGGGCGACCGTCCGGTGCAGCGTCGACAGGACCGCCCGGGCGGCGTCCGACATCCGATCGAGATCGACAGGCAGGTCGAACTCGGTCAGGTCACCGGCGAAATAGGCGCGGATCTGTCGAATCGCCTCTGCGAGAACGGGATCGATGGTCTCGTCATCGGTCGGTACGTCGGTGGTCACTCGCCAGGCCACGCGCACGACGGCCGATCCATTGCTGTCGACGGCCACGGTGCCGACCGGCGTCGGTACGAGAGCACGGCATGGTGTGGTCATCGGTGAGATCTCACGGTCGAGGTCAGGTCCGGCCACACAGTATCGGAGAGTCACGACACAGACGGCGCTGCGGGGAATACCCGGCCGAGCTGTGGTGTTCAGCCCACCATGAGTGCTAAAGCAGAGTTGAGTCCTGAAGGCTGGGTCCGCGAGCAGACCGAGAAGATCCTGGAGCAGGGCACGACCGACGGTGTGACCGTGATGGACCGTCCGATCGTCCTGTTCACCACGACCGGCGCGAAGTCGGGCAAGAAGCGCTACGTCCCGCTGATGCGCGTGGAGGAGAACGGCAAGTACCTCATGGTCGCCTCGAAGGGCGGCGCGCCCGAGCATCCGGCGTGGTACCACAACGTGAAGGCGAACCCCCAGGTCACCGCGCAGGACGGTACCGAGGTGAAGGAATTGACCGCGCGCGAGCTGAGTGACGGCGAGGAGCGCGATCACTGGTGGGAGCTGGCCGTCGCCGCCTTCCCGCCCTACGCCGAGTACCAGACGAAGACCGATCGGCAGATCCCGGTGTTCGTCCTGGAGTGAGCGTCGCGCTGCATCGATAAAGCCCCCGACCGCGGTCGGGGGCTTTACGCTGTCTGAGGCAACCTGCCGGAGGGAGGGTCATGGGTGACGTGATCGACTTCAAGCAGGTCTCCACCGCGGGACTCGAGAGTTCACCGGTTGCGGAGGCGCTGGCGGGACTCCGGGCAAACGAGGCCCGGTACTACAAGACGAAGTACGGGCACGACTTCACCGTCGTCCCGGCGTCGGACGCGCCCGAAATCCTCGACCGGGTGACCGCGATCCTGGCCGACGAGCGCGACATCACCATCGCCTCACCCGCGCTCGAGGTCAGCGACTTCGAGGTGGGCCCGGACGACGGAAGGCTGCACATGTCGTACGTGTTCTACGAGTCCGGCCCTCGCGGTGAACGTCATGTACAGCATCGATCCCGGTGGGAAGCGTGCCGTCGGGTTCAAGCTCTCGGACGGCATGGACGTCCCGGCCGAGTTGGAGTCGAAGTTCAAGTTCGCGCGTCAGAGATCGAAACTCGCCGGCGTGATCCGCGGGTCGTACTTCGTCATCAAAGGGGAGTACTGACCCCCGGGGTCACGAGAAGCGGATATTCAGTGTGGCGAGACCGAAGATCTTGCGGCCGCCCGACTTGGCCACCACGATCACGATGCCCGTCCGGGTCGCCGGATCGAGCGACTTGATCCGCCCGCTGTACTCGATCTCGCCGCCCTCGGCGCCGGACACGACAGCGGGCTGGGACAGGCGCACCGCGTAGCGGGTGACGGCACCCGGGTCGCCCGACCACGACGACACGAAAGCGGCCCCGAGCCCCATGGTCAGCATGCCGTGCGCGATGACATCAGGCAGGCCGGCCAGTTTTGCGCTCGTCTCGTCCCAATGGATGGGGTTCGCGTCGCCCGCGACACCGCCGTAGTTGACCAGATCGCCGCGCGACAACCTGATCGTGTGCAGAGGCAGTTCGTCGCCGACGTTCAGCTCGTCGAAGTTCCGTGCGCCCGATGTCCGCCCGCTGTCGTCAGCGGTGCGGACGTCAGCGTCGGGACGGACCGTCCGCACGTATCGTTCCGCCGCTTCGTCGTGGCTGAAGATGTTGACGTCGTGCATCATCACCTTGCGGACCGCACTGCTCAACTCGGGGTCGACCTCGTCGGCGGTGACCCCGACGACCGTCGTGTGCATGGTGTGCACACGCTCGCCTGAGGCATCGGTCATGGTGTTGGTCACGGTGATCAGGTCTTTGCCCGCGATCCGACGGACACTCGTCAGCTCCACGTCCGTCGTCAGCTTGTCGCCGGCGACGATCGGGCGGTGCTGCTCGAAGACCTGCTCGGTCTGGACGTAGGTGTCGTATCCGACGATGACCTTCTCGAACAGCTCCCGGTTCGCCGCCATCGCCGGGATGGAGGTGAAGGTGAGCGGCGCGACGAGACCGGAATAGCCAAGGGCGGCTGCGGCTTCGGGCTCCCAGTGGGCGCCGTGGTAGTCCTGGACCGCGCGTGCGTACTCACGCACCTTCTCGCGGCCGACCTGATACGAGCCGTCGAGCACGTAGTAGTGGCCGACGCGGGATCCGATCCCGGAGGGATCGTCGGTGGTCGTGGCGGTGGTCGTCGGGGTGTGCGTCACCCCGAACACGCTAACGGTGTGCGCATTCGAGTCCAACTCCGGAGTAACTCTCCGACACCGCGGTCAGCGCCGGAGACCTTTCCCGTGGGCGTACTCGGCCGGGCGACCCGAGGTCTGCCAGTCGTGCCAGTTCTCCCGATGGCGGCACATCCACTTCTCGTGAAGTCGACGGAATCGAGGTGAGAGTCGACGGGTGGTTTCGACGACGATCACCACCGGTAGTCGGAGCACGATGACGAGCATCCCCGGAACCGGACTGGGCATCCGGTAGCGCAGCCGCGTCGTGGGCAGCATGTAGATGCTCGAGTACGCCGCGTACATCGCCGCGTTGTATGTGCCGCGCAACCGCTGCAAGCCGGTCGACCCGCGCTTCGCGAACGCCGCCGGGAACGACTCGATGAGCTCTGCGCCGTCGGCCCCGGCGTCGTAGGTGCGGGTGGACGTGACGAAGGCCAGCAATCGCAACGAGTCGGCGATCGTTTCCGGATACCACTGCGTGCGCACCCCGAGTAGGTGGCCGAGGTAGCGCTGATAGTGCAGCAGGACGCGGATCTCGCGGGGTGTCGTCTGTATTCCGGTCAGCCACAGCGCCATCGCGGGCACCACGCTGCCGCCCAGCAGGGTCAGTAGTTGGTAGGACTGACTGATCGGGTCGCCCCAGCGTCGGCGGTCCCATTCCGGGTGTTCGGCGACGGTGCGCCGGACCCACACGTGCATGATGCGTACCCGCATCGCCGTCGCACGACCCTGCGACCCCGGCGTCAGCAACGCGCCCGGGTGCGAGACGTCGATCCAGAAACGCGAGGTCTCCAGGAAACGTCGCAGAGCGTTGTCGCCCGCATAGCCCCCGGCCAGCGAGAGCGGTTTCGCGACCGCGGCCTCGGTGTACATCTCCAGGGTGATCCCCCCGGCGACGCTGAACAGGCCGGTACCCCACCGGCGCCAGATGGCCTCGCCCTCCGTGATCAGCTCGGGGTCGACCCAGTCGGGCACCGTCTCGAATTCCTCGAACAGGTCGACCAGTGCCGGCGGGGGATCGTCGATGCTGTCCAGGCCGTCGGTGAGTGCCTGATCGAGCAGGGCCCGGGCCGCCTCGCCGCCCAGCGTGCCGTAGACCTCGTCGACGAATCGTTCGGCCACGGGATCGGTGCGGAACATGTCCTCGGCGAAGGTGCGGAGGTTCTCCGGCTCCGGGAAGAGGTCTTTGCGGGTGAACTGCCGTACCAGCGCCCGCACGCCTCGCAGACGCTGGTTGGTCATCGCGGACTCGTAGGCGACCGCCGCCGGAAAGGCAGGAGTATCGGGTGGCAGCGAGGTGGACACAGGACTCCTGACGTGAGACGGATTCCTAGATGTGTATCACCCGCGGTGCTCTGCTGACCAGTCGGCAACGGCGTCTTGACTTCAAGTGAACTCGAAGTTGCACCGTGGTGGGACATCCAACCAACTCGTGGAGGTATCGATGCGCCGCGTATTCGCCGACCTGTGGGAGACCAGCTCCGACAACCCGTTCCCGGGACTGACCACGCATGCCTACCTGTGGAGGTCGACTCGAAATGTCCTCTTCTACTCGGTTGCGTCGGACTCCGAGTTCGATGAGCTCTACCGCCTGGGTGGGATCGACGAGCAATATCTGTCGCATCAGGATGAGGCCGGGCCGCTGCTGGCTGCGATCCACGGACGATTCGGGACGACACTGCACGCTCCTTTCGCCGAAGCGGACCGGATCGGCCGCTACGCGCGGATCGGGGTGGGGCTCGCGGACCGGCACACGGACGGCAACGGGGTCGAGGTGATCCCGACACCCGGCCATTCCCCGGGTAGCACGAGCTACCTGGTGCACGGCGCCGACGGCGACCGCTACCTGTTCACCGGGGACACCCTCTATCGCAGCGAGTCGGGGCGGTGGACCGCCGGGTATCTCCCGGGCATCAGTGACCCCGTCCAGCTCGCGGGGAGCCTCGAACTGCTGGCCACTCTTGCCCCGGACGTCGTCATATCGAGCGCGTATGCGGGGGAGTCAGCCGTTCACCGTGTCGACACGTCCACCTGGACAGCCGGTGTCACCGAAGCGATTCTCGGCCTGCAGGTGGCTGCGGACCGAAACGCCTAGTCGAACAGCCGCCGGAAGAGATTGGTCTCGGCGAGGTCGACCAGTTCGTCGCCGCGTCCGGACAGTACGGTGCGGAGCGCGTACAGCGTGAAGCCCTTGGCCTGGGCGGCGGTGATCGTCGGCGGGATGGACAGCTCCTGCCGAGCGGTGACGACATCGAGAAGCGCCGGACCATCGTGGGCGAGGAGCTCGTCGACCGCACCGGCCAGGTCGTCCGGCCGCTCGACGCGCCGACCGTGGATACCGAGCGACTCCGCCAGCGCGGCGAAGTCCGGATTCTCCAGATCGGTTCCGTAGTTGACGAATCCGGCCGCCTTCATCTCGACCTCGACGAAGTTCAGCGACGAGTTGTCGAAGACGACGATCTTCACCGGCAGGTTGTTCTGCGTGATGGTCAGCAGCTCGCCGAGCAGCATCGCGAGCCCGCCGTCGCCGGCGAGCGCAACGATCTGGCGGTCCGGGAAGGCGGTCTGTGCGCCGATCGCCTGGGACACGGCATTGGCCATCGAGCCGTGGGTGAACGAGCCGATCAGGCGACGGGCCCCGTTCATCTCGAGGTAGCGCGCCGCCCACACCACCGGTGAGCCGACGTCGGGGATGAACACCGCGTCGCGGTCGGCTTTCTCGCTGATCAGGCGAGTCAGGTACTGCGGGTGGATCGGTGCCCGGTTGCGGTCGTTGTCGGCGAGGTCGTCGAGGCGGCGACGTGCCGTGGCGTAGTGGGCCAACGAGGTCGACAGGTGTTCGGAGTCGCGGCCGGTGGAGATCTTCGGCAGGAGCGCACGGGCGGTGTCGCCGACATCGCCGACGAGTGGCAGGTCGACGGGGCAGCGTCGACCGATCTGCTCGCCACGGATGTCGACCTGGATGATGGTCGCCTTCGACGGATAGAACTGTTCATAGGGGAAGTCGGTGCCCAGCATGAGCAGTGTGTCGCACTTCTCGATCGCCCGGTATCCGGACGAGAAGCCGAGCAGCCCGGTCATTCCCACGTCGTAGGGGTTGTCGTACTCGATGAATTCCTTGCCCCGCAACGCGTGCACGACGGGGGCCTGCAGGGCACGGGCGAGCTCGACGACCTCGTCGTGAGACCCCTGCACCCCCGCCCCGGCGAGAAAAGTCACGCGCTCGGAGGCGTTGAGAGTGTCTGCGGCGCGGTCGATCTCGGCATCGGTGGGCCGGGTGACGCGGGGGATACGGCGGATGGGGGCGCCGGCGCGCCGTTTCGGGCACGGCGCCAGGAAGGTCTCACCCGGGATGACGAGGACCGCGACGTCCTGTTTCTCGACCGCGGTGCGCAGGGCGATGTCGAGCAGGCGCGGCATCTGGTCGGGCGTGCCGACCATCTCGCAGAAGGCGCTGCATTCCCGGAACAGCTGCTCGGGGTGGGTCTCCTGGAAGTAGCCGGTGCCGATCTCCGTCGCCGGGATGTGCGCGGCGATCGCGAGGACCGGGACACGACTGCGGTGTGCGTCGAACAGTCCGTTGATCAGGTGCAGGTTGCCGGGCCCGCAACTTCCCACGCACACCGCCAGTTCACCGGTGAGCGCGGCTTCGGCGGACGCGGCGAACGCCGCCGACTCCTCGTGTCGCACATGTCGCCACGAGATGGTGTCGTTTCTCCGCAGGGCATCGGTGAAACCGTTGAGTGAATCACCGGGCAACCCGTGGACGTGCCGGACTCCGGCGCGCTCGAGTTCCTCGACGATCCTCTCCGCGACAGTGGGCGGCATGGCGATCCGTTCGGTCGGCGGCGGTGTGCCCCGACTATAGACGCGGCGCGCGCCGGTGTGACCTCCAGAGAATTCGACCCACCCTGATTCGCCGACATGTCTCCGCTGCCAGACGGTGTGAAAATCGATTGCATGCCACGACGCGGTGAACCACTCCGGAAGCTCGGTTTCCTGACGATCGGACGCTTCGACGGTGACGACCCGCGCCCCGGTCACCTCGAGACGCTCCGGATGATCGAGCTGGCCGAGCAACTCGGCTTCGACAGCGTGTGGGTGCGCAACCGGCACCTGCAGTACGGCATCTCCTCGCCGGTGGCTCTGTTGGCGGCCGCAGCGGTGCGCACCAGCCGTATCGAGCTCGGTACCGCGGTGATCCCGCTCGGTCTGGAGAATCCGCTGCGGCTGGCCGAAGACCTGGCGACGGTCGACATCCTCAGCGGGGGACGGCTCAACCCGGGGGTCTCCGTCGGTGTGCCGATGCGCTACGACGACTTCAAGACCGCGCTGTACCCCGAAACCCATGCGCTGGAGAACTTCTCGAAGGACCGGGTGGTGAGGCTCCTGGACAACCTGCGGGGCGAACCCGTCAGCGACTTCGAGGGCACCGTCGGGATCGAGACGTTCTCCCGACGGGTGCAACCGCATTCCCCGGGTCTCGCCGGTCGGGTCTGGTACGGAGGTGGATTGAGCTCGGCGATCTGGGCGGGCCGACAGGGCATCAACTATCTGACCTCGTCGGTGGTGACCACCGAGGGCACGGAGTCGCGCGACTTCGCGACCATCCAGGCCGAACACATCGATGCCTACCGTGCCCATCACGTCGATCCCGACCGTGCGCGCGTGTCCCAAGGGCTCGTGGTGATCCCCACGGATTCCGCGACCGCGGGCCAGATCCGCAAGTACCGGGCGTATGTCGACGGTCGGTTCGAGCGCACCCTCACCCCGCAGGGCCCGCGGGGCCTCCTGTTCTCGCCGGATCTCGTCGGACCGTCCGATGAACTCGCCGAGAGACTGTATGAGCACGCGGGATTCCAACGCGCCACCGAGGTGGCCTTCGCGTTGCCGTTCTCCTTCGACGAGCCGGACTACCTGCAGATCGTGGGTGATCTCGCCGGGCAGCTCGGACCGGCACTCGGATGGACGCCGGCCGGCGGGACTTCGTAACGAGTAACCCTGCGATGAAGCATCTTTCGCTACGGGATGGTGGAGGACTCGACCGGTTGACGCAGCAGGGTCCGAAGTTTCTCCGGAGCTACTCGGCGGAAGTCGCTGAAGTAGATCTCATGGTGACGGCCCGACATGCGTAAGCCGTTGTCGGGTATGAACCGATCGTGCATCTCGGCCAGCACCGGCCCCTCGTCGTCGAAGGGCCCGTGGTGCAGTGTCTGAACACACGACCCCTCGTCCAACGACTCCGTGCGTAGATCGGCGAGACGCGGCGGGGGCTTCGTCGCGCCGGCCTCGAGAACAGCGGCGTCGAGCAGGTCCTCGCCGATCCAGTCGGGAACCATCAGCATGAGCGTCCAACTCCAGCGGCCCTTGTCCCGGGCGCCGGTGAAGGTGCTCATGTCGTCGGCCCACCAGAGCCCCTCGAGGGGCGGGACGACGTAGTCACGGCCGAGTTCACGACTGCTTGCGAACTTCAGCTTGTACGCAACCGGATACAGCGTCTCGATCGACGCCGCGAACTGTGGTGTCGAGTTGGGGTCGCCCGATCCGTCGATCATCAGGTAGCGCATGGCCGGAACGTCGAGAATGCGGAACTGGCCGCGCCGCGCCTTGTACGAGTCCAGCGTCTTCTTGAAGTCCACCTTCTCGGGCACGCCCTCGACACTATCCGGGAATGCGTCGCCGCTCATAGGTTCGCAGCGCGAGAAAGTATGCGGCCCCGCCGATGGCGAGACTCCAGGCGAGCGAGGCGACAACACTCGCGGTGGGGACCGGAGCGTCGGTGAGGGTTCCGCGCAGGACCTCGATGACGGGGGTGAAGGGCTGGTACTCGGCGAATTGCCGCAACCCGGTGGGTAGGGATTCGGCCGGTACGAAACCCGTGCTGAGGAACGGCAGGATCGTGAGGAACATCGGTGTGTTGCTGGCGGTCTCGACGCTCTTGGCCGCCAGCCCGAGGTAGACCGAGAGCCAGATCAGCGCGACGGAGAACACGGAAGTCACGCCGAGCGCGCCCAGCCAGTCGAGCGGACCGGCCGACGGCCGGAATCCGATACCGACCGCGACGGCGAGGACCACGACGATGCTGAACAGCGCCTGCAGGAGGCTGGCGAGTACGTGACCGGTGAGGACAGCGGAGCGAGCGATGTCCATGGTGCGGAAACGGTTGATGATCCCCGAGGTCATGTCCATGGCAACGACGATGGCGGTGCCCTGAACCGCCGACGCGACAGTGACCAGCACGATCCCGGGCACCACATAGTCGAGGTAGGCGGCCCGCCCGCTGTCGCCGGACTGCGTGGTCATCCCGGCGCCGAGCTGGCCCCCGAACACGAAGACGAACAGCAGCAGGAAGACCACCGGGATGCCGACCAGCATCACGGTGAGCACCGGGAACTTGATGAGCCGCCGAACGTTGCGGCGGACCATGACCCGCGAATCCGACACCGTGTGTGCCAGGGTCGTCATGAGGCGGCTCCGGACGGATCCGGGTCGGTGGCACCGGGTTCGCCGGTGTCGGCATCGGCGGCCGCGGAAGCGGGATTGCCGGTGAGCGCGAAGAACACATCGTCGAGGGTCGGGGCGTGGACACCGACGTCGGTGACCGTGATGCCGGCGGCCTCCAGCTGGTTCAAGGTGGTGCGGACAGTGGTGACGGTGTCGTCGGTCGCGATGTCGAGGCGTCGTGCTTCGGGAACCGGACGCGCATCCGGCAGAAGCGATGCCGCCTTGTCGAAGGAGTCGCGGTCGGCGAAGGTCAGGCGCACCTCGGAGTCGTGCACCCGGCTCTTCAATTCGGCGGCGGTGCCCTCGGCCACGATGTGGCCGTGGTCCAGGACGGCGATGCGGTCGGCGAGCTGGTCGGCCTCCTCGAGGTACTGCGTGGTGAGGAAGATCGTGACGCCTTCGGCGGCGAGCCGGGAGATGGTCTCCCACAGCATCCGTCGACTCCTGGGGTCGAGACCCGTGGTCGGTTCGTCGAGGAAGATCACTCGCGGAATGGACACCAGAGTCATGGCGAGATCGAGGCGCCGACGCA
This sequence comes from Gordonia sp. IITR100, assembly GCF_002009645.1. Classification (NCBI taxonomy): domain Bacteria; kingdom Bacillati; phylum Actinomycetota; class Actinomycetes; order Mycobacteriales; family Gordoniaceae; genus Gordonia; species Gordonia sp. IITR100. Next base: position 61,741 of record NZ_MVKV01000019.1, on the reverse strand, counting down.
TGCCGCCGGAGTAGGTCGACACCGCGCGGTCGGCGGCCGCGACCAGATCGAACTGCTCGATCAACTCCTGGGCGCGGGCCTGTCCGTTGCGTCGGCCCAGCCGTCGTAGGTCGGCCATGAGCACCAGATTGTCCCGCCCGCTGAACAATTCGTCGACCGCGACCGACTGGCCGGTGACACCGATCATCGCGCGCACCGCACGCGTCTGCGCGACCGTGTCGTATCCGCCGATCGTCACCGTCCCCGAGTCGGCGGGGAACAGGGTCGACGCGATGCCGACGGTCGTGGTCTTGCCGGAACCGTTCGGCCCCAGCAGGGCGGTCACGCTGCCGGCGGGTATCTCGAGATCGATGCCGTCGAGAACGCGGTGTCCGCCATAGCTTTTCGTCAACCCGCGGATCTCGATGTCGGCGCCGGTGGTCAACCGATCGGGTCCGTCCGGCGGGCCGGTGCGCTCATCGGTCCTGCGCGTCGAGCCGGGCCGCGACCTCGGCGGGGAATCCGCCGGTGGCCACCGGACCCCACCTCGTCGGCGTGATGCGGATCAGCGACTTGCCCTGTGTTCGCATCGCCGCTCGGTACTCGTCCCAATCGGGGTGCTCACCGGAGATGCTGCGGAAGTAGTCGACGAGCGCGTCCTCGGCCTCGGGCATGTCGAGGACCTCGGCATCACCGTGGACCTGGACCCAGGCGCCGTTGAAGTCGTCGGAGAGCACCACGACACTGGCCACCGGCGTGTGCCGGAGGTTCGCCGCCTTCGCCCGGCCGGGATAGGTCGAGATGACGATGCGGCCCTGCTCGTCGACCCCACCGGTGACCGGCGACATCTGCGGGCTGCCGTTGGAGCGGACGGTGCTGAGGATCATGTGGTGGCGCGGCCGGATGAACTCCAGCAGTTCGGCACGGTCGACACCATCGGCTTTCGCGACTGTTCTGGCCATGCGCCGACCTTACGCCGGGACCGGGGTCTCAGGGCAGCGCGGCGATGAGGCCGGCCTGGACGGCGCTGACCGGGGTCGTCGACTTGCCGTCGACCGTCATCGCGTCGTCGGTGTTGATCACGATGATGATCGTCGTGTCCGAATCGTAGTTGTGGAACAACGAGGTGTTGTATCCGGGGAAATCCCCGTCGTGACCCCACCATCCGTCGCGGTTGCCGATACCGATGCCGTATCCGGAGGTGGCGGTGTTCGGTGGCGGCGAGGTGAGAATCGAGTCCCGGCGCAGTTGTTGGGTCGCCGGATTCAGGACGCCCTGCCCGGTGAACAAGGCCTCACCCCAGGTCTGCAGGTCGTCTACGGTCGAGATGACGGCACCGGCGGTGGACGCGAAGGACGGATTCCAGCGCGTCGAGTCGACCGTCTGCCCGTCGGGCTGGCCCTGGTCGGTGAGGCCGTCGAGGTGTGGGTCGGGGATCTCGACCGACCCGCCGGGCCACGAGGACTCGTCCATGCCCAGGGGCGTGAAGATCCGGTCGGCGAAGACCTCGCCGATGGGTTTCGCGAGCACCTTCTCGATGACCAGGCCCAGCAGGACGTAATTCGTGTTGGAGTACTCCCAGCCCTGCCCGGGCGGAAAGCTGGGTGGCAGCGCCTTCGCGGTGTCCACCAGTTCGGTGGGCGTCCAGACGGATTCGGGGTCGGCGAAGAACTTCCGGTCGAAGGACTCGGACGCGGTGTACGACGGGATGCCGCTGGTCATGTCGGCGACCTGGCGCAACGTCGCGCTGCCGTTCGGGGCGTCCGGGACGAACCTGTCGATGCGGTCGTCGAGCGAGACGCGGCCCTCCTGGACGAGCTGCAGCAGCAGGGTGGCCGTCATCGTCTTGGTGAGCGAGCCGATGCGGGTGTGATCCGCCGCCCGGATGGGATCGTCCCCGCCGGCCGCCCGGACCCCGGACGTCCCCGTCCAGGTTCCGGCCGGTGAGATGACCCGGGCGATGACGCCGGGGAGATTCCCGGCGGCCCGGGTGTCGTCGATCGCCTTCTGGAACGCCGCCGCGGTGTCGGCCGGCACCGAGGTCGTCTGACCCGAGCCGGGCGCTGCACTCGACGATCCCGCACCGGATGCCGTCTCCGAGGGTGAGCATGCGACGAGGCCGAGTACGGCCGCTGCACCGATCGTCACCATGCGGAGGAGGGCCGTGGCGCGCACGGGGTTTCGGCTCATGTGGTCACTCTAACGGCAGGTCGGCGCACCGAGGCGACTTGGCGCAAATGGGACAACGTCCGGGGCGGGTATGTCAGATGCGGTGCGCCAGCGCCGGCGAGACCGGGTAGATGTCGACGGCCGTGGCGAGCTTCGAGGCGACGGCCCGCTCCCGCGCCACCGGGTCGAAACCCCGCCCGTACGGCCGGTCCGGGACGGACGTACCGGAATCCACCACCGTCCAGTCCGAGCCGGCCTCGACCAGTGACCAATGTTTGGTGGTGTAGTAACCCGGCATCGCCGCGACCGCGATCCCGGGATCGCCCGCGGCCGCGGCCATCAGGTGCGGGTGGAACCGCGTGCTGATCCAGGTGTTGTGGTGACCGGCGGGCAACCCGTCGTTCCAGACGTCGCGGAAGGTGCGCACGGTGGCACCGGCCAGACGTGTTCCGAGCCGGTAGGGAACCTCGTAATCGTGCCCCGGGATTCCCTCGACGACGGTGACCGCCGAACCGGGTACGTCCCAGGCGTCGAGCGTCGCCCGCACGAAGTCGGCCAGGGCTTCGACGCCGGTCGCCCGCGGTCCGGTGAACCGCTCCGTGAGATCGGACTGCAAGCACAGGACGACGCCGTTCTCGGCCGGTGTGTCCATCTCGCGATACAGCGGAGGTCGCGGTCGGTGCAAGGCCAGCCACGCGTCGTCGCCGGAATGCCGTGCGCCGACGACGCCGTCGAGCACGTCGTACGACGCGGTGTCGCGCACGTCCACGACGTCGAATGCGGCGAACGCCTCGGTCAACGCCGCCCACGCCCGGCCCCGCAGCGCGGGCACGAGTCCCTGACCTGTCGCGGCGAGACGCGCGCCGGATCGCCGGGCCACTGCGGCAGCTGCGACGAACAACGAGACGTGGTGCGGCCACACGGTGTTGAGATAACCGCCACCGAGCAGGTGGATGGTGGTCGCCGAACCCAGGAGGTCGAGCCCGGCGGTCAGTCGCGGCGCCAGACCGGAGTCGAGGGCGGCGGCGGCGACCCACTCCCAGGGCGCGGGTTGTTCGGCCTCCGCCGCGTATGTGGTCAATTGCCACAGGGTGTCGACGACGAGCATGTTCGGGTGGGCATCGCGCAGCAGCGTCGTGGCCGTGCCCGGGCTGTGGCAGTCCAGCACGATCGTGGCATTCGGACGCACCCGGGTCAGGTGCCGCAACCAGGTTCTTGCGATCAGTTCGTCGCCGTAGTTCGGGTGGCCGGCCGGTGCCACCAGGTAGATCACCTCGCCGGCACCCATCGCGCGGCCGAGACGTGATTCGGCGGAGCGCTGCCGGACCGAGGTGCCGATGCGGTCGGCGAGCACGCCCGCGGCCCGGAACAGGGGGCGGTTGGGTGCCGGTCTGCTGGTCACGATTCCCAAGGTTACGGCGTGCGCGGCCGGTGGCCCCGGCCGGACAGAGATCGAACGACATGGCCGCGCGCCGGTACGAGGTGCCGCCGCTACCCGAAGGTGCCTTCGAGATGACGCAGCGCGGCCTTGCCGTCGGTGGTCGGCCCGCGGTACCCGACATACCCGTCGGGCCGGATGACGAACACCGTCGAACCGTCGGGGCGGTAGCCATCGGTGAAGCGGCCGTCGGTGTCCCGGAGCAGCGGTAGTTCGGTGCTGCCGACCTGCGCGGTCGGCGCGGCGATCACATGGATGTCGAGGTGGCCGTGCGCTTTCGCCGACATCTCGTCGGCGAGTGATTCGAGCGCCGCGACCTCGTCGGCGCCGGCGGTGGGGTCGGCGTACAGGACGAGCGAATGGTCGACGCCGCCGATCACGTCGAACAGTCGCAGCGGGAAATTGACGGAATCGCGGCTGAGGCCGGCGGCATCCGGTGCGCGTTCACCGGCGCGCGGTGCGGCCGGCGCCGTGGGTACCGCCGACCCGGCGACGAGCGGACTGTCGGCGTAGGAGATCAGCAATTGGCCCTCGCGCCGCATGATGAAGTCCAAGTCGTTGGAATCGGTGCCGATGCCTTCGCGGGCGTCCCGGACCGTGCGTCCCACGACCTCCTCGCCGACGGGCCGACGTTCGAGGTCGTAGCTGTCGAGCAGCCCGTCGGAGCCGACACCCGCGACGGCGAGGGCGAGCTTCCAGGCGAGGTTGTGTGCATCCTGCACGCCGGTGTTCATCCCCTGCGCACCCGTGGGCGGGTGGATGTGGGCGGCGTCGCCGGCGACGAACACGCGTCCACGACCGTAGGAATCGACGATGCGGTGACTGATCCGGAACACCGAGGACCAGCGCAGGTTCGACACCGTCGCGGGTTCCGGTGCGAGGCGGTCGACCACGGCCTGGATGTGGGACAGTTCCGGCGCCCGGGTTCCCTCGAAACCGTGCGCCACACCGTCTCCGCCGGTGGTCGGTGCGACCGCGAGTTCGTCGGGGACGAGCATCGACATCCGGTAGCGGCCGCGGCCGGGAAGGGGGATGCACACCAGTTGGTCGTCGGTCGTGCCGTCTGCGGTCTGGTGCATCGAGCGGATCGCGTACCCCTGGGGCATCGACCAGTCCGCCACGACGTCGCCGAGCATGTACTGCTCGGTGAAGGCGGCCCCTTCGAAGGACAGCTTGAGTCCCTTGCGCACCACGCTGTGGGCGCCGTCCGCGCCGAGCAGATAGCCCGCACGGACGGTGGTGTCCCCGTCCGGACCCGTGAGCGTCACGGTCACCCCGTCCGCGTCCTGGTCGAACGCGGACACGGCGGTGCCCCGGTCGACCTCGGTACCCAGATCGGTCAGGCGCTCACGCAGGATGCGCTCGGTCGCGTACTGGGGGAGCAGGTGGAATCGGTAGGGCACGTCGGGTGGCGTCGACAGATCGACCCGCGAGACCTGACTTCCGTTGACGTAGACGAGTTGTCCGCGCATCTCGAGCCCGGCGTCGAGCACCTGTTTCACGACGCCCATGCTCTCGAAGACCTCGAGCGTCCGCGGTTGGATCCCGACCGCCTTGGCGTACTGCGGGGGTTCGAGGAGCGGATCGACGATCCGCACGCGAACTCCGCGCCTGCGCAGCTCGATGGCGGCGGTCAAGCCGATGGGGCCCGCGCCGGCGATCAGGACATCGACTTCGGTCATGGAATCCTCCCGTTGTCGGCAGTCGCCGACGCTCTGAGGATTATCGGGCGGGTGGCATCCCACCGCCACCAGAACGGAGAAATCGGACGTCAAACGGACGGTCGACTCCGGCCCGGTCACCTCGGGATGGCGGCGGGGCCGATCGTCCGGGCGCCCAGTTGCGCGACTCTGGCCCGCAATTCACGGTCGGCGGTGACGACGATGCGCTCGCGACGAGGATCTGAATCCGCGACGACGCCGACGATCGTGTCGTCCCCCGAACCCGGCGCGTCGACGATCCGGACCTGTTCGCTCGCCACGACACCGCGGGCCCGACCCTCGACGACGAGCACCACCTCGAGTGGCCCCGGCAGTCCTTCGAGTCCGCCGACGGCGACGGAGTCGAGACGCGTCCGCAACCGTTCGGTGGCTCCGCGGCGATCGCGCCACCACCCGTCGGGCACCGAACCCACGACGTTGGCGGCGTCCACGACGAGCAGGGGCCGGTCGTTTGGGGTGCGATCGTGCCGGGGTCCGGACGGTTCAAGCATGCCGACCATCAGTCCACATCCGGCCACCCGGGGCAAGTGCGCTGTCCGATCGGCCGATCACAGGTCGCCGTGACAGAAGCGATTCGCCGGGTCGAGGCCGGCCTTGATCTCGTCGAGCCGGCGACGGTTGTCCGCGCTGAACGCGTCCGCGGCCCGGGCGACGCGTTCGGAGCCGGAGGTGAAGTTGAGGTAGGCGGCGCCGGTCACGTAGGGCTCGAGCTCGGCGCGGGTCACCCGCAACGTCGACTCGACGGCCAATGCGACGTGCGGATCGGGCACCGCCGCAACGAGTTCGAGAAGGAACCGGCCCTGTCGCCCCCGATCGTTGGGCGCGTTGTCCGCGCTGCGAGCGATCGCTCCACCGGCGTGGCGGATCTCGCCGCACACGATGAGCGGCGCAGACGCCGGGGCCGGCCGGACCCGCGCGGCGACGATGTCGACGGCCACGTCGGGGAGATCGTCGAACCATTCGGTGGTGACCATCACCGGCATCGGCTCGGTCGGGTCCATGCTGACGGCGTCGATCGCCGAGAACGGCAGCGCACCCCACATGTCTACGACCGGCGTCCGCCACTCGCGCCATTCGTCGACGACCGCGCGACCGGCGTCGAGATCCCCGGACCAGCAGCCGCGCACGACGGCGAAGCTCCGGCCGCGGAGCGGCGCCGGGACGTCGTCCGTGGGCGGGAGGTTGAGAATCGCGACGGCCGACGTCAGCTCCTCGGACTGGGCGGGCGCCCAGTCGCGGAACCGGCGGATGATCTCCTCGGCGTCGGCGGCCGGATAGAAGAGATTGCCGGCGTACACGGTCGACACCTCGACGAGCGCGATCTCCATGGACGTCACGACACCGAGACCGCCGGCGCCGGCGCCGCGCAACGCCCAGAAGAGGTGCGGGAAACTGGTATCGGTGACCCGGATCGGTGTCCCGTCCGGAGTCACCAGGTCGAACGAGAGCACGCGGTCCGACGAGAGGCCGTGGCGTCGACCGAGCCAGCCGAAACCGCCCCCGAGCGTGTAACCGACCGCCCCGACCCCGCCGGCCGAGCCCATCAGTGGCGCGAGACCGTACGGCGCCGCCGCGTCAACGACCGTTCGCCATGGGGCGCCGGCGCCGACCCGGGCGGTCCGGGTGACGGGGTCGACGCTCACCGACGAGAGCCGGGAGGTGTTGATCAGCAGTCCGCCGTCGGCCGGTCTCCCCGTGCCGTGACCGGTCGCCTGGACGGCGACGCGTAGATCTTCCTCGACGGCGAAGCGGACCGCCTCGACCACGTCGAAATGATTGTCGGGCACGGCGATCACGGCCGGGCGGTGCACGTCGAGCCGGTTGAAGCCGGATCGCGCGTCGAGGTAGCCGGCATCGCCGGGGCCGAAGACGTCGCCGGCGATCCGGTCGCGTAGTTGCGCGAGGACCGAGGTACGGGTCCGGACGGTGAGGCGCTCGGCGTGCTCGGGCAGGGAGGAGGCGGGTGTTGCGGGCATCGGCAGGTCCTCGGTCGCGGCCGGAACGATCCGGCGGAATTCGTCGGGCTCCGGACGACGCCGGAGTCCTGACCAGGGTCGCCGACGGCGCTTGAAGGCGACTTGAGGCGGACTTGGCGACTCAGGTCGGGGACGTCAGACCCCAGGTCGTGGCCAGCGAATCGATCCGTCGGATCAACCCGGCCGCCTCCTGCGCGCGGGCGGTGTCGCGCGCGGTCGCCAGCGTGGCGCCGACCACGGACGCCGGACGCCCGTTGGCGTACTCGTAACGTGCGCGGACGAGGAGGCGGTGGGCGTCGGCATAACGTTCACCGGTGCGGTCGGCGAAGTCGTCGGCCCGGTCGAGCAGTGTGGCGGCGTCGGTGAGCTTGCCGGCGACGATGAGGACCTCGGCGTGCAGACCCAGCCAGTAGCCCTCACCCGTCCGCGGGTGATCCTCCATACCGACCTCGTCGGCACCCAGTCGCTCGATGTGCTCCAGGGCGTCGTCGAGGTCGCCGGTGAGGGCGCGCGCCCACCAGTACATGCGTTCGCCGCCGCGACGGAGGTAGGCGAGGGGCCCGACGCCGTCGGACGTGATGGCCGGGCCCGCGTCCAGAACCCACCTCGTGTCGCCGAGCATCGACGCCCCGCCGACGGCGAAGATGGCCATGGCGAGCCGGGACCGTGGATCGGGATGGGCATCGGCCATCGCGGCGAAGAGGTCTCGGCCGGCGTCGACACCGCGATGCACGGTCGCCGCCCAGGCGCGGAAACCGCGGGCCATCGCGAGCTGATCGTCGCGGAGACCGTCGACGACGACGTCGATCGGCGCATAGTCCTCCAGGATGCGATGCGCCGCACCGAAATTGCCGCGTGTGAACTCGTCGATGCCGGCGGCGTGCATGCCCAGATGGGTGACGACCGGGTCGTCGGATCTCTCGGCGCGCCGACGCAGATCCTCCGCGAGACGGTGGCCGGTGTGTGCATCCGCGATCTGGATGTGGGCCGCGCAGCGGGCGTAGTCGAGGGTGGCGAGGAGCCGGGCGTCGCCGAGGGCGGAGGCGAGTACACGGGCGCGGTCCTGCAGCTCGGGATCGGCGGCGAAGTACCCGTGCGCCGCGACGTCTCCGGCCAGTTGGGTGGTGATCGCGACGAGCTCCGCCTGCTGGTCACCGGTCGCGCGGGCGAGCGTCGCCGCATCCCCGAGATGCCGGCGCGCCCCGTCGAAATCGTAGGTGCGCAGCGCGATGTTCCCCGCCGCGAGGAGGGCGGTCGTGGTGCGCTCACGGTCGGCCAGCGGCCCGGCGGACCACAGATGCCGCGCGACTCTCGCCACGGCATGCGGCGACGAGTTGCCGGCGAGGGCGTCGGCGATCGCGAGATGCAGTCGCCGTGCGCGCATGGCGGCGATGCCGTCCGCGATCGCCTCCCGGATGATGTCGTGACTGAAGCCGAATCCGAACGGATCCTCCGGTCCGAGATCGATGACACCCGCCTCGCCCGCGGGTTCGAGGAGGTCGAGCGCCTCGTCGACCGGGCGCTTCGCGGCGGTCGCCAGCAGGACCAGGTCCACGCGGGTCCCGATGAGGGACGCGAGTTCGAGTAGTTCGGTCGTCGCCGCGGACATGCCGACCAGTCGCTGGCGCACCACATCACGGATGCCGGACGGGACGGCGCTGCCCGCGATGGACCCCCGGTCGGCCAGGATGCGGGCGAGTTCGCGCACGAAGAAGGCGTTGCCTCCGGTGCGTCGCTGGATCGACGACACGGTGGCGACCTCCGGCCACTGCCGGGTCTCGCGCCGGATGAGCTCGGAGATGTCGTCGCCGCCGAGCGGGCCGACGTGGAGGCGGCGATGCTCCGGCAACCGGGCCAGCGTCGCCAGGGTGGTGGCGACGACGGGCCGGTTCGACGGCGAACGCAACGAGGCGAAGAACGTGACCCCGGCGGTGCGTCGGGCGGCCATGTGCGCGAACAACTCCAGAGACGCACCGTCGGCCCACTGCAGATCGTCGAGCACGATGATCAGCTTCGACGTCGCGGCCACCCCCTCGAGGAGATCGGCGGCCTGGTCGTAGAACTGGAATCGAGCGGCCGCGTCCGGCATCTGCCGGGGCGGCGGGATCACGTTGACGCCCTCGGTCACCATCCGGCCGAGTGAACTGTCGAGGAGTCGTTCCCGATCGGCGGGGTCGAGCCGGGGGAGGACCGCACCGAGGATCTGCACCCACGGCCACATCGAGGGTGCGGCCGGGTCGTCGACGCAGCGCCCCCACAGGACCCGGAGGTCGGCGGCGCCCGCGGCCCGACGGCCGGCTTCGTCGATGAGCGCCGTCTTGCCCGCGCCCGGTTCGCCCTCGACCACGACCACGCCGCCGTGTCCTGTCATCGAGGCGAGCACCGCCCGATGCAACGCGGCGAGTTCGTCGGTCCGGCCGACCACCGACGGGGCGTCGTCGAGGTCGGCGTCGTCGACCGATTCGTCCGTCGTCGACTGCGCCGACGTCCGCGGGCCCGGTGTCGGGACGTCCGGCGCAAGCGTCACCTTGCCCGCGGCGGTGGCGGCCGGGGCGTCGAGATGCGGAGCGTGGTCGAGCATGTCGCGTTCGAGGGTGCGGAGACGGGGTCCCGGGTCGACGCCGATCTCCTCGGCGAGGGTCCGGCGGGCGGTGGCGATCGCCCCGAGTGCGTCGGACTGACGGCCGAGTCGGTAGAGGGCGGTGGCGAACAGCACCCACAAGCCCTCGTCGAGCGGCGCGCGTTCGACCTCGGTCTCCAGTTCGGTGACGAGCAGGCGGTGGTCGCCGTCGGCCATGCGGGCCTCGAAGGACATCTCCCGCGCCGCCTGCAGCATGCGGTCGAGGTGATCGGCGGCCTCGTCCCGGAAGGCGAGGCCCTCGAACTCGGGGAGCAGGGGACGATAGTCGGCGAGCACCTGGTGCAGCAGCGGTGCGGCACCCGCCGCGTCGCCCTGTTGCATCAATGCACGAGCATCGCCGACCCGGGCGGTCAGCCGGCGCACGTCGACGTTGTCGGCGGCCGTCGGGAGGCTGTACCCCGTCCCGTGGGTGAGCAGGACCGTGGAGGGAGTCCGAGGCTTTCGATGCGGCTCGAGGATTTTGCGCAGGCCCGAGATGTAGGACTGGAGCGACACCTCTGCGCGCTCCGGAGGCGAATCGCCCCAGATGCCCTCGATCAGACTGTCGGCGCGCACCGGAACACCCTCGGCAAGGATCAGCTGGGCGAGTGTCGCCCGCTGCTTGCGCGTGCCGAGTTCGACGGGGTCGGAACCGATCTGAGCCCCGAGGCCGCCCAAGACCGTATAGGAGATTTCGAGCATCAGCGTGAGTGTAAGTGGTGATCGGGTCCTTCCGGGCGGCTAGCGGCGAACGTGCCGACGATCTGCCCGCGACCGCCCGGGGATGTCGGTGGCCGGGAGTAGCTTGGCAGGCATGAGTCTCGCACTGGGCATGATCACCGTCGACGCACTCGCGCCCGCGCCCCTGGCGACGTGGTGGGCCGAGCAGCTCGGCGGCCGCATCGTCGAGGACAACGACGGTTACTTCATCGTCGTCGCGGTCGGGGAGGGCGGGCCGCTGTTCGCGTTCCAGCAGGTCGAGGACCCCACGCCCGGCAAGAACCGCGTCCACCTCGACCTGACCACCGACGATCTCGAGACGGAGGTGGATCGACTCGTGGCGGCGGGCGCGAGCCGGATCGCCGATCGTGAGATGCCCGGCTTCGTGTGGGTGACGCTCGCCGACCCCGACGGCAACCAGTTCTGCGTGTCGGCCCGACACGGTGCGGAGACGGCATCCTGACGCGTTCCCGCATCGCCCGGCCGGATACCCGGTGTGCCTGATGGGATTCACCCGGGCCGACCTGCTCGCCTACCGAGACCGCACCGTCGACGACCTCGTGGGCGAGGGCTGCAAGCTGCTGTTCGTCGGCATCAACCCCGGCCTGTGGACCGCGGCCACCGGTGCGCATTTCGCCCGGCCCGGCAATCGGTTCTACCCGGCGCTCGCCCGGGCCGGCATCGTCGACCACGTGATCGACGCATCGACGGGCATGTCCGACGCCGACCGGACGATGCTGCTCGACCGCGGCGTGGGGATCACCAACGTCGTGCCACGCGCCACCGCGACCGCCGCCGAACTGACCGTCGAGGAGTTCCGCGAGGGGGGACGCCGCCTGCGCGAACGGGTTCGTGAGATCCGCCCACGGGTTGTCGCGGTCGCCGGGATCACCGCGTATCGCAGCGCGTTCGGGCGCCGCGATGCCGTGCCGGGGCGGCAGGACGAGACGTGGGACGGGGCCGAACTCTGGGTGGTCCCCAACCCGAGCGGACTGAACGCGCACGAGACGGTCGAGTCCCTCGCGGCCGCCTACCGCCGGGCCGCGGCTGCCGCCGGGGTCGTCGACGACCTCAGAAGTCCTCCGAGCTGACGACCCGGCGTCGCACCGACAGCAACTCGACTTCGGGATGGGCTGCCGCAGAACGTTCGACGGCGTCGAGCACGTCGACGACATGTCCGCGGTCGGCGGCCACCGCACTGACCCCGATGACGGTTCGCCGATGGACGTCGAGGTGTCCGACCTCGGCAGCCGAGACCGTGTACCGCTTGCGCAGGTCGGCGACGATCGGTCGCACCACGGACCGCTTCTGTTTCAGCGAGTGCACGTCACCGAGCAGATAGTCGAACTCGCAGAACCCGATCCACATCAGTGGTCGGTGCGGATCAGCGTCGCCACGTGGTCGGGTACGTACTTGGACAGCGAGCGCGGCGGGCGGTGATAGTTGCCCGACTCGATCGGATGCTTGGGCAGGGACACGCGGGGGCGGGGGACCTCGGCGTACTCGATGGTCGACAGCAGATGCGAGATCATGTTCAGGCGAGCATGCTTCTTCACGTCGGATTCGACGACGTACCAGGGACTCAGCGCGGTGTCGGTGTGGACCATCATCTCGTCCTTGGCGCGCGAGTAGTCCTCCCACCGGTACACCGACTCGAGATCCATCGGGCTCAGCTTCCATTGCCGCACAGGGTCGTTCATGCGTGACCGGAACCGCTTGAGCTGTTCGTCGTCGGACACCGAGAACCAGTACTTGCGCAGCAGGATGCCGTCGTCGATGAGCATCTGCTCGAAGATCGGGGTCTGCCGCAGGAACCGCGAGTGCTCCTCGGGGGTGCAGAAACCCATGACCTTCTCCACGCCGGCGCGGTTGTACCAGGACCGGTCGAACAAGACGATCTCGCCGGGCGCGGGCAGATGCGCGACGTAACGCTGGTAATACCACTGTCCGCGTTCACGATCCGTCGGCGCCGGGAGCGCGGCGACCCGTGCGATCCGTGGGCTCAGATACTCGTGATGCGCTTGATCGTTCCGCCCTTGCCGGCAGCGTCACGCCCCTCGAAGATGACCACGACGCGGGTGCCGCTGTCACGGACCCATTCCTGGAGCTTCACGAGTTCGGTCTGCAACCGGAACAACTCCGCCTCGTAGACCTTGTTCCCGATCTTGGCCTTTTTCGCCTTGTCCTTCTTCGACATGAGCAGAAACACTACGGGGTGGACACGGCCTCGCGCTCGGATTGGAGTTCGGCGACCGACGCGTCGATCCGCGCCCGCGAGAACTCGTTGATGTCGAGACCCTCGACGATCTGCCACCGGCCGTCGATCGAGCGCACCGGAAACGAGCACACGAGTCCCTCGGGGACTCCATAGGCTCCCGGGGACGGCAGCGCCACCGACGTCCAGTCGTCGGGCGGTGTCCCGAGCACCCAGTCGTGGACATGGTCGATGGTGGCGTTCGCCGCCGAGGCCGCCGACGACGATCCGCGAGCCTCGATGATCGCGGTGCCACGGCGGGCGACGGTCGGGATGAAGTCGTCGACGAGCCAGTCACGGTCGGCGGCGATGTCCGCGCCGCTTCGGTTGCCGACCCGGGCGTGGAAGATGTCGGGGTACTGCGTGGCGGAGTGGTTGCCCCACACCGTGACCCGGCTGATCTCGGCGACGCTCGCGCCGGTCCGGCGAGCGAGCTGGGCAATCGCGCGGTTGTGGTCCAACCGGGTCAGCGCGGTGAACCGTTCAGGCGGGACCTCGGGTGCGTTCGCGGCGGCGACCGCCGCATTGGTGTTGGCGGGATTCCCTACGACGATCACCCGGATGTCATCCGCGGCAACGTCGTTGATGACCGACCCCTGGGCGGCGAAGATGTCGGAGTTGGCGGCGAGAAGATCGGCGCGCTCCATTCCCTTGGTGCGGGGTCGCGCCCCGACGAGCAGGCCGAAGCTCGCGCCGTCGAACGCCTTGCGCGGATCGTCGAGGACGTCGACGGACTTCAGGAGGGGGAACGCGCCGTCGTCGAGTTCCATCGCGGTGCCCACTGCGCCGGAGACCGCCTGCGGCAACTCGAGAAGGCGCAGGGCGATGGGCTGATCCTTGCCGAGCATCGCCCCGGCGGCGATCCGGAAGACGCTGGCGTACCCGATGCTGCCGGCCGCGCCGGTCACGGTCACGGTGACCGGTCGGCGGTTCACGAGGGCTTCTCGGTGAGCAGGACCTGCGCCGCGGGGCCGACGAGGACGAGCGCGTGGCCCACCGAATACCAGGTCAGCGGTTCCTTGGTGAACGTGGTCACCCAGGCGTCGGCGCCGGCGTGCGGACCGGGGCAGGCCATCATCGTCGAGGCGAGGGAGCCGAGACGCAACAGTGAGTCGTCGACGCGGAGATCCCCGATGTGCCGGTTGCAACCGGCCGACAGCGCGATCCGATTGGCGGCCGGGAAACTGATCTCCAGGGGTCCACCGCCGGGGATCTGTTCACCGGTCACCGCGGTCGAGGTGTAGGTCTTGCCGACGAAGCCGGGGGCGGGGGGAGCGGCGACCGCGGACCCGGGGCCGACGAGCATCGTGCCGACCGCGGCGATCACCGCGCTGAGCAGTAAGGCCATGCGTAAGCTGATGCGGTGTTCGCGGGCCGGGGATCGGTCGCGCGCGGGTAGACGTCCCGCCTCGGATTGACGTCGCTGCGCCGGTTGACGGCGTTCGCCGGAGCTCACGCGCACAACGGTAGCCGACCGGACAGGGGTATGGATATGACGAATGTGGGCACCATGGTCCCGGTGACGTGTCGGACTGAATACCTGACCGGTCGCCACCACCGCTCGGCCACCGCAGCCTGGGTTCTCATGGTCGTCGCGATGATCGCGCTCGTGACCCTCAACATCGCCGGCGTCGACGGTCTGATCACGTCGGCGGTGGTCGGTGGGGCCATCGTGGCATCGCTGCTCGGAGCGGCCTACGGCCGGCTCGGCGAACGAGGCGCCGTCCTGCTCACCGTCGACGACGACACGGTCTACTTCGGCAACGAGGACCGCACACTCGTCGGGTACCCGCTCTCGTCGCTGGTGACGGTCGCGGTGGGAGGTCCGGCGGACTCCACCTCGGACATGGCCGGCGACCGTGCCCGGCACCTGACGGTGATCGGCCAGAAGTACCTCAAACTCACCTTCGCGACCCGGGACGGAAAACCGGTGCCGGCCGATCGGAGTCCGGGCGAGACCCGAGACGATCCCGATGCCGCGTCGGAGACGGAGTTCTGGCGGGTCGCCGTCGTCGAAGGAGACCCGGCGGTCGCGGAGATCCTGGCCCGACTCCGCCGGCACGCGCCCGAACGCATCGCCACGAAGAAGAAGGGCGCCCCGACCCCGGCCGGGTCGCGGGCGGCAGCGGCGAGTGCCCCGCCGGACGAACCGGTCGACCTGACCCGACCCGCATCCGGCGGGCCCCGGATCGCCGACGCGGGCTCTGACGAAGCTGCGCAACGGTTGTGGGAGGAAGCGACGCGTCGGCACGACGAGGTCCTCGGCGCCTACGGAACATACGAACTCGATCCCGCCATGCTGCTGAGGTATCCGGCCGTGACCGACGTGACGGTCGAACAGACGCAGACCTTCCATCTCGCGCTCGACGAGGCGATGGCTCTGCGGACCGACGACTACCCGGACAACCGCTCGCGCGCCGACGCCTACCAGCAGTCCGTCGCCAGACTGCGGCGGGCCTGGATCGCCTGCGAGAAGAACGGCCGGCGGGTGGGCGCAAGCTACCTGGAGCAGACCGATCAGGACGACCTCGATCGCGCGCTCAAGCTCTACAACCACGCCGCCGCCAGCAGCACGCCGGCCGAGCAGGCGACGTACTACGGCCGCGTCCGCGACATCGTCACCACGATGACCGATCGCGGGGTGCTGCATCCGCCCGAAGCGGCGGTGGCCGAACTGCAGGCCGTCACGCGGAGGGCGCTGGAAGCGGGGACGCCGAAGGTGTGAGGCCGGCCAGTGTGGTCGCGCCGGCCGGCTCCGGTGTCAGTACCGGCCTTCCTTGATGAAGCGTCCGTCCAACGAATAGACCGCCTCGGCGTCGTCGGTGTTGGCGATGTCTATGCGGATGACGAACTCCGGAGCCTCGTCGATGCGGTTGCGTTCGACCTCGACGCCCACCGCATCGCGGTCGTACTCCGGGACCGACGCACGTCTCATCAAGTCGGCCCTGACCTGGTCGAGGGTGTCTGCCGAGATGCTGTCGAAGCGGAAGCCTTCGCTTCGGTAACGGCCTTCGCTGACAGAGGCCACCGGGAATTCGCCGGGCGCGACGGCGACTTCGCCGCCACGGTCGCCGAGCCGGTACCGGACCAGGACCCCGCCAGAGTTCTGGATGATGCTCGCTGTGACCGGGGACACACCGTCCGCTGTCCCCTGGATGATGAACTCCTCGATGACGGGTGCGTCCAGAGGGACACGCGCAGCCGCCAGTTCACGTCGTGCCAGTTCAAACGACTTGGCGAAGTCCGCGGGGTCGAAGAACTCGGCGACGGTGCCGTCGGGTGTCGCCTGGACAACGTAATCATCGACGACGCCCTCGTCGGGTTCGATGGTCCCGGTGATCAATACCGGACCGTCCGGTCCGCGCCGTTCGATGACCACCTTGTCCAGTTCCGGTTCGGTGGAGTACGGCCGGACCGCCGCCACCATCGGGTCGGCGAGTGAGCCAAGCGTGTTCGGGTCGATGGCCGCGGCGTCGAAGGTCTTGTTCGCTCTTTCGGTGTTGGGCACGACTGACGAATTCGAGTACCCGTCACCGATGTTGATCGTCCTGGCACGGCCGGTAGTGGGATCGAAGACGCGCGCAGAGGCCGACGGAGAGCCGATCTCGTAGTCGAGTTGCAGCACGTTGTGTACGCCCTGCGGGCCCGCGTATTCAGCGATTGCGTCCAGCATCCGCCGATGGTGATCGGCGAGAGTCGCCGCGTTGTCTTCGTCGGCCTCGTCGTCGGAATCAATCGCGGAATCGAACCCGGAGAGCGACGGCCCCTCGACGTGCCACCCGCCGGCGACACCGAACAGCAAGGCGCCGGCCACGAGCAGGGTGACCGCGGGATAGACGAGCGCCCAGCGGCCGGGCTGGTCGTCGAATTCGGGGGTCTCCGGCTGGTCGCGGGGCGGGAGAGCATCCGGCGGCAGTGTCGTGAACGGGGTGTCGGTCAGCGACTGGAAATTCCCCTTGGTCATCGAGGTGATCCAGCGCGCCCGGTACGCGGTGTCGTTCGGTGGGTTGATCGTCGCGGTGACCATGGTCGGTTGCGAGTCGTCGGCGGTGAGGCTGCTGCGGGTGAGCGCCTCGACCTCCACCTGCGGGGCGTCCGGCGACGTGGCGCGCCGGAACTCCGGCAGTTCCGACACCCGGGAAGCGCGGGGACTGACCGCGATGCCGGCGAAGACCAGGGGGATCCCGAAGAACAGCGCGACCCACCAGTCGTTGAATGCACCGAGGCCGACCCCGACCGCGATGAGCGACCCGGCGATCGTCGCGCGCAGGAGACGGAGTCGAACCCTGGTCCGGCGAGTCCTGGTCATGGGCCGTCCTTAGTCCTCGAGCCGAATCGGGTGGACTGATCATAATGTCGGCGCCCTCGGTCGACCAGCGGCCGCGTACCGTTGTTGCTGACCTGACCGCCCGGAGGGGGTGGGTCGCGACGGAACCGGGAACGATCAGGAGAAATGTTTCGGTGGGAAAGCTGAGCAACAGCATGTGGCGCCTTCTGGGCGCCCAGTCGACTCGCAACCAGTCGAAGTCGTTGGGTGTGATCAAGGACGCCGAAGCCCACACCGACTGGGCCGCCGAACTCGCCGACGACGCGTTCGGCGCGGAGGCCGAGAAGCTCGACATCGCCGAGAAGCCCGCGGACCGCGCGAAGTTCCTCGCCCTGGTCCGTGAAGCCGCCGACCGCACCATCGATCTGCGGCCCTTCGATGTCCAGTTGCAGGGCGCCCTCCGTCTCCTTGAGGGCGACATCGTCGAGATGGCCACCGGTGAGGGCAAGACGCTCGCCGGCGCCATCGCCGCGATCGGCCATGTGCTGCAGGGACATCAGGTCCACGTGATCTCGGTCAACGACTACCTGGCGACCCGCGACGCGGAGTGGATGAAGCCGCTGTTCGACGTCTTCGGCATCACCGTCCACGCGGTCTCGGAGAACTCGAGCCGCGAGGAACGGCGACGCGCCTACACCGGGGACGTCACCTACGGGTCGGTCAACGAGATCGGCTTCGACGTCCTCCGTGATCAGCTCGCCCTGTCCGAAGCGGACCTCGTCTCGCCGACACCCGACGTGGCCATCATCGACGAGGCGGATTCGGTGCTCGTCGACGAGGCGCTCGTGCCGCTGGTGCTCGCCGGTTCGACCGAGACCGAGGTACCGGACGCGGCGATCCACGACGTCGTGTCGCGGATGAAGAACAAGCACTACGAGGTCGACGCGGAGGGCCGCAACGTCACCCTGACCGACGAGGGTGCGGTGTTCGTCGAGGAAGAACTCGGCGGCATCGACCTCTACAGCGAGGAACACGTCGGCACGACGCTCGTACACGTCAGCATCGCCATGCACGCCCACTATCTCCTCGAACGCGACATCCACTACATCGTCCGCGACGGCGGCGTGCACCTCATCAACGCCTCGCGCGGCCGCGTCGCGCAGCTCCAGCGCTGGCCCGACGGGGTCCAGGCCGCGGTCGAGCTCAAGGAAGGGCTGACCCAGACCGATTCGGGAGAGGTCATCGACACCATCACGGTGCAGGCCCTGATCGGCCGCTACCCGAAGGTCTGCGGCATGACCGGCACCGCGCTCGCCGCCGGCGAGCAGTTCCGCCAGTTCTACGAACTGCGCGTCTCGCAGATCCCGCCGAACACCCCCAACGTCCGGACCGACCTGCCCGACCGGGTCTACGACACCAAGGCCAACAAGGTCGAGGCGATCGTCGCCTACGTCAAGGAGATCCACGAGACCGGACAACCCGTCCTCATCGGTACCCACGACGTGGCCGAGTCCGAGGAACTCGCGTACTTCCTCGACAAGGCCGGGGTGTCGTCGGTCGTGCTCAACGCGAAGAACGACGCCGAAGAGGCGAAGATCATCGCCGAGGCCGGCGCCCGGGACGCCGTCACCGTGTCCACCCAGATGGCCGGACGGGGCACCGACATCCGCCTGGGCGGTTCGAAGGACGACGCGGACGCCCACGACGAGGTCATCGAACTCGGCGGGTTGTGCGTCGTCGGCACGGGCCGCCACGACACCGAACGTCTCGACAGTCAGCTGCGCGGACGCGCGGGGCGTCAGGGCGATCCCGGTACGTCGGTGTTCTTCTCCAGCCTCGAGGACCCGGTCGTCACCAAGAACCTCGCGTTCAAACGAGATCCCGTGTCGCCCAACGAGGACGGTTCGATGGGCAGCAAGGGTGTCGACCTCATCGAGCAGGCCCAGCGGATCGCCGAGGGCGTGATGCTCGAACTCCACGCGAACACCTGGCGTTACAACAAGCTGGTCAATCAGCAGCGGGATATCATCGTCGAACGTCGTATGCAGATCCTGACCACCGACGCCGCGCTCGAAGAGCTGGCGGATCTGGAACCGGACCGCTACGCGCAGTTGACCGGGAGCACGACGACGGTGGAGACCACCACCGATGAGGCCGACGCCGAGACGGCCGCGACCGATCACGAGGCCGCCCCCGCCGTCACGCCGGTGCCACGCGAAGTGCTGACACAGGCCGCGCGCGAGATCGTGCTCTACCACCTCGACCGCGCCTGGGCCGACCATCTCGCGTTCGTCTCCGACGTCCGCGCCAGCATCCACCTCCGGTCACTGGGCAAGGAGAGCCCGCTGGACGAGTTCCACCGGCTGATCCTCGCCGAGTTCGCCGATCTGCCCGGTACGGCACTCGCGAAGGCGCGTGAGACGTTCCGGGAGGCCGACATCACCCCCGACGGCGTCGACCTCGGGTCGGCGGATCTGCACCGGTCGACGACCACCTGGACCTACATGGTCCACGACAACCTGTTCTCCTCGGGCGGAGCGAAAACCTTGCAGGGCATCATCGGGATCTTCCGGTGACCGAGCCGGAGGCGGCGACCACGCCGGCTCCGGACCGGATCGTCACGGTCCCGAACGCGTTGAGCGTGCTTCGGCTCGCACTCATCCCGGTGTTCGTGTGGCTGCTCCTCGTCGAGGAGGCGGACGGCTGGGCCTTCGCCGTCCTCATGTTCTCGGGCTTCTCCGATTGGGCCGACGGCAAGATCGCGCGGCTCCTCGACCAGTCTTCGAAGATCGGCGCGCTGCTCGACCCGGCCGCCGACCGGCTCTACATCGTGATCATCCCGATCGCGTTCGGCATCCGGGAGTTCCTGCCGTGGTGGCTGATCGGTGTGATCATCGCGCGCGACGTCCTGCTGTTCGCGTCCGCTCCACTGTTGCGATCGCGGGGCGTGCTGGCGCTCCCGGTGCTCTACATCGGCAAGGCGGGGACCTTCGCGTTGATGAGCGCATTCCCGTGGCTTCTTGCCGGACAGCTCGATTCGATCGTGGGGACCATCGCCTACCCGATCGGCTGGGCTTTCATGATCTGGGGCGTCGGACTGTATCTGTGGTCCTTCGTCCTGTACTGGTATCAGACGATCCTGGTGATGCGGCTCATGCCGCCGCGTCACCCGGCAGGCGACTCGGCAGACAGTAGAGTCTGACGAGGACGAAAGGGGTTCGCGTGACCGACAGCAAAGTGCCAGAGACCTTGCGCTACACCGCGGAGCACGAGTGGATCGAGCGACTCGGGCCGACGACGGTGCGCGTCGGGATCACCGACTACGCCCAGGACGCCCTCGGCGACGTGGTGTTCGTCCAGCTACCCGAGAGCGGTGCGGAGGTGACCGTCGGCGAGTCGTTCGCCGAGGTCGAGTCGACGAAGAGTGTCTCGGACATCTTCGGGCCGCTCGCAGGCACGGTGTCGGCGGTGAACGACGCCCTCGACGCCTCGCCGGAACTGGTCAATTCGGACCCGTACGGCGAGGGGTGGCTGGTCGAGATCGAGGCGGCAGACGAGGCGACCCTCGACGAACACCTGGGTGAGGTACTCGACGCCGCGGGGTACCGCGCCGTCATCGAGGGGTGAGTTCTCTCGGCCGTGAACGGCCGGAGCCCCGATCGACCCAGCTGATCGCCTCCGGAACGATATGATCGTCGATGCCGGAGTCGACTCGCGCGCCGGTGGGATCGGCAGGACCGGTACGGTTACGGCAGTGGGAACGAGGCGCGACGTGACACCGATGCTCACGATCTCGCGCCGAGAACTACCCGGCCGCACAAGTCATGTAGATTCGACCGGCCATCGTGGCGAGAGCCGACGGGCACCGTCCCAGGCGATGCCGGCGGTTCCGAGAACGAGGTTGGCGACTGTGCGGTCGGCACTGACGACGACGAAGGAGAAGTGGTGAGCGAAAACGACAGGGACTTCGAGGCGCCGGTGGAGACCACATCGGTGTTCCGGGAGGAGTTCATCAATGAACTCGATGCCGGGACCAGCACCTCGAGTGAGCCGGCCGACACGGGGGTCGAACGACTCGCTCCCGGGACCGCGCTGCTTGTCGTGAAGCGAGGACCCAATGCGGGGTCGCGGTTCCTCCTCGATCAGCCGACGACCTCGGCCGGCCGGCACCCCGACAGCGACATCTTCCTCGACGACGTGACCGTCAGCCGTCGTCACGCCGAGTTCCGTCTCGGCGACAACGACTTTCAGGTCGTCGACGTGGGCAGCCTCAACGGTACGTACGTCAACCGCGAGCCGGTCGACACCGCGTCGCTGAGCAATGGCGACGAGGTTCAGATCGGCAAGTTCCGTCTGGTGTTCCTCAGCGGTCCGCGCGACGAAGCAGACGCCTGACACCCGTGACGGCGTCCACGGCCCCCCGCGGCGAAGGATCGATGTCGATCGGCACGGTTCTCGCCCAATTGCGTGATGACTTCCCGGACATCACGATCTCGAAGATCCGATTCTTGGAGTCGGAGGGTCTGGTGACCCCGGAGCGGGCTCCGTCGGGGTATCGGCGGTTCAGTCAGGCCGACTGCGAACGGCTGCGGTTCGTGCTGACCGCGCAGCGGGACCGGTATCTCCCGCTGAAGGTGATCAAGGAACAGCTCGACGCGATCGACAACGGCAACGGCGGTTTCGGTCCCGGCGGAACGCGCGTGCTGTCCGCGGCCCGCGGGACCGTGGCGCCGGCCACCGACTTCGGTGCGCGCGCCGGACGCGTCTCCCGGGAGTCGCTGATCGAACGCACCGGGGTGGATTCGGCGTTCGTCACCGAACTCCAGCGCAACGGCCTGTTGACCGCCGGGCCCGCCGGGTTCTTCGACGAGGACGCCGTACGGCTCGTCGAGGCGGCCGCGGCCCTGGCCAGTTACGGCCTGGAGACGCGTCATCTCCGGGCGTTCAAGGTGTCCGCAGATCGCGAGGCGGGCCTCGTCGCCCAGATCGCCAACCCGATCGCCAAGGGCAAGGGCACCGGTGCGCGCGACCGTGCCGAGGAACTCGTGCGCGAGATCGCGGCCTTGTCGGTGACGCTGCACACGCAGTTGGTCAAGGCGGCCGTCAAGGGTGCGCTGGACTGAGATCGCGGTGCGCGCGTGCGGCCGCCGCACCGGACTGAACAGCGACGATCCGCCGAGGGCATCCGCTGAGGGGATCCGCTGGGGCGCCGCGAGTCGGCCGCCGCTGTCCGCTCAGTCGGTGTAGCGTCGAGGTCACTGAATCGAGCGCCGTACAAGGCGTCTGGGAGGTGCGAGATGAGCGAGATGCGTGTGGTGGGCATCAGGGTCGAACCCCCGCAGAGTCAGCCGGTGTTGTTGCTGCGCGAGGTCGAGGGCGAACGCTACCTGCCGATCTGGATCGGGCAGAGTGAAGCTGCGTCGATTGCGCTGCGGCAGAAGGGGATCGAGCCTCCTCGTCCGTTGACCCACGATTTGATCGTGAACCTCATCAAGGAGTTCGGGCAGACCCTCGTCGAGGTCCGGATCGTCGACATGCAGGAGGGCACCTTCTACGCCGAGATGATCTTCACCGGCGATCTGCGGGTGTCGGCGCGGCCGTCGGATTCGATCGCGGTCGCGATGCGTGCCGAGGTGCCGATCATCGCCGACGAAGAGGTTCTCGCCGAGGCGGGGTTGCTGATCCCGGACGAGGACTCCGACGAGTCCGCCGAGGTGCAGCCCGAAGAGGTCAAAGAGGACGAGGTCGAGAAGTTCAAGGAGTTCCTCGACAACGTGTCCCCGGACGACTTCAAGGCAAGCGGCGCCTGACCGGTTCGTGGAATCCGTCGACGAACGTGTTCGCCGACCGGAACCGAAACTCAGATCACGGAATCGACACCGCCCGATCACCATTTGTCTTGATCTCAAGTTGAGGTTGAGTGTCGTGGCGAGTCGCGTTGATCCACCGTCCTCCGCCGCATAGCGTCATCAGCGACATCGAGCACCGGACACGGGCCGATGAAGATGATCGGCCGACCGGAAACAGCCTGGACCGCGTACTGTGGACGTGGACGTCAGGCACCGTGGTGCGGCGTCCGATCCGAGCTTTGCGAGGGAGTCAGAAGTGGGCGATCGTCCGGTCGACAGCGAAACGACGTCGAGCGACCAGTCACCCGATCGTCCGGTGGGCGAGCGTCCCGACGCCGTCCCGACCCAGGGCAGTCTCGGCGACATCGCCCCGGGCCTCTTCCCGGACGACACGGTGCCCGACGAGCTCGTCGGCTACCGGGTGCCGAGCGCCTGCCAGATCGCCGGGATCACCTACCGCCAGCTCGACTACTGGGCCCGCACCTCGCTGGTCGTCCCGTCGATCCGTGGAGCGGCTGGTTCCGGAAGCCAGCGCCTGTACTCGTTCAAGGACATCCTCGTCCTCAAGATCGTCAAGCGTCTGCTCGACACCGGGATCTCCCTGCAGAACATCCGCGTCGCCGTCGACCACCTCCGTCAGCGCGGTGTCGAGGACCTCGCGAAGATCACCCTGTTCTCGGACGGTACGACCGTGTACGAGTGCACCTCGGCCGAAGAGGTCGTCGACCTCCTGCAGGGCGGGCAGGGCGTGTTCGGCATCGCCGTCAGCGGCGCGATGCGCGAACTCACCGGCACCATCGCCGACTTCCCCGGCGAGCGGGCCGACGGCGGTGTCAGTGAGACCGCACCCGAGGACGAACTCGCTGCGCGACGCAAGAACCGCGCCCGTCGCACCGGGTAGTCGAGACTCCGCGTAGACTGGCCCCGCGTCGCTACGCTGCGGGAGAGCGCCGTCGGATACTCATCGCCGGCGGCCGCCGAAGGAGCAACACCTCTCCGTCAAACTCTCAGGCACCCAGGACCGCGGTGGTGACGACGTCTCTGGAAAGTGACGATCCGTCGTCCGCCCACGGTGAAAGGCGATCGCGCAGAGTTGCGCAGCGCCGAATCTCTCAGGCGTCACATCGGCTGTGGCCGAAGACATGACAGAGGGGGAGGGTCAGCAGCCGGTCCGTGTACCGGCGCCTGCGAGAGGTTGCCCGCCACCGTGTCCACCACTGAAGCGACCCCGTCCGACGCCCCAGAAGGATCCAGCCCAGACGGATCCAGCCCGGACCCCACACGGGCCGCTCCCCAGCTGTCGGCCGCCTTCGTCGACCGCCATGTCGGTCCGGACGCCGACGAGACCAGGCGCATGCTCGAGGCCATCGGCGCGTCGTCCCTCGACGATCTGGCGCACCGCGTCATCCCGGCGGTCATCGCCGACGAACTCGATTCCGACGTCCTGGGGGCGTTGCCCGCACCGCTGAGCGAGAGCGCGGTCCTCGCACAACTCGGTGACCTCGCAGCCCGTAACACCGTGGCCCGGTCGATGATCGGGCTCGGCTACTACGGAACCCACACGCCCGGCGTCATCCTGCGCAACGTGCTGGAGAACCCCGCCTGGTACACCGCGTACACGCCGTATCAGCCGGAGATCAGCCAGGGACGTCTCGAGGCGCTGCTGAATTTCCAGACCATGGTCGCCGACCTCACCGGCATGGAGGTGGCCAATGCCTCCATGCTCGACGAGGCCACCGCGGCCGCCGAGGCGATGACGCTGATGCGTCGCGCGGGCAAGTCGAAGTCGAACCGCGTGATCGTCGACGCGGACCTGTTCCCGCAGACGCGTGCCGTCCTCGACACGCGCGCCGAGCCCCTGGGCATCGAGGTCGTCGAGGCCTCGTTGCACCCCGATCTGCCCGGATGCGGACTGCCGGACGGCGACTTCTTCGGCGTGATCCTCCAGGTGCCCGGCGCATCGGGTCGCATCATCGACGCCACCGCGATCGTCGACGCCGCGCACGAGCGCGGCGCTCTCGTCGCGACCGGTGCCGATCTCCTGGCGATGACACTGGTCACGCCGCCCGGCGAGCAGGGAGCCGACGTCTGCTTCGGCACGACGCAACGCTTCGGTGTGCCGATGGGCTTCGGCGGACCGCACGCGGGTTACCTCGCCGTCGGGTCGAAGCACGCCCGACAGCTTCCCGGGCGGCTCGTCGGCATCTCCAAGGATGCCGACGGCAACCTGGCCTACCGACTCGCGCTGCAGACCCGCGAACAGCACATCCGCCGGGAGAAGGCCACGAGCAACATCTGCACCGCGCAAGTGCTGCTGGCGGTGATGGCCGCCATGTACGCCTCGTACCACGGGGCGGACGGCCTGCGTGCCATCGCACGACGCACCCACGACGCAGCGGCCCGGATCGCCGACTCGATCGCCGCGGGCGGGTTCTCGGTGGCACACGCGAACTTCTTCGACACCGTCGAGGTGCACGCACCCGGTCAAGCCGACACGATCCTCGCCCGCGCCCGCCACGACGGGATCAACCTGCGACGCGTCGACGCCGACACCATCGGCATCGCCTGTGACGAGACGACGACCGACGCCGACATCGATGCCGTCCTGCGGGCCTTCGACGTCGCCGGCATCACCCCGCGGGCACTCGCGCAGCCGATCGAGAATCGCACCAGCGAGTACCTGACCCACCCGGCGTTCAACCGGTACCGCACCGAGACCGCGATGCTGCGCTACCTGCGGGCCCTGTCGGACAAGGACATCGCGCTCGACCGCAGCATGATCCCGCTCGGGTCGTGCACGATGAAACTCAATGCCACCACCGAGATGGAACCCATCACGTGGCCCGGCTTCGCCCAGCTGCACCCCTTCGCCCCGGCCGACGACACCGCGGGCATCCGCGAGCTGATCACCACGCTCGAGGGCTGGCTCGTGGCGGTCACCGGTTACGACCGCGTCAGCCTCCAGCCCAACGCGGGTTCACAGGGCGAGTTCGCAGGACTGCTCGCGATCCGCGGCTACCACCTCAGCCGCGGCGACGTCGACCGGGATGTCTGCCTCATCCCGTCGAGCGCCCACGGCACCAATGCCGCGTCGGCCGTCATGGCCGGAATGCGCGTCGTGGTGGTCGGGTGCCGCGAGAACGGCGACGTCGACCTCGACGATCTGCGCGCCAAGATCGCGGCAAACGAAGGCCGGGTCGCGGCGATCATGATCACGTACCCGTCGACGCACGGCGTCTTCGAGCACGACGTCCGCGACGTCTGCGGCGCGGTGCACGACGCCGGCGGCCAGGTCTACGTGGACGGCGCCAACCTCAACGCGCTCGTCGGTGTCGCACGGCCGGGTCATTTCGGCGGTGACGTCAGCCATCTCAACCTGCACAAGACGTTCTGCATCCCGCACGGCGGCGGCGGGCCCGGCGTCGGACCCGTCGCGGTCCGGGAGCATCTGGCCCCGTTCCTCCCCGGACACCCGCTCGCCGACGAGCTGCCCGGGTCGGCCACGATCGCCGCGGCCCCGTACGGCTCGGCGGCGATCCTGCCGATCACCTATGCCTACATCGCGATGATGGGCGCAGACGGTCTCCGGCGGGCGACGCTCACGGCGATCACCGCCGCCAACTACGTCGCCAAGCGGCTCGGTGAGCACTATCCGGTGCTCTACACCGGCGAGGACGGCTTCGTCGCCCACGAGTGCATCCTCGACCTCCGGGCCATCACCAAGGCCACCGGCGTCACCGTCGACGACGTGGCAAAACGACTCGCCGACTACGGTTTTCACGCACCGACCATGAGTTTCCCGGTGGCCGGCACGCTGATGGTCGAGCCCACCGAGAGCGAGAACCTCGACGAGATCGACGCGTTCTGCGATGCGATGATCGCCATCCGCGGCGAGATCGAACTCGTCGGACGAGGGGAGTGGCCCGCCGAGGACAATCCGCTCCGCGGCGCCCCGCACACGGCCGAGTCGCTCGTCGGCGAGTGGGACCACCCGTACTCGCGGGAAGTCGCCGTCTACCCGCAGGGACTGCCGTCCGCAGGCGGCCGGGCGAAGGTGTGGCCGGCCGTCCGGCGGATCGACGGGGTGTACGGCGACCGCAACCTGGTGTGCAGCTGCCCGCCGATCGAGGCCTACAGCAGCTGACTTCTTCATCGTCTTAAGCTCCTCACCTGTTCGTTGAGCAGGTGAGGAGCGCAGCCACGAACCGTGTCGAAACGACCCGTCCTCGCGAGCTCTAACCCCCCGCGCTTCCCGACGGCACCGAGGGCGGCGTGGAGCTCGCCGGAACGCTGGCCGGCCCGTAGACGAGCCGGTTGATGGCGACGATCGCGCCGTTCTCGGGTGTCGGCATCGGATCGGGCGTGCGCGGGAACGTCACGGTCGGGGTCGGGGAGGGCATCGGGGCGTCGCCGCGGAAACCGAGCTCGGTGAGCAACTGCAACTGCTCGGGCTCCGAGGCGAACTGGATGAACTCGGCGACGGCATCGGCTGCCGACTCGGAGACCTCGGGACCCGACATCCGGATGACGGGGTAGTCGGCGATCGGCGTCGGACCCGACGGGATGAGTTCGGCCAGGCGTGCGCGGTCGTCCTCGCGGGTCATCTGGAACAGGCGTTGTTCGGTGATGGGCACGACGTGGATCTCCGCTCGGGCCGCGTCCGGTGCGTCGGCGATGGCCGTTGCCGCGCCCTGGGGTGTCCCGTCCGGGGAGAGCGGCGCGCCCTCCAGCATGGCGCGGACACTGGAACTGACCCGCGGCGACTCGGCGTCGGCGGTGGTCAGCGGTCCGGTGGTCCGGGTGACGCGTGTCGCGACCGCCTGGGCGGCCAGCGCGCTGGCGTCGGACTGTGCGCCGATAGGCATCGCCATGCGCAACGATCCCCAACCCTGGAGTCCGAAGTCGGCGAGTGAGTTGTCGCGGCGCTGCAGGGTGGGGAACTGCGACCAGTCGAGACTGCCGGCCAGGGAGCTGTTGAGCTCGGGGGACACCGCCAGCACGACCGGCGTCGAGACCAGCGATCGGGTGTTGCCCTCGATCGCATCGGGTTTCGCCGCCGCCAGATCTGCCGACCACACCGATGACTGCGGCACCCAGGCGGCCGGGTACGCGCCCATCGACTCGGTGTCCCACGACCCCGACAGACCGTCGAGGGTGATCTTCGCGTCGCCCGGCCGGACGTCGACGCTGACGCATTTGTCGCGCACGACTGGGTTCGTCTCGCCGAAGTTGCGGGCGACGGCCGCAAGTCCCGGCGCGATATCCGCATCGGCGACGATCGGTACCGACTCACGACCCTCGACGCACTGCGCGGCGGCCTCCTCGGCCTGGCGATCGATCTGATCGCCGAGGTCCTGCCAGATGACGACGACGGCCGCGACGAGCAGGATCGACAAGAGTGCGGCGACGACACCTCGGCTCACGCCGCGGCTTCGGATGCTCTCCCCGCCGCTACTCCGGTGATGTGCCAACGCCGATGCCCTCCCTGCTCGGTGCGTCCCTCGCCCGGTCGGCCGTGGCGAGCCGGTGCGCAGTGCAGGGTACGACGATACGCCGTGCCGATCCTCGGCGGTTCGGCACGGTCGTATCGCCTACGTGGAACCCGGTGCTCAGCCGGCCGGGTTGGCCGCCTTGTACTCGCGGCGACGGCGGTGCAGGATCGGCTCGGTGTAGCCGCTCGGCTGCGTCGTACCCTCGAGGATCAGCTCCTTGGCCGCCTGGAAGGCGATGTTGGAGTCGAAGTCCGGCGCCAGGGGGCGGTAGGTCGGGTCACCGGCGTTCTGCCGGTCGACGACCGGGGCCATCCGCTCGAGCGATGCGACGACGTCGGACTCCGCCACGATGCCGTGGCGCAGCCAGTTCGCCAGCAGCTGGCTCGAGATCCGAAGCGTCGCACGGTCTTCCATGAGAGCGACGTCGTGGATGTCGGGGACCTTGGAGCAACCGACACCCTGGTCGATCCATCGCACCACGTAACCGAGGATGGACTGGCAGTTGTTGTCGAGTTCCTGCTGCTTCTCCTCGTCGGACCAGTCCGTCTTCGGCGCGAGCGGGATGGTGAGGACGTCCTCGACCCGGGCGGGATCGCGCTTGGCGATCTCGTCCTGGCGCTCGAAGACGTCGACGAGGTGGTAGTGCAGCGCGTGCAGTGTCGCAGCCGTCGGCGAGGGGACCCACGCGGTCGTGGCGCCGGCCTTCGGATGCCCGATCTTCTGCTCGAGCATGTCGGCCATCAGGTCGGGCATGGCCCACATGCCCTTGCCGATCTGCGCCTTGTGCTGCAGGCCCGCGTGCAAGCCGGTGTCGACGTTGAAGTTCTCGTACGCGCCGATCCAGGTCTGCTGTTTCATCTCGGCCTTGCGGACCATCGGCCCGGCCTCCATGGACGTGTGGATCTCGTCGCCGGTGCGGTCGAGGAAGCCGGTGTTGATGAACACGACGCGCTGCTCGGCCGCCTTGATGCAGGCCTTGAGGTTCACCGTGGTGCGGCGCTCCTCGTCCATGATCCCGACCTTGAGCGTGTTCTCGGGCAGGCCGAGGACCTTCTCCACACGGCCGAACAGTTCGACGGTGAAGGCGACCTCGTCCGGGCCGTGCATCTTCGGCTTCACGATGTAGACCGATCCGGTCCGCGAGTTCTGTAGACCCTCTGCTTGCGATCCATTCGGCCCGCTCGCTTCGCTCCCGGCGCCGCTCAAACCGTGGATGCCGATCAGTGACGTGATCAGACCGTCGAGGATGCCCTCGGGGACCTCGTTGCCGTCAGCGTCGAGAATCGCGTCGTTGGTCATCAGGTGGCCCACGTTGCGGACGAACAGCAGCGAACGCCCGTGCAGGTCGAAGGTGGTGCCGTCCGGCGCGGTGTACTCGCGGTTGCCGTTGAGCACGCGCGTGAAGGTCTTGCCGCCCTTGGTGACATCTTCGGACAGGTCGCCCTTGTTGAGGCCCAGCCAGTTCCGGTACCCGACGACCTTGTCTTCGGCGTCGACCGCAGCGACCGAGTCCTCGAAGTCCATGATCGTGGTGATCGCGGATTCGACGACGACGTCCTTGATTCCGGCCGGGTCGGTGGACCCGATGGGCGAGGACGGATCGATCTCGATGTCGAGGTGAAGGCCGTTGTTACGCAGCAGGATCGAGGTCGGCGAAGCCGCGTCGCCGCGGTAGCCGACGAACGCGGTCGGGTCGGCCAGGGTGGAGGTCTTGTCGCTGTCCAGCGTCACCTGCAGCGCGCCGTCGGTGACGGCGAACGCCCGCACATCGGTGTAGCTGCACTGTTCGAGCGGCACGGCCTGGTCGAGGAAGTCCTTGGCGTAGGCGATGACCTTGTCACCGCGCACCTTGTTGTACGACGAACCCTTCTCCGCGCCGTCGGCCTCGGAGATCGCGTCGGTGCCGTAGAGCGCGTCGTACAGCGAACCCCAGCGGGCGTTCGAGGCGTTCAGCGCGAACCGCGCGTTGAGGATCGGGACCACGAGCTGCGGGCCCGCGGTGTCGGCGATCTCGCGGTCGACGTTCGACGTGGTGATCTGGAAGTCGGCGGGGACCTCAGCGAGGTAGCCGATCTCGGTCAGGAACGACTTGTAGGAGTCGAAGTCGGCGCTGCCGGGGGTGAGGTCGGCGTCCTTGTGATCGCGGTGCCAGGCGTCGAGCTTGGTCTGCAGGTCGTCGCGGACGCCGAGCAGTTCGCGGTTGCGCGGGGCGAGATCGGCGATGACCGAGGCCG
Source organism: Gordonia sp. IITR100 (assembly GCF_002009645.1). Taxonomy (NCBI): domain Bacteria; kingdom Bacillati; phylum Actinomycetota; class Actinomycetes; order Mycobacteriales; family Gordoniaceae; genus Gordonia; species Gordonia sp. IITR100. The sequence goes on along the minus strand of NZ_MVKV01000019.1, from coordinate 31,022 downwards.
CACCGGCCCAGAAGGCGTCCGCATCTACACCGGTACCGGGCAACGCCTCGTTGTTGATGAAGTCGTGCAGGACGGTAGCGACCTGCAACCCGTTGACGGTGATCCGGTCAGACATGGCAGCCTTTCTCGAGCGAATGACGACGCATACATGCTACTCGTCGGTAACGGCGGACGGCAGGCGCCTCCCGCCGGGCACGGTCGCGAGGTCCGCGAGCTCCGTACAGATGGTGAGCAACCGCGTCCGCAGGGTCATTCCCCGTTCGGCGATCGCCGACTGCTCGCGCACGTAGTCGGCCCTGCCGGCGGCTGTCTCGATGCGGACCGGCTCGTAACCGAGGTCGCTGAGATCGTAGGGACTGGCGCGCATGTCGAGGTCGCGGGCTCGGAGTGCCAGCGCGAAGCAGTCGAGCGTCAGGTCCGACGGCACGAGCGGCGCGAGGGTGAAGCAGTACCGGTAGAGGTCCATCGTCGCGTGCAGGCAACCCGGTTGTTCGTGCGCGATCTGCGTCACCCGGCTCAACGTGGTGTCGTTGCGCGGACGCGCCGGGTCGGTGAAGAACCGGTAGGCATCGAAGTGGGTGCACCGCAGCGGCATCGACTCGACGACCGCGTCGGTGCCCGCGGACCCCAATCGCAGCGGCAGGTCGTGCCGGGTGTCGTCGGTGCGGTAGACCATCGCCCACTCGTGCAGGCCGAAACAGCCGAGCCGAGCGGGTCGTCGGGCGGTGGCGCCGAGCATGTCCACGGCGGCGGCGAGCGCTTCGCCGCGGTGCCGGAGATAGGCGTCGCCGACGCTCACACCGGCGGCGGTCTGCTCGTAGCCACGCAGGCCGAGGAACTCGTCGCCGTCCTCGATCGTCACACCGAACCCGGGATGCCAGCGCAGCACGTGCGCCGGACGTGACGAGTAGTAGGTGAACAAGAAGTCGATCACCGGGTGACGGGCGCCGCGACGCCGGGCGTCGAGGTAGGGGCCGATCAGCTCCTCCACCGCCCGCCGATGGGCGTCGCGGCGTGCTCGCCACTCGTCGGCGTCCAGGACCTGCGCCGCCAGGTCGAGATCCGGATGTTCCAGTTGCGCGGTCATCGTGGTCACACCCGGTGTGTCTCGTCGCGGACGTTGCCGACGAACTCCTCCACCAGGTCGGCGAGCGGGACGATGCCGATGGTGCGGCCGCTGTCGTCGACCACCGCGCCCAGATGCGAACTGGTCCGCCGCAGCACTCCCGTGGCCTCGTCGAGGGGCGTCGTCGAATCGATGACCGGCAGCGGCCGGATCTTGTCGACGCCGATGATGGTGTCCGGTCCGACGTGCTCGTCGAGGATCTCGTCGAGTACGTCCTTGAGGTGCAGATAGCCGGTGAAGGTGCCGTCGGGTCCGCGGACGGGGAACCGGGAGAACCCCGTCTCGCCGACCGCTTTCTCCACGGCACCCAGCGTCGGTCCGATGCCGCCGGAACCGGACACCTGCACACCGACACTGCGCATCTGGTCCAGCGGGATCATCACCTCCGACACCGTGCGGCCGATGGATTGCAGGGCGCGGGTCAGTCGTTCGTGCTCCTCGGCGTCGATGAGGCCTTCCTGCTTGGACTCGCCGACCATCTCGGCCAGCTCGCCCAGCGACACCGTGGACTCGAGTTCGTCCTTCGGTTCCACTCGGAGGAGCCGCAGGGAGATGTTTGCCAGCCAGTTGTAGAACGCGATCAACGGCCGGACCAGACGGATGAAGAGCAGATGTGCCGGCACGAGGAGCATCGCGGACGACTCCGGGCCGGCCAGCGCGATGTTCTTCGGCACCATCTCACCCAGCAGGATGTGCAGCACCACGACCAGCGACAGCGCGATGGCGAACGAGATCGGGTGGAGAAGGGCATCGGGAACGTGCGCCAGGTGCAGCGGCGCCTCGATGAGATGCGCGACCGCGGGCTCGCCGACCCGGCCGAGCAGGATCGAGCAGATCGTGATGCCGAGCTGCGCACCGGCCAGCATCAGCGACAGCCGTTCGCCGGCGTGGATGACGGTCCTCGCGCGGCTCTTGCCGCTCTCGGCGAGGGCTTCGAGGCGGTCGCGTCGAGCCGAGATCAGGGAGAACTCGGCACCCACGAAGAACGCGTTGCCGGCCAGGAGGACGACGGCCAGCCCGACCGCCCACAGATCACCGCCCATGCGGGTCCTCCTGGATGTTCGACGGTTCGCCGTTTCGTTCGGAAGCGGCGGAGAGGTCTCGGTCCGCGTGAGCCGCCCGGACCTGATCCGCGGGAGCCGGCCGGATGGCGACCACGTCGACCCGGCGTCCGTCCATCTGGGTGACGGTCGCACGCCAGGTGACGTCGGGGCCGCGGTCGGGCGACTGGGCGGTGTCGTCGTCGGTCTCGCCGACGGCCGAGCGTCGTGGGAGGTCCACCTCGTCGTCGACGGTGGGAATGCGTCCCAGGCAGTACATGACGAGTCCACCCAGCGTGTCGTAGGGCCCTTCGGGGGCGTGGTAGCCGACGGCGTCGTACAGCTCGTCGATGCGCAGCAGTCCGGCACAGAGGTAACCGTTGCCGTCGACCGCGACGTCGGCGCGTTCGTCGTCGTGTTCGTCGGTGACGTCGCCGAGGATCTCCTCGATGAGGTCTTCGGTGGTGACGATGCCGGCGGTCCCGCCGTATTCGTCGATCACGACGCACAGCTCCATCCCGTCGGCGCGGATGCGTTCCATCAGCGCGTCACCGTCGAGGCTGGCCGGCACACGTGGCACCGGCCGGGCGATCGAGGTGACCGAGGTGGTGGCCTGTCGCTCGGGCGGAACGGTGAAGGCCTGTTTGATGTGCACGACCCCGACGAGGTCGTCGAGGTCGCCGTCGATGACGACCGGGAAACGGGAATGCCCGGTGCGCGACGACGCCATGACGAGGTCGCGGACGGAGTCGGCGCGGTCGAGACAATCGATGGTCACGCGGGGGGTCATCAGGTCCTCGGCGGTCAGTTCGCCGAAGCGCAGCGAGCGGTCGACGAGGGTCGCCGTCTGCTGGTCGAGGGCACCGCGGCGCGCCGAGTTACGGACGAGCGAGACGAGTTCCTGGGGCGACCGCGCGGAGGCCAGCTCGTCGGTCGGTTCGATGCCGAGACGGCGGACGATCCAGTTCGCCGTGCCGTTCAATCCGTTGATGGCCCAGCGGAAGACCGCGGAGAACACGGTCATCGGGCCGGCGGTGGCCCGCGCCACCGCGAGCGGCTTGGCGATCGCGAGGTTCTTCGGGATGAGCTCGCCGAGCACCATCGACAGGGAGGTCGCGATCACCAGCGCGAGGATGAGCGAGGTCGCCGAGGCCACCGACTCGCCGACGCCGAGTGCGGTCAGCGGCGGCCGGAGGATCCGGGCGAGGACCGGTTCGGCGATGTAGCCGGTGATGAGGGTCGTGATCGTGATGCCCAGCTGCGCGCCCGACAGCTGGAACGACAGGGTGGAGTGCGCGCGCTGGACCATCCGAGAACGACGGTCCGCGCGATCGGCCACGTCGGCGGTGATCGTCGACCGCTCCAACGCGGTGAGGGAGAACTCGGCCGCCACGAACAGCGCCGTCCCGAGCGTCAGCGCGATGAATCCGACGAGACTCGCGACCAGGAGCAGGATCTCCACGTCACCACCCGCCCGGCAGGGGCCGTCCTTCGGCGAAGCCGGCGGGCGACTGGATGCCCAACACCACCTTGTCGTGGAGTTCGCGCAGGTTGCGGGCGCCGGTGTACGTGGCCGTGCTGCGGACGCCCGCACAGATGTGGTCGATGACGTCCTCGACGCCGGGCCGCTCCGGGTTCAGGCGGATCCGTGAACTCGAGATGCCCTCTTCGAACAAGCTCTTGCGTGCTCGGTCGTAGGTGCTGTCGCCGCTCGACCGGGCCGCGACCGCCCGCTTCGAGGCCATGCCGAAACTCACCTTGTACGGACCCCGCTCGTCCACGAGCAGGTCGCCCGGTGACTCGTGGGTCCCGGCGAACCACGAGCCGACCATCACGTTCGACGCCCCGGCGGCCAGTGCGAGCGCGACATCGCGCGGGTGTCGGACACCGCCGTCGGCCCAGACCGCTGCACCGTGTCCCGCGGCGACCGCGGCGCATTCGGCGACCGCCGAGAACTGGGGACGCCCGACGCCGGTCATCATGCGGGTGGTGCACATCGCGCCCGGCCCGACACCGACCTTGATGATCGACGCGCCGGCGTCGATGAGGTCGAGCGTGCCCTCGGCCGACACGACATTGCCGGCCGCGATCGGGACGCCGAGGTCGGCGTCGGCGACCGCGGACAGCGCGGTGAGCATCTTCTCCTGATGGCCGTGCGCGGTGTCGATCACCAGTAGATCCGCTCCCGCGGCGACCAACGCGCGAGCCTTGCCCACGACGTCGCCGTTGATGCCGACGGCCGCCGCGATCCGCAGGGCGCCGGCGGAGTCGAGGTTCGGCGTGTAGATCGCATGCCGCAGGGCACCGACGCGGTTGAGCACCCCGGTGAGCCGGCCGTCGGGTTCGACGAGCACGGCCAGGCCCAGGTGCAGGTCACCCAGCGCGTCGAAGACCTCGCGGGGCGGGGTGTCGACGGGCAGCGTCACGATGTCGGGGTCGGCGATCTCGCGGACCCGGGCGAACCGGTCGACGTCGCGGCACCGTCTCTCGGTCACGACACCCACCGGCCGGCCGTCTTCGACCACGACGGCCGCGCCGTGGGAACGCTTCGGGATCAACGCGACCGCATCGGTGACCGACGCGTCCGGGTCGAGGGTGACGGGTGTGTCGGCCACCAGGTGCCGTGACTTCACGAAGGCGATGGACGCGGCGGCCGCCTCGATGGGCAGGTCCTGGGGGAGGACCACGAGCCCACCGCGGCGGGCCACCGTCTCGGCCATGCGCTTGCCCGCCACCGCCGTCATGTTCGCCACGACCAGCGGGATCGTGGTACCGCTGCCGTCCGACGTCGACAGGTCGACGTCGAATCGGGAACTGACATCCGACCTGCCGGGGACGATGAACAGATCGTCGTAGGTCAGATCATGTGTCGGCCGGTGGCCTTCGATGAATCGCACTGGGGTTCGCAGGCTCCTATTCGGTCATTTCGGAGCGGTCGCCGCTCCACAGTGTGTGGAACGTGCCCTCCTTGTCGATGCGCTGGTAGGTGTGCGCACCGAAGAAGTCGCGCAGACCCTGGGTCAGCGCGGCCGGCAGCCGTTCGGCGCGCAGACCGTCGTAGTACGACAGCGACGACGCGAAGGCCGGCACGGGTATACCGAGCAGCGTCGCGGTCGAAACCACCCGGCGCCAACTGTCGATGCCGACCTCGACGGCTTCGCGGAAGTACGGCGCGAGAAGCAGGCTCGGAAGGGCGGGGTCGTCGTGGTAGGCCTCACGGATGCGGTTGAGGAACTGTGCCCGGATGATGCAGCCGCCGCGCCAGATGGTGGCCAGTGCTCCGCGGTCGACATCCCAGCCGTACTCGGCGCTGCCGGCGGCGATCTGATCGAAGCCCTGGGCGTAGGCGACGACCTTGGAGGCGTATAGGGCCGTCTTGATGTCGTTGACGAAGCTCTCGCGGTCGGCGGGGGCCGAGCCGAGATTGCCCGACGACAGGCCGCGCGCGGCGACGCGCTGATCGGTGGCGCTCGACAGGGCGCGGGCGAACACGGCCTCGGCGATCCCGGTCGTCGGGATGCCCAGGTCGAGTGCGGACTTCACCGTCCAGCGGCCGGTGCCCTTCTGACCCGCGGCGTCGACGATGACGTCGACCAGCGGCTTGCCGGTCTCGTCGTCGACCTGGCTGAGGACCTCCGCGGTGATCTCGATCAGGTAGCTCTCGAGTTCGGTGGTGTTCCAGTCGCGGAAGACGTCGGCGATCTCCGAGACCGGCATGTCCAGGGCCTTGCGCATGAGGTCGTAGGCCTCGCCGATGAGCTGCATGTCGGCGTACTCGATGCCGTTGTGCACCATCTTGACGAAGTGGCCGCTGCCGTCGGGCCCGATGTGGGTGCAGCACGGCTCGCCGTCGACCTGGGCGGCGATCGACTCGAGGAGGGGCCCGAGCGACTCGTAGGACTCGGCGGGTCCGCCCGGCATGATCGACGGGCCGTTGAGCGCGCCCTCTTCGCCGCCGGAGATGCCCGCGCCGACGAAGTTGAGTCCGCGGGCCGACATCGCGGCCTCGCGCCGGATGGTGTCGGTGTAGAGGGCGTTGCCGCCGTCGATGATGATGTCGCCCGGCTCCATCGCGTCGGCGAGTTCCTCGATGACCGCGTCGGTCGCGTCGCCCGCCTTCACCATGATGAGGACCCGGCGCGGACGCTCGAGTGCGGCCACGAACTCGGCCACCGTCTCGGTACGGATGAAGTTGCCGTCGCCGCCGTGGTTTTCGAGCAGCGCGTCGGTCTTGGCGATGCTGCGGTTGTGCAGCGCGACGGTATACCCGTGACGGGCGAAGTTGCGTGCGATGTTCGAACCCATGACGGCCAGGCCGGTGACACCGATCTGGGCCTTCGCGGAGGAGGACGATGCGTCGACATTGTTCATGCGGACAGCCTATTGCCTCTGTGTCCGAAGCGGCGATCTGCCTCCACGTGTGACGGCGGTCCGATACCGCCGGGGGACAGGAGTCGTCAGAACGCCGACATGAGTCGGTTGAGCTCGGTCAGCCACGGGATCGCGACCGCGAGGGTCGGCAGGACCAGGATCGCGGCGGCGGCGATGTAGGCGCCGGCCGCGAGAACGCGTGCGGGACGGTCGTCGCGGAGGCGGTGGACGCGGGTCAGGGTCGTCGGCCCGCCGACCGCCATCGCCCCGCGGGGAGCCACCGCGTCGGCGCAGGCGACCAGTGCGCGACCCAGTGTCGTCGGGGTGGTCGCGCGGACGGCCTGGTCGTCGGCCAGTGCCTCGACGAGCAGTTCCGCGGCGCCGAGCGCCGAGCTGCTGCGGACGAAGCGGGGGAACGCCTCGTGCAACGCGATGAAGGCCTCGAGGACGAGGTCGTGGCGTGCGCGGAGGTGCGCGCGCTCGTGGGCGATCACCGCGACGAGCTCGTCACGGGTGAGGCGATGCACCACGCCTTCGCTGACCACGACGCGTTGCCGCAGGCCGGGCAAGCAGTAGGCGAGGGGTTGTTCGACGTCGATCATCCGGACGTCGCGGGCGTAGAGCGGATCATCGGCGTCGTCGGTCCGGTCGCAACGGTCGAGGATGTCGATGAGCTGACGGTGCGCCTTGCGCCGGGCGCGGGTGCGCAGGCCGACGCGGATCACGGTGTAGAACAGCCGCGCGCCGACGAGCAGGGTGAGCACGAAGACCCCGACGCAGAGGAGCCACAGCGGCCAGCCGAGGCGTTCGATCTCACGGACCGGGTGGGTCGTCGGGGTGCCGTCGGGACCGATCACGAGGATGTTCGCCGCGATCGCCAGGCCACAGCTGAACGCCGACAGCACGGCGGCCAGGGCAATGGCCTGCCACAGCGTCATCGCCGCGCGTGGTGCTCGGATCGGCCAGCGGGCCCGGGACAGTGCCTCGGGTACGGGTCCGGCGAGCACCAGGCTGACGATGCCGAAGAGCAAGGCGGTCATCTGGTGATTCCTCAGGGTGGGCTGCGAGTGGTGGTGCCGCGAATCTAGCCGGTGTCGCTCGTTCCGCGGGCGGCTTCGAGTTCATCGAGTGCGGAACGGAGGGCGGCCGCCTCGTCGGCGCCCACGCGACCGACGAAGGACACCAGGGCCGCATGTCGGGAGCCGGGAGCGGCGGCCTCGCTGAGCGCGTCGACCATGAGGCTGGCGACCAGGTCCTCGCGGGGATGGGTGGGGACGTACTTGTGGGCCCGGTCGTCGCGGATCTGCGTCACCAGGTTCTTCTTCGCCAATCGCTGCAGGACCGTCATGACGGTCGTGTACGCAAGGGAGCGGTCCCGGGACAGTGCGGCGTGTACCTGCCGCACGGTCTGCGGGGTCGGACTCTCCCACAACGTGTCCATCACAGCGCGTTCGAGGTCGCCCAGGCCATTCATCTTTCGCATTTTACTGCTGTGCCTCCGTTTGTGGGTCCGGTGGATACCCAGTTGTTGTGTGTCGGTGTGCCGAGCGACGCCGATGTCGGTCACCACGCTCCTGACGTGGCCTTTTCCCGAACGCTTGACAGGTTGGTAAGGCTAGCCTACATTAAGTGTCACGTCGGACCGCGCGAGAGTCCTGAGGGCTGCAGAGACCCCCGGTCCACGGCACGGAAGGCCCCGCATCTCCCAGAGATGCGGGGCCTTCTGGGATCCTCGGGGGGCAAACGATCGGCGGTCGAGCCCGGTTCCCCGCCGAGTCCCGGACTGCTGTCGCCACGATCCGACCGACATGCGACTGTTGACGTCATGACTGCTGACAGTGCGGACGATGTTCTCCGGGATTCATTCGGCAAAGGGCTCGACGGGGTCCTGGGACTCGAGGTCGTCGAGGCCGGGCCGGGCCGGATCGTGGCCACGATGGAGATCACCGAGCGTCATCATCAGCCGTTCGGCATCGTGCACGGCGGCGTCTATTGCGCGGTCGGTGAGAGTGTCGCCAGCATGAGCGGTTTCCTCTGGCTGCAGGATTCCGGGATCGGCGGCACCGCCGTCGGGGTGAACAACAACACCGACTTCCTCCGGTCCGTCCGCGCCGGCACGGTCACCGCGACGTCCACCCCGATCCACCGGGGCCGTCGCCAGCAGCTGTGGGCTGTCGACATGGTCGACCAGGACGGAAAGATGCTGGCCAAGTCGCAGGTGCGGCTGCAGAACATCGAGGTCGCATAGGCCGTTGAGGCCCGCGTCACCCCATCGCCACTCGGCGCGCCGACCCCGTGTCGGCATGGCAGGATGACTCCTACTGCCCGGCCGGACCCACCGAACAGACCGTCCGGCCGAACACTCTCGAGGAGCGCTCCCGGTGCGACTGTCGCCGCATGAACAAGAACGGCTGTTGATCTCCTACGCGGCCGAGCTGGCCCGGCGGCGGCAGGGGCGCGGCCTGAAGCTCAACCACCCGGAGTCGGTCGCGCTGATCACCGATCACGTCCTGGAGGGCGCCCGCGACGGCCGGTCGGTGGCCGAGCTGATGACATCCGGCCGCGAGGTGCTCCGGCGCGACGACGTCATGGACGGGGTGCCGGAGATGCTGCACGACGTCCAGGTGGAGGCGACGTTCCCCGACGGCACCAAGCTGGTGACCGTGCACGACCCCATCGCCTGACGCCCCGCGATCGGGGCACCGTCCGAGGTGGATCGTGGCGCCCCGCGCCCGTCCATCGAACAGCAGCAGTCCAGAGGAGACCGAAATGTCGGGTACGCATCCCGGCCCGCGATCGACACTCGTGCCGGGTGAGGTCATCGCCGCTGACGGGACCATCGAGCTCAACGCGGGTGCCGACGCCGTCGAACTCCGGGTCGTCAACTCCGGCGATCGTCCGGTGCAGGTCGGCAGTCACGTCCACTTCCCGCAGTCGAACGCCGCACTCGTCTTCGACCGCGCTCGCGCACACGGCCGCCGCCTCGACATCCCGGCCGGGACCGCGGTGCGTTTCGAGCCCGGCATCGAGATGACCGTCGGTCTCGTCCCGCTCGGCGGAACCCGCGAGGTGTACGGGATCTCCTTGGAGCCCCCCGGTGCCTGCGGACCGGTCGACGCCGTCCGTACCGACGAGAGTGAGTGACGCATGGCCATCCTGGGACGTGACCGGTACGCACAGCTGTTCGGCCCGACCACGGGCGATCTGATCCGCCTCGCCGACACCGATCTGCTCATCGAGGTCACCGAGGACCTGTCGGGCGGACCGGGTCGCGCCGGAGACGAGGCCGTCTTCGGCGGTGGCAAGGTGATCCGCGAGTCGATGGGACAGAGTCGGGCGACCCGCGCCGACGGCGCCCCCGACACCGTCATCACCGGTGTCGTGGTCCTCGATCACTGGGGAATCATCAAGGCCGACCTGGGGATTCGGGACGGACGCATCGTCGCGATGGGCAAGGCGGGTAATCCCGACACCATGGACGGGGTGCATCCGGACCTGGTCATCGGGCCGTCGACCGAGATCATCGCCGGCAACGGCAAGATCGTCACCGCAGGCGCGATCGACTGCCATGTGCACTTCATCTGTCCGCAGATCATGGACGAGGCGCTGGGCAACGGGATCACCACCGTGATCGGTGGCGGTACGGGTCCGGCCGAGGGCAGCAAGGCCACCACCGTGACACCCGGCGCATGGCATCTGGCCTCGATCCTCGCCGCAACCGATTACTGGCCGATGAACATCGCGCTCCTCGGCAAGGGCAACACCGTCAGCGCCGAGTCGATGCACGAGCAGATCCGCGCGGGCGCTTCGGGTTTCAAGCTGCACGAGGACTGGGGCAGTACGCCCGCGGCCATCGACGCCTGCCTACGGGTCGCCGACGAGACCGGCGTGCAGGTCGCCCTGCACTCCGACACCCTGAACGAGGCCGGGTTCGTGGAGACGACCCTCGGCGCGATCGCCGGCCGCGGCATCCACGCCTACCACACCGAGGGCGCGGGCGGTGGTCACGCGCCGGACATCATCACGGTCGCGGCGTACCCGAATGTGCTTCCGTCGTCGACGAATCCGACGCGCCCGCACACGGTCAACACACTCGACGAGCATCTCGACATGTTGATGGTCTGCCACCATCTCAACCCCACCGTGCCGGAGGACCTCGCCTTCGCCGAGAGCCGGATTCGGCCGTCCACGATCGCGGCCGAAGACCTCCTGCACGACCTGGGCGCCATCTCGATGATCGGCTCGGACTCGCAGGCGATGGGCCGGATCGGCGAAGTCGTGCTTCGGACGTGGCAGACGGCGCACGTGATGAAGCGCAAACGCGGATCGCTGCCCGGCGACGGTCGGGCGGACAACAATCGCGCACGGCGTTACATCGCGAAGTACACGATCTGTCCGGCGCGTGCGCACGGCTTCGACGACGAGATCGGTTCGGTCGAGGTCGGCAAGCTCGCCGACCTCGTGCTGTGGGACCCGGCGTTCTTCGGGATCCGCCCCGATCTGGTCATCAAGGGCGGCGCCATCGCGTGGGCGGCGATGGGCGACGCCAACGCCTCGATCCCCACGCCGCAACCGGTCTTCCCGCGCCCGATGTTCGGTGCCGCACCGAAACTCGCGGCCGCGACGTCGGTCAGCTTCGTCGCCCCGGGTGCCGACGCCGATCTCGCCGGGCGCATCGGGGTCGACCGCAGGTTCGTCCCTGTCAAGAACACCCGCGGCGTCGGGAAGGCCGACATGGTCAACAACGACGCCTGCCCGACGATCGAGGTCGACCCCGACACGTTCACGGTGCGGGTCGACGGTGAGGTGTGGGAGTCCGAGCCCGTCGCCGAACTCCCGATGGCGCAACGGTATTTCCTGTTCTGATGCGACCCGACGACACGAACCCGGGCGCCTCCGCGCCGCTGGCGATGATGCTGGCCCTGGCGGATTCGCGTCTTCCGGTGGGTGGGCACGTCCACTCCGGTGGCGTCGAGCAGGCGATCACCGACGGATTCATCCGCACCGCAGGCGATCTCGCGTCCTTCCTGTACCGCCGGGTGACCACGAGCGGTCTCGTCGCGGCGTCGGTGGCGGCGGCCGTGGCCGACGGCGCGCTCGACGTGCCCCGCGCGCAACGCGAAACGGATGCGCGCACACCGTCGGCAGCCGCACGGAAGGCATCGCTGGCGCAGGGCCGCGGGATGGTGCGGTTGGCGCGGCGGATGTGGCCGGACGTCGATTGGTCGGCCCACCGGCCGTCGACGCATCTCCCCGTCATCAGCGGGTCGATCGGCGCGGTGTCCTCGCTGTCGGGTTTCCACACGGCCCTGATCCTCGTGTACACCACGATGGGCGGGTCGGCGACTGCCGGCCAGCGCCTGCTCGCACTCGACCCGGCCGACGTGTCGATCATGATCGCCGAACTCGGTCCCGAGTGCGAACGCGTCGCCGCCGAGGCCGCGGTCGGCCTGGCGGACCTGTCCGATCCGGTGCTCGACATCTTCGCCGAACGCCATGAGCGGCAACCGATGCCGCTGTTCATGTCCTGACCACCGCCCATCCATCCCGTGACCCGGCGAAGTCGCCGTCGCGAACCGAGAGGAGTTCCCATGCCCCCGCATCTCATCGACGGGCAGCCGCACACCCACGACCACAACCGGCCGCGCCGCAAGCGCGAGCCCGGCGAGGCGCTGCGCATCGGTGTCGGTGGCCCGGTCGGATCGGGCAAGACCGCGCTGGTGGCCGCACTGTGCCGACAGCTCCGGGACGAGTTGTCGGTCGCCGTGTTGACCAACGACATCTACACGACCGAGGACGCCGACTTCCTGCGCCGCAACGCTGTTCTGCCCGACGAACGGATCACCGCCGTCCAGACCGGCGGATGTCCGCACACCGCCATCCGGGACGACATCACCGCCAATCTCGACGCCATCGACGATCTCGTCGAGGCGAACCCACCGCTGGATCTGATCCTCGTGGAATCGGGCGGCGACAATCTCACCGCGACGTTCTCGACAGGTCTGATCGACGTGCAGATCTTCGTCATCGACGTCGCGGGCGGGGACAAGGTGCCCCGCAAGGGCGGACCCGGCGTCACGTTCTCGGACCTGTTGGTGATCAACAAGATCGATCTGGCCGAACGCGTCAACGCCGACCTCGACGTCATGCGGCGCGACGCGGCGAAGGTCCGCGAGGGCCGGCAGACCGCCATGATCTCGCTGACCGAGGACCCGGCCGCGACGGACGTGCTGGCCTGGGTCCGGGCCCAACTGGCGGCCCCGGTCGCCGCCGGGTGACGATGCGCACCGAGGTCGACATCGTCGCCACCGTCGAGCGTGGCGTGCGTCATCGGGCGGTCGGGGGACTGGGCGTGCGGGTGACCGCGCCAGGGCACGTTCAGCTGATCGGCACCGCCGCCACGCCGCTCGGTGGTGACGAGATCGTGGTGCGCATCGAGGTCGAACCGGGTGCGCAGTTGCGCCTCGGCAGCGTCGCGGCGACGATCGCGCTGCCGGCCCGCGACCGTCCGGACTCGTCGGCTCGGTGGGAGATCGCCGTCGGCGACGGTGGTCGCCTGCGCATCGACCCGCAACCGACGGTCGTCGCCGGTGGCGCGGTCCACCGCTCGGACATCACGGCACGACTCGCCGCCGGCGCCACCCTCGATCTACACGAGCACGTCCAGATCGGCCGGGCGGCGAGCATGACGGACGCCACCCTGGTCGACCGCGACCGGATGGGTGCCTGGACCGGGGGTCTGCGCGTCGAGGTCGACGATCAGGTGGTGCTGGCCCATCGGCTCTCGCTCGGTCAGGGCACACCCGCGGGGGCCGCGGGCCACCGGGCGGCGAGCAGCGTGTTCCGGTACCCCGACAACCGGCCCGGCGACGTGCACGGGACCGAGTTCGCCGCGCGTCTGCAGCTGGCCGGCGGCGCCAGTTTGACCACCGCCCTCGGGACCTCGGTCAGCGCCGCGCGGCGGTTGGCCGACGGCCTGGAGATCGACTCTCTGGCCGTCGTGCCGTAGACGACCGCCGGCGAGCCGGCCGCCGTCCGCGGATCAGCTGGCCTCGGCCTCGGATTCCTTGCCGTCGGCGTCCTTGCCCTCGGTGGGGACCGAGCCCGTCGCCCCGGGAGCGGTCGACGCGGAGTCGACTGATCCGGCATCGGTCTTCGCCGGTTCGGCATCGGAGGTCTCGCCGGCCTTCTCGAGCGCCGACAACTGGCCGATCGCGGTGCGCGCGTAGACCTGCTGCTCGGTCACCGCGAGCTGCGAACGGCCGCGCGTGGTGAACGCGAAGAACCAGTTGATCAGGGTGTTCAGGCGGTTGCGGAACCCGACCAGGTACACGAGGTGCAGCGCCAGCCAGCCGAGCCAGGCGAAGTAGCCCTCGGTCTCGAAGGTCTTCTTGATGCCGGGGATCGGGACCTGCATCACCGCGGAGTACCGCGAGATGGTCGCCATCGAGCCCTTGTCGTAGTAGCTGAACGGCTTGCGCTGGTCGGGGGTCTGCCCCTTCAGCTCGGCCTTGATGGCGTCCGCGGCATAGCGGCCGCCCTGGATCGCGCCCTGCGCCACACCAGGGACCCCGTCGACGGCCATCATGTCGCCGACGACGAACACCTCGGGATGGCCGGGAATGGTGAGGTCGGGGAGCACCTTCACCCGGCCGGCGCGGTCGAGTTCGACGCCCGACTGCTCGGCGAGCTGCTGGCCGAGCGGGCTGGCCTGCACGCCGGCCGACCACACCTTGCACTGCGACTCGATGCGGCGGGTGGTGCCGTCCTTCTCCTTGACGACCAGGCCGTCGTAGTCGACGTCGACGACCATCGCGTTCAGCTGGATCTCGACGCCCATGCGCTCGAGGCGGGCCGCGGCCTTGCCGCCGAGCTTCGGGCCGAACGGCGGCAGGACGGCCGGCGCGGCATCGAGCAGGATCACCCGGGCCTCGGTCGGGTCGATGTTGCGGAACGCGCCCTTGAGGGTCTTGTCGCTCATCTCGGCGATCTGGCCGGCCAACTCGACACCGGTGGGGCCGGCGCCGACGACCACGAAGGTCAGCAGCTTGGCGCGCTCGGCGGGGTCGTGGGACAGCTCGGCCTGCTCGAAGGCGCCCAGGATCCGACCGCGCAGTTCGAGTGCGTGGTCGATGGTCTTCATGCCGGGCGCGTACTCGGCGAAGTGATCGTTGCCGAAGTACGACTGATCGGCGCCGGCGGCGACGATGAGGTCGTCGTACGGGGTGACCGTGATGCGCTCGAGCAGGCGGGAGGTGACGGTCTTGGCCTCGAGGTCGATGTCGTACACATCACCCATGAGCACCGCGGTGTTCTTCTGCTTGCGCAGGACCACGCGGGTGGCCGGTGCGATCTCGCCCTCGGCGACGATGCCGGTCGCCACCTGGTAGAGCATCGGTTGGAACAGGTGGTGGGTGGTCTTGGCGATCAGCGTGACATCGACATCGGCCTTGGCCAGTCGCTGGGCGGCGAACAATCCGCCGAAGCCCGAACCGATGATGACCACTTTCCGACGGGTCGTGGCTGCTCCAGCGGGGGCCTGGACGGCGGGGCTGCTCATCTCCAGACATCTCCTTCCAGGTCGTTGGGCGACGGTCGTGCGGACTTCGGCGGACCCGAGTGGGGTGCTACCCGAGGGGGCCGTGTAGCGCCGGGGCCGGAGTACGACCGTGCATGTTCTCAACGGTAGTCAATGATGATCCGATGGGCGCGGCCAGAGGGGTGTTGCGCTCACGCGGTGAGACCCCCGGCCGACGACCATCGTTGCGAGCGCTCCTGCCAGTCGGCTCGGAGGAGCTCGTATTCGACCTCGGACCGGTCGCGGTCCGGGTGGATGGTCAGCAGCTCGGCCGAGTCCGCGGCGTCGTCGCAGAGGTGGATGGCGCACAGCGTCATCCCGAGCTTCTCCATCACGCGGCGCGACGACGCGTTGCGGGCGACCGTGCTCGCGAACACGCGCTCGGTGCCGAGGTGGTCGAACGCGAACGCGACGAGGGCGAACGCCGCCTCGGTCGCCAGTCCACGACCCCACACCGTGCGGCGGAGGCGATAACTCAGTTCCAGTTCCGCGCGACAACTGTGGCGGGGGGTGCGCAGCGAGATCCAGCCGAGGAAAGCGGTGGTGGCGGGGTCGCACAGCACCCAGGTGCCGGTGCCGTATCTCCGGTGCTCGGTCTCGGCGCGGGGCACCACCCACTCCTCGATGACGGCGCGCGGTGTCGCGGCGCCGCCGCTGACAAAGCGCATGACCTCGGGATCGCTGTCGAGATGGACGAGCTCGTCGACGTCGACCGCGGACACCGGGCGCAGCCGAGCCCGTGCCGTGTCGATGTTCACCCGAGCCCCTCACCGCGCGCGGGGGTGCGCGCACCGATTCGCTTGTCGTCCTGCCCCGGCGAGTGAGTCTACGGTCTGGATGACGGTGACTCCTGCAGTTCGTCCCACGCGTGTCCCGCACTAAGATCTGCGCCGTGGCCCTCGACCCAGACGCCCTCGATACCGACGCCCTCGATCCGAACGCGCGCGCAGCCGGTTCCGGCTATCACCTCGACATCCCGGTCGCGCTGCGCTGGGGCGACATGGACATCAACAACCACATCAACAACGTGCAGATCTCGCGCATCTTCGAGGAGAGCCGCGTGCGATCGTTCTTCGAGTGGATGCCCGACCGGCCGCGGAAGTTCTCGTTCCTCGTCGCACGCCAGGACATCGAGTTCTCCGCGCCCGTCCACTACTCGCTCGACCCCGTCCACGTCCGCACCTGCATCGGACGCGTCGGCCGGTCGTCGTTCGTCATGGCCCTGCGCCTGTTCGACCAGTCCGGGACGTTGTGCGCCACCGCCGAGACCACGATGGTCGTCGTCGATCCGGACACCGGCAGGCCGACCCCCATCCCCGACGACGCGCGGGGTCTGCTGTCCGCGCGGCTCGGGGAACCGGTGCGGTTCCACACACCTCGGACGAACGCAGCGGGCTGACCGGCCCGCGCCCGACCGGCACACCCACCCGATGCTGATCCTGCACCGCGCCGAACGCACCGACACCCTGGCCGATGCGCTGGCCGAGGTCTTGGCGCGTCCGCTCGGCGATCCCATGCGGCCCGAGATCGTCTCGGTTCCCGCTGCCGGGGTCGAGCGATGGCTCGCCCAGCATCTCGCGCGACGGCTGGGAACCGGGACCGGCGAGGACGGAATCGCCGCGAACATCGACTTCACCGGGCCGTCCCGGCTTGCGGATGCGATCGGCGCCGCGGTGCTCGGCGATACCCGTCTGCACACCGCCGCCTCGCTCACCGCGCCGGACGACCCGTGGCGCGCGGCCGAGCTGACGTGGCCGGTCCTGCGGGTCCTCGACGACCGCATCGACGATCCCGCTCTCGACGTCATCGCGCGGCACATCGGTGCCGGCGACGCCTCCTCGCCCCGGATCGGACGCCGCTACGCCACCGCGCGGCATCTGGCCGAGCTGTTCGACCGCTACGGGCGGTCGCGACCGTCCTTGATCGCCGACTGGGCCGCCGGTCACGACCTCGACGGCGCCGGTCGACCCCTGCGGGACGATCTCGCCTGGCAACCCGCATTCTGGCGCGCGGTCCGCGACGAGATCGGCCGCCCGCATCCCGCGGAGAATCTCCCCGCCGTCTGCGATCGCCTGCGCACCGACCCCGAAGCCGGGGGACTGCCGGAACGGTTGTCGGTGTTCGGGCCCACCCGGATCACCGAGTCGTTCCGTCGGATCGCCGCCGCCGCGGCCGTCCACCACGATGTCCACCTGTTCGTGCCGCACCCGAGTCCCCGGTTGTGGGAGGAACTCGGCGCCCTCGTCGATGCCGATGCCGGCGAGGGGGTCCCGCCGCGGCGCGGGGAGCGCGAGCTCCCCGAACTACGAAACCCGTTGCTGGCCGGCCTCTCCCGGGATCCTCAGGAACTCCAACTGCGTCTGGCCCCGATCGTGGACCGGGATCTGCACCATGCCCCGCGGCAGCCGGTTGTGGCGGATACGGCACTGCACGCCGTGCAGTCGGGGATCCGCGACGACCTGGCCCCCGCGGCTGACCTCACCGCCGCCTCGGCGAGCTCGAACATCCCGGATACCGCGGACCCGTCGGTCGAGGTGCATGCCTGTCACGGACCCGAGCGCCAGATCGAGGTGTTGCGGGACCGATTGCTGCATCTGTTCGCGGCCGATCCGGAGCTGCAGCCGCGGGACGTCCTCGTCATGTGCCCGGATGTCGAGACATTCGCGCCGCTGATCCGTGGCGCGTTCGGCCAGGCAGGTCTGCCGCACCCCGCCTTCGATCTACGGGTTCGCCTGGCCGACCGCGGAATCCGTCACGTCAACCCGATCCTCGACGTCATCGTCGGGGTCGTGGAGCTGGCCGCGGGTCGCGTGACCGCCGGCGAAGTCGTCGACCTCCTCGGCGCCCCGCCGGTACGCACCCGGTTCGCGATGACCGACGACGACCTCGACCTGATCCGGGAATGGTTGGCGCACAGCAACGTCCGCTGGGGCCTGGGTGTCGCCGAACGGGCCCGGTACGGCCTCGAACGATTCCGGCAGGGAACCTTCGATGCCGGTCTGGATCGGATCGCCCTCGGTGTCGTCGCCGAGGAGGCCGACGACGAGTGGCTCGGCACCGCACTGCCGCTGGCCGGCGTCGAGAGCACCGGGATCGACCTCGTCGGCCGGTTCGACGAGTTCCTCGACCGCTTGGGTCGGGTGCTGGCCGAACTGCGGGAAGCCGCTCCCGCGCACCGATGGGCGGAGACGCTCATCGACGCCGTCTCGTCGCTGACGGCGACCGAGCCCGCCGAGGATTGGCAACGCGCACAGGCAATCCGGATGCTCAGCGAGGCCTTCGGGGACACCCGACCGGTCGAGCCGGAGGAGGTGCTGCGTCTGGCGGACGTGCGGGACCTCCTGTCGGCGCTGGTCGCCGGCCGGCCGACGCGCTCGAACTTCCGCACCGGAGAACTGACGGTGTGCACGATGGTGCCGATGCGCTCGGTGCCGCACCGGGTGATCGTGCTGCTCGGGATCGACGCCGAGGTGTTCCCGCGTGTCCAGCGTATCGACGGGGATGACGTACTCGGCGTCGATCCGCTGGTGGGCGAACGCAATCCGCGGGACGAGGACCGGCAGTGTTTCCTCGACGCGATCTGCGCCGCGCAAGATGCCCTCCTCGTCTTCTACAGTGGCGCCGACCCCGTCTCCGGCCGGCGGATCCCGCCCGCTGTGGTCGTGAGCGAACTGGTCGACACGCTCACCGGTCTGACCGGCGTGAGTCCCGTTCGCCGGCATTCGCTGCACGGGTTCGACGCGCGGAACTTCACCCCCGGTGGCGTGCCGGGAATCGCGGGGCCGTTCAGCCACGACGCGTCGATGCTTCGCGGAGCCGAGGCCTTACGCGAGCCGACGCGGCGCGTGGTGGTCGCCGCTGCCGAGGTGCTGCCCGCGCCGGAACGGAACCCCGACACCGAGGACATCGACCTCGCGACCCTCATCGACTTCCACGTGGACCCGATCGTGGCGTTCGTCCGCCAGCGCCTCGGTGCCCGCATCCCCGACGACGACCGGCCACACGACGACCAGCTCGATGTCGAACTGGAACCACTGGACAAGTGGGGGATCGGCGACCGATTCCTCTCCCGGATGCTGACCGGGGTGTCCATCGGGGAGTGCGAGGCGGCCGAGCTCCGGCGCGGCACGCTGCCGCCGTTCGCCTTCGGCACCCGCGAGCTCCGCGCGATCTCGCGGACGGTCACGCGGCTGTACGGCGTCGTCGAGCCGTTGCGCACAGGTACTCCCACGACCCTCGACGTCCTGGTCCGACTACCCGACGGCCGCCGGGTGCACGGAACGGTCGGTGACGTGTTCGGCGACACCGGGCCGACCGCGTTGGTGCGGCCGACGTACTCCAAGCTCAAGGCCAAACAGCAACTCAGCGGCTGGATCACGCTTCTCGCGGTGGCCGCCGCCGCGACCCAGGGCAATGCCGCGGCGCGGTCGGTGGACTCGGCGGTCCTGATCGGGCGGGCCCCGCGAGGCGGCGGGACCAGCACCATCACACTCCGGCGCCCCGAGGATCCGGTTCCGTTGCTCCACGACCTCGTCCGGCTACGTGACGAGGGTCTTCGTCGTCCGCTGCCGCTGCCGCTGGAACCCGCGTACACGTTCGTCGAGAACGACGGGCCCGGCCGGCGCAGCACGTTCTCGCTCGCCAACGCCCGCCGGAACTTCGACGACAGATTCGGTGCCGCGCACGACCCATATGTGAAGCTCGCATTCGGCGGGGACGTGCTGGCCGAGATCGATTTCGACGACCTCCTCGACGGCGCGACACCCGACCACCGCACCGTCGGCGGTGTCGAACTGCCCATGGCCGACGACGAACCGTTGTTCGCCGGGCTGGCCCGAACCGTGTGGGTGCCACTCGATCAGCACCGGGAGGGCACGTGAGACGGCCGGCCACCTTCGACGTCACCGCCGACCTGCCGGATCACACCACGGTCCTGGAGGCGAGCGCCGGAACCGGGAAGACCTACGCCATCGTCGGACTCGCGGCACGGCACATCGCCGAGGGTGTCCCGATTTCGGAGATGCTGCTGGTGACCTTCAGCCGGGCCGCGACCGCCGAGCTGCGCGAACGCATGCGAGACCGTGTGCGCGAGTTGCTCGACGGGCTCGACCGTCCCGGTGCCGCCCCCGGCCACGACGCGCTGCTGCAGATGCTGGCGCAGGGAGCACCGGACGAGGTCGCCACCCGCCGTCGCAATCTCGCCCGCGCTCTGAGCGACTTCGACGCGTCGACGATCGCGACCACCCACACGTTCTGCAACCGCATGCTGGAGGCGCTGGGGTTCCTGGGTGAGCGTGAACTGGTCTACTCGATCGTCGAAGAGGTCGACGAACTCACCGAAGAGGTGGCACTGGACCTCTACCTGCGCGGCTTCTGGGCAAGCGACACACCGGAATTCGACTTCACCGAGGCGCGGTCGATCGCCCGCGACGCGGTGCGCCAGGCGTCGGTCGCGCTGGCGCCGGACACCTCCGAGTCGACCGACGGGCCGGGTGCCGATGCGGTGGCCGCCCGCCGGGTGAGTTTCGCGTCTGCGGTCCGCCGTATCGTCGAGGCGCGCAAACGTGATGCGCGCGTACGCACCTACGACGACCTGCAGGCCATCCTGCAACGCATCGTGACCGACCCGGTGGTCGGCGAACGCGCGTGCGAACGTATCCGCAACACCTTCACCGTGGTCCTGGTCGACGAGTTCCAGGACACGGACCCGTTGCAGTGGGACATCCTGCGCCGGTGTTTCCACGGCCATCGCCGACTCATCCTCGTCGGCGACCCCAAGCAGTCGATCTACGGGTTCCGCGGTGCCGAGGTCCTGAGCTACCTCGCCGCGGTGTCCTCGGCCGACACCTTGCAGGCGCTCGACGTGAACCGGCGATCCGACGGCGCCCTCGTCGACGCCCTCGGGCATCTGTACGGCGAGGCGGTGCTGGGGCATCCGGGCATCGTGGTGCATCCGGTCTCGGCGGCACACCCGGGCAGCCGACTCGACGGTCGTCCGCCGCTGCGCATCCGCGCCTTCCTGCGCACCGACTTCACGTCCCGTAACGCCTACAACCTGCCCGCGGTGAAGGACGTCCGCGACCGGATCGCGGTCGATGTCGCCGACGACATCGCGCAGACCCTCGCCCAGGGCGCTCGACTCGAGGCCGACGGAACCTCCCGCCCGGTGGATCCGGGCGACATCGCGATCCTGGTGCGGCTCAACAGCACCATCGAACCGCTCCAGCGGGAGCTCGCCGAGCGCGGCATCAACTCGGTGATCGGGTCGGGGGTCAACGTGTTCTCCACGACCGCGGCCCAGCACTGGCTGTGGGTGATGCGTGCCGTCGAACAACCCTCCCGCGCGGACCGCGTGCGGTTGGCGGCGCTCACGACCCTGCTCGGCTGGTCGATCGAGAAGGTGGCCACCGCAGGCGAACCCGAGGTCGCCGAGCTCGGGGCCGAACTGGCCTCGCTGGGACGGGTGTTCGTGCAGGGCGGGTTCGCGGCGATGGCGCAGCGCCTGCTCGACTCGCACGGTGTCGCCGCGCGCGTCCTGGCCACCGAGAACGGTGAACGCATCCTCACCGATCTCCTGCAGGTGTCCGCGCTCTGCAACAAGCACGTGGTCGAGACCTCGGCGGGAGTCAGTGGCCTCGTCGAGTGGCTGGCCGAGCGGATCGCCGACACGTCCGCGCGCCAGCGATACGAAGACCAGAGTCGACGCCTCGACCGCGACACCCAGGCCGTCCAGATCATGACCGTGCATGCCAGCAAGGGCCTGCAGTTCCCGATCGTCTACGTGCCCTACGGCTGGGACGGGACGTGGATCGGCGACCGCGGCAACATCACCTACCACGACGAGTCGGGTACCCGGCGCCTCGATGTCGGTGGCGGACAGGCGCCCGGCCGCGCGGCGCGGCGCAAGCGGTACGCCGAGGAGACGGCCGGTGAAGACCTCCGGTTGCTCTACGTCGCGCTGACGCGGGCGCAATCGCAGGTCGTGGCGTGGTGGGCGCCGTCGATGAACACCACGAGCGGACCGCTGCACCGACTGATCTTCGGACGCGACACCGCGACCCGAATCCCTTCCGAGACCGGCGAATCGGTGTGGTCGGTCGCCCCCGACGTCCCCATACCCGACGACGACGCGACGTGCGTCGGCGTCCTGCGCACCCTGACCGGGCGCGATGCCGCGATCTCGGTCGAGCCCGCCGGCCGGATCGAGGCCGGTGCGGTGGCGGTCCCGCCGCACGCCGATGTCGAGCCGGCGACCCTCGGGGTCGCGCGGTTCCGGCGCGCCATCGATCAGGAATGGCGTCGCACGTCGTACTCGGCCATCGTCGCCGACGTCGCGCACGGCGCACCCGGGGGGCCCGCCGGTTCTGTCGTCACCACCGGCAGCGAACCGGCCGACGACATCCTGGGTGACGAGCCGGTCGCCGACCCGGTCGAGCTCGACGAGCCGCCCGCCGAGGGGCGCCGAGCGGGAACGCCGTCGCTGATGAACGGGCTGCCCTACGGGGCGGCGTTCGGCACCCTGGTGCACGAGGTCCTCGAATACGTCGACACCTCGGCGCCCGACATCGAGACCCATGTGCGCGAATTGTGTTCGCGCGCACTCGGGGTCCTGCCGGCCGACATCGACGCCGACGTACTGGTCGCCGCGCTCGTCGGCGTCCTCACCACGCCACTCGGTTTCGGCGATCTCTGGGGCGTCGAGCCGGGAGATCGCCTCGCCGAGCTCGACTTCGAGCTCCCGCTGGGGCCGCCGGATCGCACACCCGGCGCCCGTGGGGCGACGCCGGGGGTGTTCGCCGAACTGCTGGACCGGTATCTGCCCGTCGACGATCCGTTGCGTGACTACGTCGATCACCTCCGCGAGCTCCCCGATCGTGAACTGCGCGGTTTCCTGACGGGCAGCATCGACTCGGTGCTGCGCACCCCGGACGGCCGCTACGTGGTCGTCGACTACAAGACCAACCGCATCCGGGCGGGGGACCTGGTCGTCGAGGACTTCGACACCGCGGCCATGTCAGGCGAGATGATCGCCGCCCACTATCCGCTGCAGGCGATGCTGTATTCGGTTGCGCTGCACAGGTATCTGCGATGGCGCGTCGTCGGCTACGATCCGGTCCGGCATCTCGGCCCGGTGCAGTACCACTTCGTGCGCGGGATGGCCGGGCCGGGCACGCCGCCCGGTTGCGGCGTGTTCGAGTGGGATGTGCCCGCAGAGCTGATCCTCGCATTGTCCGATGCACTGGCGGGAGCGTCCCGATGACCGTGTCCGACGTCCAGGTGGTGGAGTGGGCCACCGGTGTGCTCGCCGAGTGGAACGAGGCCGGAGTGCTCGCCGCCGCGGACGTGCACATCACCGACCGTCTCGTGGCGATGTGCGCCGAGCCGGTGTCCGAGACCGCGCGTCTCGGCGCCGCGCTGGCGGTCCGTGCGGTGCGGCTCGGTTCGACGTGCCTCGCGCTGGACAGACTGGGCGAGTTGGCCGGCGACGACACCGTTGACCTCACCATCCCGTCGTCCGATGCGGTGCTCGACGCACTGCTCGAGAGTCCGCTCGTGGCCGGCAGCGAGGCGGGTCCGTTGCGTCCGTTGGTGGCGCGACGGTCCATCGACGGGCCGCTGGTGTACCTCCAGAAGTACTTTCGGCAGGAACAGACGATCCGCGAGACGCTGGCCCGCCGCGCACAGACGACACCCGTGGTCGAAGCCGATGCGCTGCGCGCTGCGATAGCCGCCGTCTACACCTCGCCTGAGGACGGGCACCTGCAGAAGCTGGCGGCAGCGGTCGCCGCGACCCGCTGGACCACCGTCCTGGCGGGCGGTCCCGGCACCGGCAAGACCTACACGGTCGCACGCATTCTCGCGGTGCTGGACGCCCTGCAGGGACCCGGCCTCCGTATCGGGCTGTGCGCGCCGACGGGCCGGGCGGCGGCTCAGCTGCAGGCCTCGGTGGAAGCGGAGTCGACGGTTCCCGTCACGGCGCACGCCGTGACGCTCCACTCGTTGCTCGGCTGGCGCCCGGGTGCCAACCCGAGGTACGGCCGCGGGCGGACACTGCCGCACGACGTCATCGTCGTCGACGAGACCTCGATGCTGTCGATGACCGCGATGAGCCGTCTGCTCGACGCAGTCCGTCCGGATGCACGGGTGATCTTCGTCGGTGACCCGCATCAGCTCGCGTCAGTCGAGGCCGGAGCGGTGCTCGCGGATCTCGTCGAACGGGCGGATGTCGCTGGAGTGCAGGGAGATTCGGGAACCATGACGGCGGTATCACAGGCCGCGCTCGAGGCGGTGGGCGGGGATGCCGATCATGAACTGGAACCCGAGGACACCGATCATCTCGCCGGTGGCGTCATCACCCTGCGGCGCCAATTCCGTTTCGGCGGCGGCATCTCGCGGGTCGCGGCGGCCGTGAACGCCGGTGACGCAGACGAAGTCCTGAGACTGGTCGCCGCGGACGACGTCCCGAACGTCGAACTCGTCGCGCCCGACGACCTCGATGCCGTCCGTGCCGATCTCGTCGAATGGGGCCGGGCGCTGCGGGCAGCGGCCCGTCGTGCCGATGCCGACGGGGCGCTCGACGCGCTCGACGCCCACCGGGTGCTGTGCGCGCACCGGGAGGGCTCATGGGGTGTCCGTGGCTGGTCGGCCAGGATCACCGAGTGGCTGGGCACCGCCGGCGCCGAGCTAGCCGGATGGTATGCGGGACAGCCCATCCTGGTCACCGCCAACGACCGCCAGACGGCGACGTTCAACGGCGACACGGGCGTGGTGATCGCCGATCCCGAGGGCCGGACGCAGGGGGCCGACGCAGTCCGGGTCGCCTTCCGTCGCGGCGGATCGGTGCGACTCCTGCACCCGACGCAGCTCGCCGACGTCGTGTCGGTCCACGCGATGACCATCCACCGCAGCCAGGGCAGCCAGTTCCGGCAGGTCACGGTGATCCTCCCGCCCACGGGCTCAGAATTGCTCACCCGGGAGTTGCTGTACACCGCCATCACCCGCGCCCGCGACCACGTGCGGATCGTCGGGACACCCGAGGTGCTGGCCGCGGCGGTCGACCGCCGCGTGCAGCGGGCCAGCGGTCTGCGATCGGCGGTGACGCCGTTCGACCGCTCCTAGATCAGGTCGCAACCACCGGGGACGAGGTCGCGGCGCTGATAGCACTCGACGCCGAGCAGCTTCTCCTGGATGTCGTCGGGCAGCGACATGAAGCCGGAGATGGCCCGGCTGCGATCGATCTCGGAACGGTGGGCGGTGACGGCGGCCCTCTTGCGGGCCGCGAGATCCGACACGTCGACGACCACGTCGATCTCGGACTCCGGGGTGCCGGGTAGCTGCTCCCGGGGGATGTCCGCGAACAGGCTCTCCGCGAGGATGTCCATCATCCACTCCGGGATGGTGGCGAAGTACAGCGAACGCACGCGCCAGGCCGGCCCGGCGCGGTGGTAGAGCTTCGTCGACGCCGCCGCGTCGGCCGCGGCGCACGCGAGCCGGTGCGCGTGGACGTGGTCGGGGTGACCGTAGATACCCAGCGGGTCGTAGGTGATGACGATGTCGGGTTGCAGTGCCCGGATGTGGTGGGTGAGCGCACGGACCTGTTCGTCGAACGACGCCTCGCACAGCCGCTGCGCATCGGGTGCGGATTCTGGTCGCCGGTCGTCGGCATAGCCGAGCATGATCGGTGGTCGCGGCATGCCGAGGATGTCGACCGCGTCGGCGAGTTCGCGGTGCCGGACGGTGCCGTCGGTCCAGGTACACATCACGAGGTCGACCTCGCCGCCGGCGTCGGTGTGACGCGCGATGAGTCCACCGGTCCACAGTGATTCGTCGTCGGGGTGCGCGTGCACCAACAGCAGTCGGGGTGTGCCCATCCACCTGGCTTCCTGATCGTTCCCGCACGGCACGGATGTCGTGCGGGGTAGTCGGTCCCCGACCCAGGGTAGCCACACCACCGCTCGGTAAAGTCGGTGTCCGTCACACGTGTCGCACCGGCGCGGAGATGTTCGTCCGTCCGGTGCACGAGAACAGAACATGGAGGTCTGCGATGAGCGCTCAGCCCGAAGTCCACGAGTTCCAGGCCGAGACCCGGCAGCTGCTGGATCTCATGGTCCACTCGATCTACTCCAACAAGGACAGCTTCCTGCGCGAGCTGATCTCCAACGCGTCCGACGCACTGGACAAGCTGCGGCTGGAGTCCCTGCTCGACAAAGACCTCGACGTCGACACCTCCGACCTCCACATCACGCTCGACCCCGATGCCGAGGCCCGGACCCTCGTCGTGGCCGACAACGGCATCGGCATGACCCGCGACGAGGTCGTCGGCCTGATCGGCACGCTGGCCCGTTCGGGCACGGCCGAGTTGCGCCGGTCGCTCGCGGAGGCTCGCGCGAACGGGGTGTCCGACGCGGCGGCCGAGGAACTGATCGGTCAGTTCGGCATCGGCTTCTACTCGACGTTCATGGTCGCCGACAAGGTCACGCTGGTGACCCGTAAGGCGGGGGAGAGCACCGGCACCCGCTGGGAGTCGACCGGCGACGGAACCTACACGATCGACGACGTCCCCGACGCCCCGCAGGGCACCTCGGTCACGTTGGCGCTCAAGCCCGTCGACACCGAGGATCACCTCTACGACTATTCGGATCCGACCAAGCTCCGCCAGCTCGTGAAGCGGTACTCGGACTTCATCGCGTGGCCGATCCGGATGGACGTCGAGAAGACCGTTCCGGTGGAGACCCCCGACACCGAGGCCTCCGACGCCGACAACGCGGACGAGAAGAAAGCGCCGGAGACGAAGACGGTCGTCGAGGCCGAGACGATCAACTCGATGAAGGCGCTCTGGGCCAAGTCGCGCTCGGAGGTGACCGACGAGGAGTACCAGGAGTTCTACCGGCACGTCTCCCACGCCTGGGATGCGCCGCTGGAGACCATCACGCTGCAGGCCGAGGGCACCTTCGAGTACCAGGCGCTGCTGTTCATCCCGACGCAGCCACCGTTCGACCTGTTCATGCGCGACAGCAAGGTCGGCATCCACCTCTACGTCAAGCGCGTCTTCATCATGGACGACTGCGCCGAACTGATGCCGGAGTACCTGCGCTTCGTCAAGGGTGTCGTCGACGCGGCCGACCTGTCGCTGAACGTGTCCCGCGAGATCCTGCAACAGGACCGCCAGATCCGCGCGATCCGTCGCCGGCTCACCAAGAAGGTGATCTCGACGGTCACCGAGATGCGCGCCGGCCGGCCCGACGACTACCGCACGTTCTGGGATGCCTTCGGCCGGGTGTTCAAGGAAGGTCTGGTCAACGATCCGGACAACCGCGAGGCGCTCCTCAAGGCCTCGTCGTTCGCGACCACCCACTCCGAGGACGAACTGACCACACTCGCCGACTACATCGGCCGGATGAAGAGCGGTCAGGACACGATCTACTACATGACCGGCGAATCGCGTCAGCAGATCGTGAACTCGCCGCACATGGAAGCGTTCCGCGCCAAGGGAATCGAGGTTCTCGTCCTGTCCGATCCCGTCGACGAGATGTGGGTCTCGGCGGGTGCGGAGTTCGACGGCAAGTCGTTCCAGTCGATCGCCAAGGGCGCCGTCGACCTCGACGGTGACGACGAGGACGCCGACGATTCCGCCAAGGAGGAGCAGAACAAGACCTACGCCGACCTGCTGGGGTGGCTCACGAGCACCCTCTCCGACGACGTCAGTGAGACGCGACTCTCGTCGCGCCTCACCGAGTCGCCGGCGTGCCTGGTCGGTGACACGTTCTCGATGTCTCCGCAGCTGGAGAAGCTCTACCGGGCGTCCGGTCAGGAATTCCCCAAGTCCAAGCGGGCACTGGAGCTCAACCCTGATCACCCGCTCGTCGCCGCGCTGAACAAGGCCTACGGAGCCGGGGATCACGAACAACTGGTGCCGACGGCGAAGCTGCTGTACGGCATGGCCGTGATCGCCGAGGGCGGTGAGCTCGACGACCCGGCCGAGTTCGCGAAGCTGTTGGCCGGTCGGCTGACCGAATCGTTCGCGGTGAGCGGACCGTCGGCCGGTTCGGAATCCTGATCGGTCTGTCCAGACCACGGGTACGCCGCAGGTGAGCCGCCGAAGACGGATCGTCGTCTTCGGCGGCGTGGCGGTTGTCCTGGCGGTGGTGCTGGTCGCCGCGCTCGTCGTCGGGCTGGCCCGCGAGGACGAGCGGGCGGCCACCCCGTCCGAGGCGGTGCAGACCTATCTCGACGCGCTCGCCGATGCCGACGCCGACGCGGCTCTGGGTGTCATCGATCCGCGCCCCGACACCCGGTTTCTGTCCGACAACGTCCTGCGGGCTCAACGCGCCGCGGCGCCGCTGGGCGACATCGAGGTCCGGTCTGCTGCCGACGGTGCGCCGGAGGAGAACGTCCGGGCGAGATACCGGATGGGTGCCCGGGTCATCGACACCGAGATCCGGACCGTACGGGTCGCCGACGGCTGGGCCGTCGTCGACGGCGCGATCGCGGTCCGGATCGAGTCGCTACGGGTTGTGCAACCGACGTTCTTCGGCGGCGAGGTCGAGGAAGGGGACACGGTGCACGTGTTCCCCGGACCGCAGCGCTGGGGCTCCCGCGACACCGACTTCGTCGCGCGCGTCGCAGACGACGATCCTCCGACCACGCCGAGAGGACCCATGTCCGTCCGCGTCGTCGGCGAACTGAGCGCCACCGGCGCCGGAGCCGTCAGCGATTCGGTGTCGGCGCACCTGACCGCGTGTGCGGCGTCGACCCAGGCCGATGCGGGTCGGCAGGTCGCGGGCTGTACCCAACGGTTGTACCGCTCCGCGGTGGACGGCAGTGTGCGGTGGACGGCTCCGAAAGACCTGTCCGGGCTGCGCTATCTGCTCCGTGATCCGGTTTCGGATGCGAGTGGGGACAGCAGCCGGGACGGGTCGGGTCTGGGTGTCGTCGACGTCGTCGGCCCGGTGCGCTGGCGGGTGTCCTACACCCCCGAGTACGACGCGGACGGCCCCCGGGTGGAGACCGTCGACGAGCAGTACCTCGTGGGCCATGTCGACCTCACCGAGAGCAGTCCCGAGTTCGTCACCGACGGCTGACCCACCGAGTTCCGACCAGGTCGGGTCAGCGCGGTCGCAGCCGGAACACCGGGATGCGGCGGTCGGTGCGCTTCTCGTACAGATCGAAGTTCGGCCACACCGCCCGCAGCGTCTGCCAGGCCGCGTCCCGCTCGGCGTCGACCAGTTCGGTGGGCACCGCCTCCGACACCTCACCGTGGACGATGATCTCGATCTCGTCGGCAGCGCGGAGGTTGAAGACCCACGCCGGCATCTTGGGACCGCCGAAGTAGGAGCCGGCGATCAACCAGTCCGACCCGTCCGGGACGGCCAGGAGTTGCGTCGTCCGGATCGCACCGCTCTTGCGGCCCGGGACCCGGATCGTGATGTTCGGCAGATCACCTATGTCGAGCAGGCTCAGCCGCTGTCCCGACATAGATTGAAGAACGCTGTCGCACCTGACGATCTGCGGGAGGAAGCGAGGCATCCAGGAGATCGACCCGATCTTCACTGCGAGTCCGCGCCGCACCTTCATGCGCCCAGTGTGTCACGGGGATTCGGCGAATCGACGTCGACTCCCCGGACCCGTGTCGAGTCTCCGCCGACGCCGTGACGGTTCGATGCCCTCCGGGCGGATGGGCACCGAGGTAGCGTTGCGGTCCGTGACGACCGGTGACAGCGTGACGCGCATCTTGATCGACGGCGGCCAGACCGGCACCCGCGTGCGGATCGAGACGCCCGACGGTGGTTCTGACCACGACGCGCCCCCGATCCGGACCGACCGACCGGTCGTGGAGCAGATCGCCGCAACTGTGCGGGACATCCTACGAATGGCGGAGGTGAGGTCGGGTCCCGACGGGTCGCCCGGCCCGGCGGTGGTCGCGGCCGGCGTGTCCGGACTGACCCCCGGCGCCTCCCGCCCAATCGATCTCCTCGCCGCGCTCGGCGACGCAGGCGTCGACTCCGTTGCCCTCGCCCATGATTCGGTGACCGCGTATTTGGCCGCGAATCGTCACGAGTTCGGCGCGGTCACCGCGGTCGGGACAGGCGTGGTCACCCTCGGGGTCGGCCGGGGCGGTGTCTGCCGGGTGGACGGCTGGGGATACCTCTTCGGCGACGCCGGCAGTGCCTACTGGATCGGGCGGTCGGGCATCACCGCGGCACTGCGCGCCTTCGACGGCCGGGGGCCCGAGACGGCACTCCGCGTGGCGACCGAGGAGGAATTCGGTCCGCTGGCCGAGTTGTACATGTCGGTTCAGGCCGACCCCGACCGCGTCGCACGCATCGCCGCGTTCGCCCGGGTGGTCGACGCCGCGTCGGAGGCCGGCGATGCGGTGGCCCAACAGGTCATCGACGACGCCGCCGACGAACTGGCGACGTCGGCGATGACCGCGCTCGGACGCAGCGGCCGCGAGGCCGGCGAGCCAGCACGCGTGAGCTGGGTCGGCGGTGTGATGTCGGCCAGTGATCGACTCCGAAACCGGTTCGTCGACAACGTCTCTCGCCGAGCCCCCGAGGCGTCCGTGGAACCGCCGCACGGCCCGCCCTTCGACGGCGTCCGACTCCTCACCGATCTCGACGCCGCACACCCGCTGTCCGAGCACGTCTACCGTGCGACCTCTGCTCCCTGAGCCGTCAGAACCGCGCAGCCCCCGCTCCCTGATGCGAAAGAAGCGCATAACCCCGGCTTCCTGAGGAGCGCTCGGAAGCTTGCGGAGTGCGCGTCCAGCCCCCCGCTCCCTGAGGAGCGCCCGGAGCTTGCGGAGGGCGCGTCCACCCCACCGCTCCCTGAGCCTGAATCTTTCACGGGTGGGTAGGGTTTCGCCGATCGGTTGTCGGTGTCGCCTTTTGATGGTTGGTGCTGGTGT
>NZ_MVKV01000018.1:0-102605 GCF_002009645.1 Gordonia sp. IITR100 | reverse complement strand
ACACCAGCACCAACCATCAAAAGGCGACACCGACAACCGATCGGCGAAACCCTACCCACCC
This sequence comes from Gordonia sp. IITR100, assembly GCF_002009645.1. Taxonomy (NCBI): domain Bacteria; kingdom Bacillati; phylum Actinomycetota; class Actinomycetes; order Mycobacteriales; family Gordoniaceae; genus Gordonia; species Gordonia sp. IITR100. Next base: position 102,544 of record NZ_MVKV01000018.1, on the reverse strand, counting down.
GTGAAAGATTCAGGCTGAGGAGGCCGGAGCTTGCGGAGGGCGCGGCCACCCCCGCTCCCTGAGGAGGCCGGAGCTTGCGGAGGGCGCGGCCACCCCCGCTCCCTGAGGAGGCCGGAGCTTGCGGAGGCCGTCACGAAGGGTCCTGGTGAGTCGGGTTGCGAAGACCCTTCGTGACGCGCCCTCCGCAAGCTCCGGGCGCTCCTCAGGGAGCAGGGGGCAGGGCGTTCTTCCGGATTAGAGGGAGCGGGGGTGACCGTCGCTCACACCTCAGGGAGCAGGGGACGACGAACTCACCTGTGCGCCAGATGATCCGGGCGTGGCTCGGTCCCGCCGAACGGCGCCTGGAGGGCGTTCGATTTCGCGTTGAAGACGACGAACAGATTGCTGCGCGGGAAGGGCGTGATGTTCCCGCCGGACGCGTGCATGCAGTTCGAGTCGAAATACAGTGCGGACCCGGCGGGGCCGGTGATCGTGTCGATGCCCAGTTCGTCGGCGAGGCTCGCGACATCCTCCTCCTCCGGTGTCCCGAATGGCGGCCGATACGACGTCAGCGATTCCCGGTGGTAGTCATCAGGTGTCTCGCCCACGCAGCTGACGAACCGGCGGTGTGATCCCGGGATGATCATCAGCGGACCGTTGGTGGTGTGGTTCGGCGTCAAGGCCAGCGAGACGCTCAGCGCACGTGGGGCGGGCATGCCGTCCTCGGCGTGCCACGTCTCGAAGTCCGAGTGCCAGTAGAACGGACCGCCCGCGAACCCGGGTTTCAGGTTGATGCGGCTCTGGTGGATCGTGACGTCGTCGTCGAGGATCTGCCGGGCCACCCCGGCAATCGTTTCACGCGAACATATCTCGGCGATGACGTCACTGAGCTGATGCACCGCGAACAGCGATCGCACCTGCCCGCTCGATGATTCGCGGATCACCCGATCGTCGTCGCCGAGCCGCTCGGTGATGGACTCCACCTCGCGTAGGCAGTCGGCGATGTCGGCGTCCGAGAGAATGTTTGTCTCCGTGTGGTATCCGCGATCGGCATAGTGCCGGAGTTCGGGCGCGGACAGCGGGCCCGGGTTTCCCATGCTCCCCCACACGGTGTTGTGTGGGCGCGGTTCGATCTGGCTGCGCTGCGCGAGCCGGGTGCGGTAGACGTCGACGGGTGTGCTCGTCGACTGCGCGCCGGGCGAGACATCGGCGGCTTCTGGAGTTCTGGCTGCTGTGTGAGTTACCACGATCGCAACGATCCTTTCCTTCATCCGGCGGGCCGCTCGCGGAGCAGTTCTGCCCCGGCGGCAGGCAAGGTGATTGTGTTGTGCGCGACCGTCGCACGACGACGCGTCGCGAGGTACGGCGTCCGCGGCGCGGAGTTCTGCACGCCCTTCGGGAAACGGCCGTATATGTGCACCCTGCCAGGGACGACAAACCCCCGCAACCATGCTGGTATGCGCCGCGGAGAAAGTCCTCGACTCAACCGAGCCGGGCGAACTCCAGGATGATGTCGACGGCCCGCGCCGCGCTCTGACACGCGCCCTCCATCGTCGTGGTCCAGTCGGTGCGGGTCCAGTCACCGGCGAGGGCGAGGCCGTCGACCTCGGTGCGCTGGTCTGGGCGGAGGCCGGCGGTCCCGGGTCGTTGCGCGAAGGTCGATTTCGGCATCCGGACCACGTGGCTGTGGACCACCTGCGCGTTCGCCGCCTGCGGGAAGTAGCGGCGCAGCATGTCCATCTGGATCTCGGTGATCTCGGCGTTCGTCTTCGAGATCAGATTGTAGGACGCCGACACCGTCGTCGAGTAGAAGTAGTTGTCGCGTGGTTCGCGCCCGTGCATGCGCTGGCGGTCCCAGACCTGTTCGAGCACTCCCTCACCGCCGTAGAGGATCTCGCCCCAGTCGGTCATCCCGATCGAGCGGTCGAGATAGAGGTTCACACTGACGATGGGCACCGGGGTCAGGTTCTCGACGGCGCGATAGATCCGCTCGTGCCCGGGCACCTGGTCGAGCAGACCCTTCACGCTCCACACCGGTACCGCGCAGATGACGGCATCGGCTGCGATCTTCTCGCCGTCGGCCAGCGTCACCCCGCTCACCGTCCCGTCGGTGACGTCGATCGACGAGACCACCGCCCGGTGTCGGACCTCCACACCGGCGTCGGCGAAGCGCTTCTCGGCGCCGTCGATGAACAACGTGTCGAGATCGACGGTGGGATACCCGATCGAGATCGGCGTACGCGTCTCCCGCGCCCGGCGGGCTCCCGTGACGAGCAGATCGGCCGGGACCTTGGCCGAGGAGATGTCGGGCTTGTCGCCGGTGAGACCGATGACGATGCCGTCCCACAACGCATCCCGGGCCGACTGCGGCAGTCCGATGCGACGGAACCACTCGTCGGCGGTGACCTCGTCGAGCCAGTCGGGTTGCCGAAATGCCTGCCGTATCAACCTGATCTGCGCACGCGCCGTGCGCAACCGGTCGAGGCCGGTCACCCCGGGCAGGTCGCCGAGTGCGGCCCGCAGTCCGGGCAGGCCGGTGAACGCCGATCGGCGCGTCGACCCACCGGGCATCCGGACCGTCATGTGACCCGGGAAGGCCACGTGCTCCCGCGTACCGACGCTGTCCAGATAGCGCATGAGGTGCTCGTACCCGCTGGCGAAGACGTGCTGCCCGTTGTCGGGCACGTCGTCGACGGCGTGCAGCGGCATCGAGATGGTGCGTCCGCCGAGTGAACCTCGACGTTCGAGCAGGGTGACGCGTTGCCCCGCCTCCGACAGCCAGACCGCCGACGCCAGTCCGGCCAGTCCCCCACCCACGACCACACAATGCATGGCGACAGATTAGCGGTCAGGGCTGACCGATACCGACTGTGCGACGAATTGTCCGGGTCCCGGCGCAGACCTCGTCAACCGGTCATCTTGACGTCCTTGGCGGCGCCGAGGACGGAGAGCGCCTGGGGCACCAGCACGAGACCGAGCACCGCCATGGCCAGGGTCCACGAGCCGGTGACGTCATGGATGGCGCCGATGATGATCGGGCCGGCCGCCGCCGCCAGGTAGCCAACGCACTGCGCCATCCCGGACACCTGGCCCGTCTGTTCGGATCCCGAGCTGCGCAGCACCATGAAGAGAAGGGCCAGACTGATCGACGAACCGGGCCCGACCATCGCACAGGCCGCCCAGAGCCCCGGCCAGACATCAGTGCTCAGCAGACCCACGAAGCCGACGGCGCAGACCGCGATCACCGACAGGGTCACCACCCGCTGACCGGCGAAGCGGCCGGCGACGATCGGCGCGACCAGCGACATGATCAAGGCGACCACCTGCGCCGACGCCAGGACCGCACCCGCCCGCAGCGGCGACATGCCGTCGTCGACGAGGTACTGCGGCAGCCAGGCCACGAACGTGTAGAAGATCAGCGACTGCGTTCCCATGAAGACCGTGATCGCCCAGGCGATCGGGTTCGTCAGCAACGACGATGTCGGCGCCGCCGAGGTCACCCGGTGAACCAGGGGCAGCTGCGGAATCCAGACGACCACGGCGACCACCGCGAGCAGCGACCACGCGGCCAGCGCCAGCCGCCAGTCCCCGCCGAGTGCGTCGTTGATCGGCACGCTCACCCCGGACGCGACCGCCGCCCCGCCGGAGAGAGTCATCGAATAGAGGCCGGTCATCAGCCCGGAGCGGTGCGCGAAGTCGCGTTTGATCAGCGCCGGGAGCACGACGTTGCAGGTGCCGATGGCGGCGCCGATGACCGCCGAACCCCCGAACAGGGCGGCCGGCGACGGGATGAGCCGGACGAGGATGCCGACGATCAAGACGAGCAGGGCCCCGAAGATGACCCGTTCGATGCCGAACCGGTTGGCCAGACGGGGAGCCACCGGCGCCGAGATCCCGAAGAACAGCACCGGCAGCGCGGTCAGCAGACCGGCGACGGCGCTGCTGAAGCCGGCGTCGTCGGAGATCACGCCGATGAGCGGTCCGACGGCCACCACGGCCGGTCGCAGGTTCGCGGCGACCAACATCACTCCGACCGCGGTGACGATGACCCCGACGGCGGACTTCTCGCGCGTGGACAGAGCCTGCGCACTCATCCCCACACCTCGGTGGAGTCGACGTAGGCGTACACCGCCGCGCGCGCTGCGTCGGCGTCGCCGCGCTCGATCGCGTCGACGACATCTCGATGACCGCGCGGGTGCGACTGCTCGGCCAGCGGACGTCGCAAGACCGACGGATGAGTACGGGCGATCGCCTCGGCGATTCCGTCGTACATCGCGATGAGCAGCGCGTTGCGGGACGCAACGACGAGCTCGGCGTGGAATGCGATGTCCGCCTCGGTGTATCGATCCAGGTCACCGTCGGCCATCGCGTCCTCGGTGCGCGCCAGCAACAGCCGGAGGCGTTCGACGTCGGCGGCGTCGCCCCGGGCGGCCGCACCGGCCGAGGCCTCGCTCTCGAGTGCACGTCGCACTTCGAGCAGATCCCGGAGCTCCGACGGCGCGGAGGTCCGCGCGATCGCACCGGCGAGTGGGCTCCGGCCGCGCACATACGTGCCGTCGCCCCGCCGGGGCTCGAGCATGCCGGCGTGTTCCAGGGCCCGGGCGGCCTCCCGGATCGTGTTGCGGCCGACGCCGAACTGCGCCACGAGCTCGGGCTCGGCGGGGATCCGTTCGCCCAGGGGCCAGGTGCCGTCCGCGATCAACTCCTGCATGCGCTGCACGACGAGCTCGCTCGTCCGGCGAGGTGGGGTGATCTGTCCGGACACGCAAACAACCTAACATCCCATGTTTCAGTCCCGGTCGGTGCCGCACGGTCTCCCCCGCCCGTAGCCTCAGCCGGTGGCCGCCCGTTCCAGCGCTCCGGTCAGGTCGTTGACGGTGGTCGGCACCAAGCGCTGGTCGTCGAGAAAGAACGTAGGGGTGCCCTGTACGCCCAGGGCCAACCCATCGGCGACATCGGCACGAATCCGCTCCAGCGTGGCGGGACTGTCGTACGCGGCGTCGAAGGCCGTCATGTCCAGCCCGAGATCGATCGCGAAACCACGGAACACGTCGTCGGCGGGAACCCGCTGCTCCCCCCATCGGGCCTGGGTGGTGAACATGCGCTGGTACATCTGCTCGAATCGGCCCTGCTGTGCAGCCGCTTCGACGGCGCGGGCCGCGCGCTCGGCGTTGAGATGCCCGGGCATCGGGAAGTAGCGGACCACGAAGGTGATCCGGTCGCCGTAGGTGCGCCGGAGATCTTCGATGATCGGGTAGACCGCGCCACAGGCCTCACACTCGAAGTCGAGGAACTCGACAAAACGCGCCCGCTCACGTTCCGGCGACGTCAGGCGGTGGCTGTCCGGGCGCACCACGAGATCGGCCGCGACGGCGGTGCCCGCCGGGGCAGGCGCGGGTTCGCGGTCGATGAGTACCGCGACACCGAGGACGACGACGACGGCCGCGAGGGCCGTCCATGCGATCTTGGTCGGTCTGCTCACTCCTGCCCTGCCCACCCGTACACCGTAGGGGTGACAGAGCCGAAAACGGACATCCGCCTGCTCGATCGCTGACGCAGACACCCATTCGGTGCTTAGATGAGCCATGTCGTTCGGGGTGCGCACGAGTTGGCTGCGCGTGGGTGTCATCGGTGTGGTCGTCGGCGTGCTGCTCGGCGTGTTCGCGGGCACGCCCCCCGCCCAGGCCGACCCCGGGCCGGGCTCGCCACTGCCGTCGGCCGACCCGTTCTACCGTTTCGACGCTTCGCTGTCGGGCGTGGCACCCGGAGCGGTGCTCCGCAGCCGCCCCATGCGGTTCCAGACGCCCACGATGTCCACCCCGATCACCGGCTCCCAGGTGCTCTATCGCACCACCGACCAGTTCGGCGAGAGCGTGGTGACGGTCGCGACCGTGCTGCGACCGCTGATCCCGGGCCCGACGCGCCTGGTCTCGTACCACATGGCCTACGACGCGCTCGGGTCTCAGTGCGATCCGTCGTACACGCTCAGCGGGGGTTACACCAACGGCACCGCGACCGCCGAACAAGGCGTCATCGCAGGCTATCTCGCCGCCGGGTACACCGTCGTGGTCCCCGACTACGAGGGCGAGAAGCTGCAGTGGACCATCGGCCGGCAGTCGGGCTATGCCGCACTCGACGGCGTCCGCGCCGCACAGTCGTTCCTGCGGCTGCCGCGGTCGACCCCGGTCGGCCTCGTCGGATATTCCGGCGGGTCCATCCCCACGCAGTTCGGCGCCGAGGTCGCGCCGCGCTACGCGCCCGAACTGAACATCGTCGGCGCCGCCGCGGGCGGATTGCCGGTGGACCTCGCGCACAACCTGCCCTATATCAACGGCAGTGCGAAGTGGGCGGGTGTCATCCCGGCGCTCGTGGTCGCCTACCAGCGGACCTACCGGCTCGACACCTCGACGTTCCTCTCGACCCGCGGCCGACAGGTCGCCCAGGACGTCAGCGACGAGTGCATCTCGGAGTTCGCGTCGAAGTATCCGGGACTCACCAGCGCGGACATGGTCAGGCCGCCGTACACCGGCCTGCTCGACGTCCCGCAGGTGGTGCGGGCGATCAACGACAACATCATGGGACGGTCGGGCACCCCGTCGACGAAGATGCTTCTCGCGGTGGGCCACTACAACGCGATCGGGGACACCCTGATGATCACCGGTGACGTGATCGGCCTCGCGAACGAGTACTGCTCACGCGGCGTGGACATCACCTACCGGCAACTCAACGGCCTGACCCATCAGGAGGCGTTCCTCCCGTTCGAACCGCTGGCACTGCAGTACCTCACCGAGCGGTTCGCGGGTGCCCCGACACAGAGCAACTGCGGCTCGCTGCCGCACGGGAACAGCCTGGCGCCGCTGCCGGTGCCCTGACCCGGCGGCCTACCCCGGCAGCGTCTCGCCGCCGATCGGGGCCAGCACCTCGCCGGTGTAGTACGACGAGAGCTGCTCGGCCGCGAAGAACACGTACGACGGTGCGATCTCGTCGGGCTGGGCCGCCCGTCCCATCGGCGCCTGGGTGCCGAAGTCCTTGACCGCCTCGGCCGGCATCGTCGCCGGGATCAGCGGCGTCCAGACCGGGCCCGGCGCGACGCAGTTCACGCGGATCTTCCGTTCCATCAGCGCCTGCGCCAGCGAGTAGGTCAGGGCCAGCACCGCGCCCTTGGTCGCCGAATAGTCGATGAGGCTGTCGTTGCCACGCAGACCGTTGATCGACGACGTGTTGACGATGGCGCCGCCGCCGGTCAGATGCGGCACCGCCGCTCGCGTGGTGTGGAAGAAGCTGTCGATGTTGACGTCGAAGGTGCGTCGCCACTGCTCCGGCGTCAGCTCCAGGAAGTCGTCCACGATCTCCTGATAGGCGACGTTGTTCACCAGGATGTCCAATGCGCCGAGCTCGTCGACGGTCCGCTTCACGATGTCGGCGCAGTGCGCCGGGTCGGCGAGGTCGCCGCGGTACGCGCGGGCCTGCCGTCCTTCGGCCTCGATGAGCTCGACCGTGTGGCGGGCGTCATTGTCCTCCTCCAGGTAGGCGATGGCGACATCGGCGCCCTCCTTGGCGAAGGCGACCGCGACCGCGCGACCGATACCCGAGTCGCCGCCCGTGATGAGGGCGGTCTTGCCGACCAGCAGATCGCGGCCGCGATAGTCGCGCATCTCGTCCCGGGGGCGTTCGCCCATCTCGTCGGTCTCACCGGGGTAGGAGATCGTCTTCGGTTCGTGCTCGGGGTTCTGGTCGCTCATGATCGAGATGGTGCCCGCTGAGAAGCGTGCGGAAACATCGGCGCAGACTGAGGAGCGGACGTCGTCAGGGGTTCGGGTCGGGGATCTCCTGGTCGAGTTTCTCGTCGAGGGACTCGCCTTCCCGCTGTTCCCGGGCGGTCGTGCCGGTCCGATCACTGGCCGACCAGTCCTCGGGCGGGTCCATCCCCTCCTCGAGCGGGTCCTGACCGAGCCGGTCCTCGTCGAGATCCTCGAAATCGGCTGTCGACGTCAGATCGGGGTTGATGCCCTCGGATGCCGCTGTCGCACTGTCGCCCACGTTGTCGGTACTCATTCTCGTCCTCCTGGCCGTAGCCGAGATCGGTGTCGGTCGGGCCGGGTCTCGCCGTCGGCCCTGCGAGTACGGCGGATACCCGCGAGACACGGCACCGAAACGATCTCCGCGAGTCCTGCCCCGGGACACGCACCGGGTCGATTCCCGCCAAATGCGTCAGCCAGGTAAGCTCATCTTTCGCCCGAGACCGCTGGCATTCCTGTTGATTTGTGGTTTGTAGGGGTGAGGGTGACAGACGCCAACGATCACACCGCCGGCGAGTCCCGTATCAGTCACGTCGGCAGCTTCCGGTTCTTGTTCGACACCCAGGAATGGGAGTGGTCCGACGAGGTCGCCGAGATGCATGGTTATCGGCCCGGTGAGGTCACTCCGACGACCGAGCTGATCGCGGGGCACAAGCACCCGGACGACCGGCAGTCGTTCGAAGAGCTGCTCGCGACGATGCTCGACCGCCGGATCCCGTTCTCGAGCCGTCATCGCATCGTCGACACCAAAGGTGAGGTCCGCCACGTCGCGGTGGTGTCGCAGCAACTCACCGACGAATCCGGCGCCGTGATCGGCGCCGAGGGGTTCTATCTCGATCTGACGGCAATCGAGGAGAAGGCCGTCAAGGACCGCGTCGACGAGCACGTCGCGCGATTCCGCGAGCACCAGGGCGTCATCGAGCAGGCCAAGGGCATGATCTCGCTGGCCTACGGCGTGAGCGCCGATCGCGCGTTCGAGGTCATGCGCTGGCGTTCGCAGACGGCCAACGTCAAGGTGAACGAGCTCGCGCGGTCGATCGTCACCGGCGTCCACCGATACGTGGTGCTACCGGACCCGGTCCGGCAGTCGTTCGACCATCTGCTGCTCAACGCACACCGCTTCGACGACGAGAACGCCTCGTCCTCGAAGTAGCACCGACGCACCACCGTTCATCGCGTCGACGGGCGGTTTCACCGCCGACATTCCGGGGTATCCGGACCGGCACGAGACAGGTGCCGGAAACCGGCAGTCATCTGCGGCTCGCCGAGGCCGCGATCGTGCAGGCCCGGTTGAGAACACAGCCGTTGCGACCCTAGTGAACGGATGTGGCAGTGAGCAGTGCGCAGCCAGGCGGAACAGCAACCCTCGAGACAACGGGGTCGAACACGACACGAGGTCTGTCGACGATGTCGGCGGGCCTCGGTTCGCGGAGGGGCGGTGCGACCCGCGTGCGCGTCGCGTCGGTGCCGCACTCCCATGTGTACGTCCGCCACCTGTCGCCGCTGAACGGGACGGTCAGCGGGCTCGACTCCGGCCCGGTCTCGGTCGTCCGCCTGCCCGACCCGGTTCCGGCCGACGGCGCCAAGGTGCCGGGCGGCTGGTGGCCCCCGCTGATGCTCGACCCCGCGTGGATCGCCCGCAACCACAACGAGTTCGACGTCTTCCACCTCCACTTCGGGTTCGACGCCGTCGAGCCGGCCGAGATGTCGAAGGTGATCGACGAGCTGCGCACCCACGGCAAACCACTCGTGTACACGCTGCATGATCTGCGCAATCCGCATCACCCCGAACCGGGACGCCACGAGGAGGTCCTGGACATCCTCGTACCGGCGGCGGATGAGGTCATCACCCTGACCCCCGGCGTCTCCCGGGAGATCGCGCGTCGCTGGCAGCGCGAGGCGACCGTGCTGCCTCACCCGCATGTCGTGCCGCCCGGCCGATTCGGTCCGCGCACGCCGCACGCCGACGACTTCGTGGTGGGGGTGCACGCCAAGAGCATTCGCGCCAACATGGATCCGCTGCCGGTGATCATGACCCTGCTCGAGGCGGCCGCGGACTACCCGGACATGACGGTCCAGATCAACCTCCACGACGAGGTGTTCGTCCCCGGGAAGCACGCGTACAACCCGGACTTCGGCACCACTGCGCTGGCACTCTCCCGGCACCCCTATGCCCGCGTGCTCGTGCATGAGTACTTCACCGATGATCAGTTGTGGGACTACCTGCGGAGCGTGTCCGTGTCGGTACTGCCGTACCGATTCGGCACCCATTCCGGCTGGCTCGAGGCCTGCCACGATCTCGGCACCACCGTGATCGCGCCGAGCTGCGGCTTCTACCGCGAGCAGCAGGACTGCCTGTCCTTCGGGTTCACCGAGGACACCTTCGATCCGGACTCACTCGTTTCTGCCCTGGCACAGGCCTATTCGGCTCGTCCCGCGGCGGCCTCATGGCCCGACCGGCGCGCGCAACGCGAGTCCCTCGCAGACCAGCACGCCGCCCTCTACACCAGGGCTCTGGATGCCTGACACGTTGCGGATCGCCATCGTCGCGTCGAGCCGCTACCCGATCGCCCAGCCGTTCGCGGGCGGACTCGAGGCCCACGTCTGGCATCTCACTCGCGCCCTCACCCTCGCCGGTCACGAGGTCACGCTGTTCGCGGGCGCGGGCAGCGATCTACCGGTCGACTCGGATCGCCTGCGCGGCGAATTGTTCGAGCCCTCCGCGGCCGCACGCTCGGATGTGTCGATGCCCCAACTCGAAGCACTGCAGGATCATCACGCGTACCTGTCGCTCATGCTGTCGTTCACGAACAACCCCGGCGACTACGACGTGATCCACAACCACAGCCTGCACTACCTCCCGGTCGCCATGGGTCCGGCCGTCGAGACCCCGATGGTCACCACGCTGCACACCCCGCCGACGCCGTGGCTCGAGTCGGCCCTGACCCTTGCGCCCGGTACGCGTTGTGTCGCCGTCAGTCGGCACACGGCACAGTCCTGGTCGCATGCGCTCGGCGAGGTCCCGGTGGTGCACAACGGGGTTCAGTTGGACCGCTGGCCCGCCGGCCCCGGCGGGGACGACCTGGTGTGGTTCGGCCGGTTCGTACCGGAGAAGGGCGCCCACCTCGCGATCGAGGCCGCCCAGCGCGCGGGCCGTCGACTCCGGTTGGCCGGACCCATCAGCGACACAAGGTATTTCGAGCAGCAGATCGCCCCGTCGCTGGGCGGCCTCGTCCACTACGAGGGACACCTCCACCAGCACGACCTGGCGCGATTGGTCGGCTCCTGCGGCGCGACCCTGGTGACCCCGGTGTGGGACGAGCCCTACGGCCTCGTGGTGGCCGAATCCCTCGCCTGCGGCACCCCGGTGGCGTGTTTCGCCCGTGGCGGTATCCCCGAGATCGTCGGCGAGTACGCCGGCGTCCTCGTGCCGCCGGGCGACATCGACGCGCTGGCCCTCGCGGTGGACGATGCGCTCACCCTCGACCGGGGCCTCGTGCGTCGGCGCGCGGAGGACCACTGCTCGGACATCGCGATGATCGATCGGTACCTCGACATCTACGCCGATCTGGTCGCCGGGCGGCCGTTGGCCGACTCCTCGCTCCCCCGGGAGGTCGGGGTGTGATCGGTTACTACGTCCACCATCAGGGCCGCGGACACTGTTCCCGGGCCACCGCCGTCGCCGGCCACCTCGGCACCGACGTCGTCGCGCTGACCAGCGCGTCGCTGACCGCCCCGGTGTTCAGCGAGGTGATCACGCTCGAGCGCGACGACTCCGACCCGCAGCCGCGGGACATCGACGCCGGCGGCCTGCTGCACTGGGCCCCACGGCACGATGGCGGACTACGCACACGCATGGCGCAGCTGGCCGAGTTCGTCGAGACGCGCCGACCGGCCGCCGTCGTCGTCGACGTATCGGTGGAGGTCACCCTCTTCCTCCGGCTGATGGGCGTGCCGGTGATCGTGACGGCGCAGCCCGGCGTTCGCGACGATCTGCCGCATCAGCTCGCCTACCGGGCGGCCGATGCGATCATCGCGCCCTGGCCCGCCGAGCTGTATCAACCGGACTGGCTCCGGGAGCATCTGCCGAAAACGGTCTTCACCGGCGGTATCTCGCGGTTCGACGGACGACTCCCCGTGTCCCACCCCACCTTCGCCGCCGACATCCTCGTCGTCACCGGCGCGGGCGGGGTACCGGGTGCCCCGCATCCGGCGACCACACTCGGCGAGGAGTTCCCGGAGCACACCGTCGTCGGGCTCGGACCCGCCTTCGGAACGTGGGTCGACGACCCGTGGCCCTTCCTGTGCAGCGCGCGGGTGACCGTCATCGGCGCGGGTCAGGGAAGCGTGGCCGACGCCGCCGCGGCCGGGCGCCCGGCGGTGGTCATCCCCGAGGACCGACCCTTCGCCGAACAACGGGCAACCGGCAACACCCTCGCACGCTCCGAACTCGCTCTCGTCACGTCGTCATGGCCGTCCACCGAACGCTGGCGCTCGATCCTCGACACCGCCGGGAGTTCGTCGCCGGAGTGGTCGCGGTGGCACACCGCCGGCGCCGCCGAACGTGCGGCGCGGGCGATCGAGGCGGTCGCGCACCGATGACCGGCGTCCCCGAGGTGGTCGCCGTCATCACGATCGTGTCGGGGCGGCACCGCCACCTTCGACGACAACTCGAGGCGTTCGCCCATTCAACCCGGCGGCCCGACCTGCATTTCGTGGTGGCCATGGACGACCCCGACATCACATCCGTCACCGACGGTCACCCGGTGGAGGTCATCCGGTTCGCCAACGACGACCCGGACACGCTGCAACTCGCCGATGCCCGGAACGCCGGCGCCACGGCCGCCATGACCGCGGGGGCCTCGCTCTTGGTGTTCCTCGACGTCGACTGCATCCCCGGCCCGGACATGCTCGAGCGCTACCTCCGCTCCTGCACGGCCACACCGGACCTCAAAGTCCTCTACTGCGGCCCGGTCACCTACCTCCCCTGCGGCCAGCCGACCTTCGATGCGCGCGAGCTCGCCCGGTTCACCGATCCACACCCTGCGCGTCCGTCACCGGGAACCGGGCAGACACAACTCTCATCGGCGCTGATGCTCTTCTGGTCGCTGTCGTTCGCCGTCCGGGCCACCGACTGGCTCGCCCTCGGCGGCTTCCACCCCGGCTACCGCGGTTACGGCGGCGAGGACACGGACTTCGCGATGTCCGCGCGCGACAACGGGTTTCGCATCGCCTGGGTCGGCGGCGCGCACGCCTACCACCAGCACCATCCGGTCTCGAACCCGCCGGTCGAACACCTCGCGGACATCCTCCGCAACGCACGAGTGTTCCACCGGCGATGGGGCACCTGGCCCATGGAGGGGTGGCTGCGCGCGTTCGCCGACCGCGGCCTGGTCGCCTACGACACCGCAGGCGACGAGTGGCTCCGGGTCAGCGACGGAACTTCGAGAACCCGATGACGACGCCGCGGGAGGCGGCACCCGGGCGCGGTTCGTCGTAGGAGATCGTGTGGGTGTCGGTGACGGTCTGCACGATTCGCCATCCAAAGGTCGACTGCTTCAGGGTCACGTCCGGTACGAGTTCGCCCCGGATCTCGCCGATCACGCCCTGCGACGACATGTGCAGGGTGAGTTCGATCGACGAGTCGTCCGCGGCGGCGGAGATGATCTGCGAGCAGATCTCGTCCACGGCGACCTTGGCGTCGATGACGTCGTCGAGCGCCCAGTCGTCGATGTACAGCGCGGTCTCGACCAGAGCGCGCACCAGCGCGAGACGATCGGTGGCGGCCGGAACCCGCAGGACCGTCGGCGTACCGCCGTCGATCGATAGCTGGGACGTCGCGTCGGAATCGGTCATCAAATGAGTTTCTTCGCCCGTTGATTGGTGGTGCCGATCTCGGCTGGTCTGGTCATGAGTGCCCCGTGATTCCGTGTTCCAAACCGCGGCCGGAGGACCTTGCCGCGCTGAACGTACCCCCCGAGCACGTGTCGACACGTTAGCAGAGCGTTTACCCAGATCATGACTCGATGAGATTCACGTCTCCATCCGTCCCATGACCGACGCGGGCGCGGTGGGGCGACGTTTCATCGCCGGCCGCTCGCGGTAAACCCTCCGCACCGAGGCCGGTGTCGAGCACGCCGGCCACCGAGCCCGACCAGACAGCGCAGGGAGTGCACCATGCCAGATCTGACACCTGAACGAGAAGTCGCGTCGCGTGAGGCCATCGCGCGGCGCCCGGCACGAAAGTCGCGAGGACTGAAGGCCGTCGGCCTACTCGGCTTCGTCTGCCTCGGACTGATGCTGGTGCTCGCCGGCATCGCCATCGCCGCCGGTGCGAGCGACCGCGATGCGACGGTGTGGCTGGCGGTCGGCGCCGTCGTCATGGGTCTGCTCGCGATCGGACTGCTGATCGGCAGCCGCGTCCTGCTGCGACGTCGCGCAGCCCGGGACGGCGATCGGGCCCATCAGGACCCGATCCAGCCCGAGACCACCGCCGAGGAAGCCGAACGCTATGAGGAGCGGTTCCACGACTTCCCGGTGGAACACGCCGGAAAGAGTGAACGAGGACGAGACGACCGCCTCGAGGAGATTCGCGAAGAGCGTCGAGCCGACAACGGAAAGGCCTAGAGAATGCGTGCAGTGACCTGGCAGGGCAAGCGAAACGTCTCGGTCGAGACGGTGCCCGACCCGAAGATCATCGAACCGACCGACGCCATCATCAAGGTCACCTCGACCAACATCTGCGGGTCGGACCTCCACCTCTACGAGGTTCTCGGTCCGTTCATGCAGGCGGGCGACATCCTCGGGCACGAGCCGATGGGGATTGTCGAGGAGGTGGGCAGCGACACCGGCGACCTGCGGGTCGGCGACCGTGTGGTCATCCCCTTCCAGATCTCCTGCGGCTCTTGCCTTTTCTGCAACGAGGGCCTCATGACGCAGTGTGAGACGACCCGCGTCACCGAGCAAGGGATGGGCGCCGCGCTGTTCGGCTATTCCCAGCTCTACGGCTCCGTGCCCGGTGGGCAGGCCGAGTACCTCCGGGTGCCGCAGGCCCAGTTCACCCACATCAAGGTGCCGCTGGAGAAGCCCGACTCGCGGTTCGTCTATCTCTCGGACGTGTTGCCGACGGCCTGGCAGGCCGTCGCCTACGCCGAGATCCCCCAGGGCGGAACCGTCACGGTGCTGGGCCTCGGCCCCATCGGCGACATGGCTGCCCGCATCGCCGCGCACCAGGGAGCGCGGGTCATCGGTGTCGACCGCGTGCCCGAGCGACTCGCCCGGGCGGAGGCCCGCGGCATCGAGACCGTGAACTTCGACGCGGTCGACGACGTCGGCGACGCCATCCGCGACCTGACCGGGGGACTGGGTACCGATTCGGTCATCGACGCTGTCGGGATGGAGGCCCACGGGTCGCCGGTCAACAAGGCGCTGCAGAGCGTCGTCGGCCTGCTGCCGGACGCCGTCGCCCGCAAGGCGATGTCGGAGGTGGGTACCGATCGGCTGGGTGCGCTCTACTCAGCGATCGACATCGTCAAGCGCGGCGGCACGATCTCGCTCTCCGGGGTGTACGGCGGCGCGGCCGACCCGCTGCCGATGCTGACCATGTTCGACAAGCAGATCCGGCTGCACATGGGTCAGGCGAACGTGAAGCGCTGGGTCGACGACATCATGCCGCTGCTGACCGACGACGACCCGTTGGGCGTCGACACCTTCGCCACCCACGAACTACCGCTCAGCGAGGCCCCGCAGGCCTACGAGACCTTCCAGAAGAAGGACGACGGAATGGTCAAGGTGATCCTCAAGCCGTGAACCCGCGTGGCGTGCCGCGGCCCTTCGTCGCGGCACGCTCGCTGTCGGCCTGCGATCCACCGCCGCCGTTCTCGTTCCCGGTGTCGTCCTCGTCGACCACGACCTCGGACCGCAGGGTTTCGAGAATCCGCGTCAGCAAGCGCGACACATGCATCTGGGAGATCCCCACCTGACGCGCGATCTCGCTCTGCGACATGGACTTGAAGAACCGCAACGTGAGGATGGTGCGCTCACGTTCGGTCAGCCGCTCGAGGGCCGGCTGCAACGTGACGAATTCTTCGACCAGTTCTAGTCGCGCGTCCTCGTCGCCGAGGGTGTCGGCCAGCGTCCAGCCGTCGGTCGACGAACCGGCTTCGGCATCGATCGAGCTCGCCGTGTAGGCCGACCGGGCGACCATGCCCTCGATCACCTCGCTGACGGGCAGCCCGAGGTGCTGGGCGATCTCACTCGGGCGCGGCGACCGTCCGAGGGACTGCAGCAACTCCTCACTGGCCTTGGCGATGTTGAGCGACGCCTCCTGGGCCCGGCGTGGCACGCGGATGGACCAGGTGCTGTCCCGGAAGTAGCGCTTGACCTCGCCCATGACGGTCGGGACCGCGAAGGCCAGGAAATTGTTGCCTCGTTCGACGTCGAAACGGTCTACGGCATGCATGAGACCGATCCGCGCCACTTGACGCAGGTCGTCGATGGGCTCACCGCGCTCCGAGAAGCGCCTGGCGACATGGTCTGCCAGGGGCAGGCACCTCGCGATGACGTCCTCCCGCAGCCGGGCACGACGATCGTCGTCCTTCTCCTCGTGCATGGTCCGAAGAGCCGGAAGGACATCACTGTAATCGTCGTGATCGCCCCGGTCACCCGACGCCATTCTCACCACCAGACTTCGAAGACAGCTCGAGATCGATGCGCAGACCTCGTGCCGCATCCAGAACAGGACTGATGTGCGCACCGGGTTCGACGCATATCCGAGTCCAGCCAACCACGGTCGCCCGGCGGCGTCCAGCCACGGCGGCCCTCGGCTGGTCAGGGCGTCGCGTGGCAGGAACAGACCGCATAGAAACTGCCGAAGTGGGTACAACCTTGTAGGTGATGCCTTGGCAACGTAGGGTAAGAGATGCGGTTCAGGTAGAAGCTGCGTTCTAAGCGTTGGGCGCCCAGGGCCTTCTCGCTTTCCACCATCACGTCCAATCCCCCTTACCGGGTGATCGTGAACTTGGGGTACTGGCGCCTATTCGGCGCAGCACCAAGGCTTCCGATCCAGAAGTGACGGTCGTGGCCAGACGCACTCGACTGAATTGAGAACATCATGGCTCTCACCTCTTCGACCACCTTCCGTTCGGCGTTCGATCCCACCGCGGAGTCCGCGCCGACACCTCATCCGCATCAGCTTATTTCTCCGAAATCGTATTGCGTGCAAGGATTCTCGGGTAGCGTGGACCGCGACTCGGCGGCCGACTTCGCCGCCGCCCTCGACCGCGTGATCGGCGGCCCCGTCGACGGCATCGTCCTCGACTTCTCGGGCCTGAACTTCTTCGGGACCGTCGGGTTGGTGCTCCTGCGTTCGTTCATCGACGACGCCGGTCGCCGATTCGTCCCAGTGGTGGTCGTGGGTGGCCGCGCGGTGACCCGCCCCCTCGAACTCTGCGGAATGGCGCCGTATGTCAAGACTTTCGAGTCCATCGAGGACGCGGGACGCGCTCTGACCCAGGATCAGGTCGGGCCCAGAACGATGGAGTTCACCGTCACCGAGTGACCAACCTTGCCCCGTGAGATGCAGGGAGCGGGTCTCCTGCCCCCTGAGGTGCGAGGAGCGCAAGCGACGAGCCTCGAAGGGTCGCGTCAGGTCACCGTGTGACGGTGATCTGACGCGCGATGTCGACCAGCTTGGTGTTCGAGTCCTGCGACAGGCGCTTCAGCAGGTCGAAGGCGGCCACCGCGTCGATGTCGAACCGTTCCATCAGCATGCCCTTGGCCTGACCGATGACGTCCCGGTTGGCCAGGGCGCTGTGGAACTGCTTGTCCTTCTTCACCTTGTTCCACGCGAGGGCGGCATGCGTCGCGAAGACCACCCCGATGTCCTCGGCGTGAAGGTCGAAGGCGAACGGCTCGTCGGCGTAGAGGTTCAACGCCCCGATCGACGTGGTGTCGGCGAAGAGCTGGAACGACAGGACGGAACGAATCGGCGTCTCGACGAGCGCGCGGCGGCGGTATTCGGGCCAGCGCTGCTCGTTCTCGAGGTCGTCGACTCGGACGATGCGATCGGCGAGCGCTGCCGAGATGCACGGTCCCTCACCGAGTTCCGCTTGAATACGGTCGTGTACGTCGGCAACGTCGTGCGTGGACCCGAACGACGCGATCGATTTTCGGTCGATTGCGACGGTGAGGCCGGCGTACGCGACTCCGGGGATGTCGACCAGCGCGTTCTCGACGATCGTCTTCGCAACCTGCTCGTCGGAGTCGTCGCCGTGTAATTCACGCGCCAGATCCGCGATCTTGCGGTGAACGTCATCGTCAGCCGGATCGGTCATGGTCGAACCCCTTTCGACGCCCGACGTGAGCGAACGACCACGGACGCGCATTGTTCGGCGTGCTCGTCCAACGTAACCCACTGCGCCACGTTCCGTGGGCGCCGGTGGTTACCGCCAGGCGCCTGACTGCCTCAGCGAAACGCCGCCGACCCGGTGAGTGCGCGCCCGATCGTGAGCTGGTGGACCTCCGAGGTCCCCTCGTAGGTGAGCACCGACTCCAGGTTGTTGGCGTGCCGGATCACCGGATACTCCAGAGTGATGCCATTCGCGCCCAGGATGGTTCGGCATTCGCGGGCGATCGCGATCGCCTCGCGGGTGCTGTTCAGCTTGCCGGTGCTGACCTGCTCGGGCGTGAGTTCGCCGCGGTCCTTCAGACGGCCGAGGTGGTAGGCCAGCAGGTGACCCTTGCCCACCTCGAGCGCCATGTCGGCGATCTTGGTCTGGGTGATCTGGTAGCCGGCCAGCGGCTTGTCGAACACCTGGCGGGACTGCGCGTACTCGATGGCCGCCTCGAGGCAGTCGCGGGCGGCACCCATCGCCCCGAAGATGATCCCGAAGCGGGCCTCGCCGAGAGCGGTCAGCGGTCCGCGCAGCCCCTCCGCCTTCGGCAGCATCGCCGAGGCGGGAAGGCGCACGTCGTCGAACACGAGCTCGGAGGTGACCGAGGCGCGCAGCGACATCTTCTTGGTGATCTCCGGCGCCGAGAACCCCGGCGTGTCGGTCGGGACGACGAACCCGCGGATGCCGCCGGGACTGTCGGCGAGGTCGGTCTGCGCCCACACCACCGCGACGTCGGCGATCGAACCGTTGGTGATCCACATCTTCGTCCCGTTGAGCACCCAGTCGTCGCCGTCCCGCTTGGCGTGGGTGCGCATACCGGACGGGTTGGACCCGAAGTCGGGCTCGGTCAGGCCGAAACAGCCGATCGCCTCGCCCGCCGCCATCCGCGGGAGCCACTCGTTCTTCTGCTCCTCCGAACCCCAGTGGTGAATGGAGAACATCGCCAGCGAGCCCTGCACCGAGACCAGACTTCGGATGCCGGAGTCGACGGCCTCGAGTTCCAGGCACGTCAACCCGTAGGACATCGCGCTCATCCCGGGGCAGCCGTAGCCCTCGAGGTGCATGCCGAGCGCTCCGAGCCCGCCCAGCTCGCGGGCGATGTCGCGGGCCGGAAGCCGGGCATCCTCGAACCAGTCGGCGATGTGCGGACGCAACTTCGACGCCGCGAAGTCCCGCACGCTGTCACGGATGGCGATCTCGTCGGCGTCGAGCAACGAGTCCAGGGCGAAGAGCTGGGTCAACGTGCTGGTGCGGGACATGGCGGACCTCCGTCGAGAATGGGACTCGCGCGGACCGAGGGCCGTCGACGAGAACGTTTGCACGAACGTTTGCATCGCCTAAGGTAGGTGTTCGATGCCCATCGGGTCAATCAGGAAGAGAGAGGATCAGCGTGGTCAGTGGTCAGCGCGCCCCCACGCTGAAGGAGATCGCCCGGCGTGCCGGCGTACACGTGTCCACCGCCTCCCGGGTGCTGCGACAGTCCGAGCCCGCCGACGGGTGGTCGGCGTCGGCTCTGCGGGTGCGGGAGGTGGCCGACCAACTCGGTTACCAGCGCAATGTGTGGGCGGCCAGCCTGCGGACCCGCCGAACCACCACGATCGGGGTCGTGATGACCCGCCTCACCGACGGCGTCGTGGCCACGACCTACCAGGGCATCGAACAGGCCGCCACCCGGGCCGGGTACTCGGTCCTGCTGTCATCCCCGCCCGACGAGGAGGCCGCTCAGCGACGGGCCATCGAACTCCTCGTCGGCCGGCAGGTCGACGGTCTGCTGCTGAGCGGATTACACCTGCCGGGCCGGGACTTCGTGGAGTCCCTGCGGGTCGGCGACCTCCCGATGCTCACCCTCACCCGGCACGCCGAGGCCGGACTCCCCTTCGTCGGCGGCGATGACGTGCGCGGCGGACGCATCGCCGCCCGACATCTCTTGGAGCGCGGTCACACCGACCTCGCCGTCATCGGCGGACCCGGCCACGCCACGACGGCCACCGACCGGCTCCGCGGGTTCCGCGCCCAGCTGGCTGATGCCGGGATCACGCTGTCCGACGACCGCATCGTCGCTTCCGACTTCGAGGTTCACGGCGGGACGGCGGCCGGGCGCGCATTGCTCGATCGTCCGGACCGTCCCCGGGCGATCTTCGCGGTGTCGGACACCATCGCCATCGGAGTCCTCGGTGTCGCCCGCGACCTCGGCCTCCGCATCCCCGACGACCTCGCCCTGATCGGCTACAACGACATCCCGGTGGCCGCCCAGCTCCCCGTGCCGCTCACGACGGTCCGCTCCCCCGCTCGGGAGATCGGCGAGACCGCGGTGCGCGGCCTCCTCGACCTCGCCGCCGGGCGGGACGTCGAATCCCGCCGCCTCCCGGTCGAACTGATGGTTCGCGGGAGCACGTGACCCTCAGGGCGCAGAGGTACCCGAACGTTCTTGCGCCGCAAGGAACATCGCGACGACCGCGGTGCGGACGTCGCCACGATCGCGGACCGGGCGATCCCAGGCGAGCCGCACCCCGACGACCCCCTCGGGAACCGTGGCGTCGAACGTCGCTGCCTCGTGGTCGAATCCGGTCATCCGCGCCGCGACCGCATCGGGCCGCCCGCCCAGCACACGGCAGATCAGTAACGAGTCGTCGGCGTGGTCGTCATTCATGTGTGCAAGTACGGCTGCCACGACATCCGGTCTGAATTGCGCTGCATCCGTGGTGTTTTCGTCAGTCACGCCCGGCCTCCTCGGCCTCGGGACGCACGAACCTCGAGACCCAGCCCCGGAAGTGGTCGACGTCGCCGCCGTGCTCCTCGAACCATCCCCACGCACCGCCGCGCGCACCGGTCACGTCCCCGACGACGAGTTCGATGGCCTCGCGCGGGGTGCGCAGGATCGGGGCGTCCAGCGTGGTGCCCGCCGGGATCCGCTTGCGGGACCGCAGACGCGCGAACACCCCGGCGATGCCGTCCTCGGTCCGGTGATAGTCGGTGACGACCGCTTCCTCGTCGACGCCCGCCAACAGCAGGGCGATCGCGATGATCACCCCGGTCCGGTCCTTGCCGGCAGCGCAGTGCACGAGCGTCGCGCCCTCGGAGTCGAACTCGTTCAGCGCGGCGGTGAGTCGATGCCCGCCCGTGCGCATCATCGCGGTGTAGATCTCGACGAGCGCGGTGTCGGCGAGGCGGTCGACGCGGGCACCCGAGGACACCGGACGGTGCACGACGCGAACGTTCGGCGGCCAGGTGACGGCCATCCGGCCCAGCTCGGTGGGGTCGCGCAGATCGACGACGGTCGCCGGCGGCCAGGGCAGGCCGACGGGGTCCTCGTCGTCGGGATACGGGGCATCGCTGCGGATCAGCACGTTGGCGGCGGTGACGCCGCCGCCGGCGACCCGCATACCGCCCAGGTCCCGGATGTTGGCGAAGGTCCGCAGGTCAGAGGCGGAGGAGAGGGTCACGGCGGTCCCGATCGTCGATGTGCGCGGTGGTCGGTCGCACCTCACCTTACGCAGGCGATGGAACGGGTGACGGCTGACGTACCGTGGCGATGATGACGACCTACCACTCCTACGAGCCGTCGCAGGGCAACCGGCTCTCTCACGACCCGGTGAATGCCATCGTCGCGCCGCGGCCGATCGGCTGGATCTCGACGGTGTCCGACGACGGCGTCGGCAACCTGGCTCCCTACAGCTTCTTCAACCTCTTCAACTACACGCCGCCGATCGTCGGTTTCGCCAGCGTCGGATACAAGGACACCGCGGCGAACGCGATCGAATCCGGCGAATTCGTGTGGAACCTCGCCACCGACGATCTCGGCGAGCAGATGAACGCCACCTCGGCTGCGGTGCCCGCCGGCGAGGACGAGTTCGACGTCGCCGGCCTGACGCGCCTCGCCTCTGATCTCGTGGCCCCGCCACGGGTCGGCGAGAGTCCGGTGAGTTTCGAGTGCCGAACCACCCAGTCGTTCCAATTACGTATGGCCGCAGGCGACCTCGTCGACACCTGGATGGTGCTGGGCGAGGTGGTCAAGATCCACATCGCCACCCATCTGTTGCGCGACGACCAGACCTACGACACGGCCGGCGCCCGACCACTGCTGCGTGCGGGCGGGCAGGGCGACTACTTCCTGCCCAGCGACGACCACCACCGGTTCATGAAACGGCCGAAACCGGCCACCCGCTAGCGGCTCCCTCCCGGCCGGTTCCGCTCACATCGCGCGGCGGATCTCGTCGTCGCTCGGCATCCCGGTCCGGGCGCCGACCGCGGCGACGGACAGCGACGCCGCCGCGACACCACGTCTCGCCGCCTCGACTACCGTCGACCCGGCGGCGAGGGCGGCCGCGAACACGCCGTTGAAGGTGTCACCCGCACCGGTCGTGTCGACGACCCGCGCGACCCGTCCGGCGGGGAGCGAGATCACCTCGGACGCGGGGTCGGCGATCAGTACGCCATCGGCACCGAGGGTCACGAGAACCGGTGCGCCCGTTCGGGATGCGACCGCCGTCGCCTGTTCGGCCGCCGATATCTCCGGCGCGGCCACACCCTCGGAGACGAGTCCGTACAGGTCCCGCAGTTCAGAGGAGTTGGGCGTCAGTACCGGCGCCGACGCCATCAGGTCGACGGTCGACGGCAACACCGGGGCGGGGTTGACGACGCAGCGGATACCCCGGGCGGCGGCCGTCGTGACCGCCGCGGCGACGGCGTCGGCCGGGATCTCGGTGCTGACGAGGACACAGCCGGCCCAGCCCGCCGCACGGTCGACCACGGCACGGACCTCGTCGGTGCCGAGGACGGCATTCGCGCCTGCCCCGACGGCGATCTGGTTCTCCCCGTGCGGATCGACGACGATCAGCGCCATCCCGGTGGCGACGCCGTCGAGCACGTCCACGTCCGTCACGTCGACACCGGAGTCCCGCAGTTCGGCGAGTGCGCTCGCGCCCATGTCGTCGGAACCCACAGCGCCGCAATATCGCACCCCGGCACCCGCACGCGCCGCGGCGACGGCGGCGTTCGCACCCTTGCCGCCGCCGTGACGTGTCACGGACGGACCGACGACCGTCTCACCGGGCCCCGGCAGACGGTCGGTCGCCACCACGAGATCGACGTTGACAGCGCCGACGACGAGAAGCCGGCCGGCTCGATCGAGGGAAGTCATCGTGCCTTCGTATCCGTCAGCGCACCCGGCGTCCAGTCCGGCCAGTCGGGTACGCCGGCGACCAGACCGTCGACGTACCGCGCGACGATGCGCGTGGTCGGTTGCTCGTTGGCGTACACGGTTGCCAGGTCACTCCGCGCGATGGCCGTCCGGACGAGCGGCCACAGGCGTCGGAACCGCTCGCGGATCTTGACCTCGGGGACCGCGTGCCCGCCACTGTCCACGCGCAATCGGACGCGATGGACCGCGAGAGCCTCGGGGATCATCACGACGTGCAGCGCGACTCGGTATCCGGCGGTATGCGCACGTTCGATGAGCTCCAGTTTCGAGGGGTGCGAGAAGACCGTCTCGGCGATGAACGAGGTGCCGCGCTCGATGAGAGTGTCGCGGGTCGCCGCCGCCAACCGGGCGGCGTCGTAGGAATGGGCTTCCGCGGAGTCGGGCCACCGCTGCCGGGCGATCAGGTCGGCGTTGACGAAGGGCACATGCAGCAGGGGCTGCAGATGACGCTCGACCAGCGTCGACTTACCCGCGCCGTTGCATCCGACGACCAGATCGAGCCGCGGAGTCACTGCTCGAGGATGACGCTCGTCCCGTCGGGGCGGTGTTCGACGAGCCGTCCGGCGTCATCGACGACCACCGAGGACAACCCTGCCGAGGCACGACGAACCACGTGGTCGTCGGTCGCGAGCCGCGCTTCGAGATGGGCGTCGACCTCGGCGTCGTAGACGACGGCTTCCTCTGCGGTCAGCACCTCTCCCGACAGATCGCCCGCCAGCGCGGCCTCGACCCGCTGACGCGACGCGGTGGTGCGCTGCGAGACGCTGCGCCCGAGACGCGCCCAGTGTTCGAGTTGCTGCCGCGCCGACCGCTGCTCTCGCGCGCCCTCCCGGGCCGCATCGGTCACCAATGCGGCAGACAGCCGGGTCACCTTGTCCGTACCGGTGCTCATCGCACACCTCCCGCGCGTGTGTAGCAGAGTGCTACATCGCCCCAGCATACGCCGACGAACCCGTCGACGGTCGTTGTCGCATGACCGTCGACGGGCGTCGGCACTGTCAGCCGGCCTCGCGCGTCACCGCGTGGACGCCGCGTCCCGCTTCGGCAGCACCCATCCCGGGCGCGGGAAGTGGCAGGTGTACCCGTTCGGGAAATTGAGCAGATAGTCCTGATGTTCGGGCTCGGCCTGCCAGAACGGACCCAGCTCCTCGATCGTCGTGACCGCCTTGCCGGGCCACAGCCCCGACGCATCGACGTCGGCGATGGTGTCGCGGGCGACCTTCTCCTGTTCCGGTGTCACCGGGAAGATCGCCGAGCGGTAGCTCGTGCCGACGTCGTTCCCCTGCCGGTTGCGCGTGGTCGGGTCGTGGATCTGGAAGAAGAACGCCAGGATGTCGCGATACGACGTCTGGGTCGGGTCGAACACGATCTCGACGGCCTCCGCGTGACCGGGGTGGTTGCGATAGGTGGCGTGGTCGTTCTGTCCGCCGGTGTAGCCGACCCGGGTGTCCAGGACGCCGGGCTGCTTGCGGATCAGGTCTTCCATCCCCCAGAAGCATCCGCCCGCGAGGACCGCGGTCTCGGTGCCGGGACGGACGGTGATCTGGCCGGGGTCGGTCGTCATGCGTTCTCCTCCTGGGTATCGGTGGTGTGGGAATTCGTGGTGTGCGTGCCGCCGAACAGGCCGGCGTACTCGCCGTACCCCTCCGCCTCGAGCTCGCCAACCGGGATGAACCGCAACGAGGCGGAGTTCATGCAGTAGCGCTGTCCGCCGGCCTCGCGCGGCCCGTCGTCGAAGACGTGCCCGAGGTGACTGTCGGCGCCGGACGAGCGCACCTCGGTGCGTCGCATCCACAGGGTGCGGTCGGTCTTGGTGGCGACCGCGTCGGGCTCGATCGGCTTGGTGAAGCTGGGCCAGCCGGTGCCGCTGTCGTATTTGTCGGTCGACGAGAACAGCGGCTGTCCGGACACGACGTCGACGTAGAGGCCGGGTTCGTGGTTGTCCCAGTACTCGTTGTCGAAGGCACGCTCGGTGCCGTCACGCTGGGTGACGCGGTATTGGATGTCGGTGAGGCGGTTCAACGCCTCGGGGGTCTTGCGGTAGGTGTTGCTCACGTTTCCTCCTGCTGACGCTCCCCCGGCTCCGTCGAGCGACGGCGCTCGGAAGGCGTCACCGTGCACAACACCACGATGCCCCGATTTGGTCTCCCGACACACGAGAGGGCCGCCGCCCACCAGGTGGACGGCGGCCCCGCGCCGCGGCGGACCACCGTCAGCCCACGACGTCACGCCCGAAGATCTGCCGAGCGAGCACCCAGCGCTGCACCTCGCTGGCACCCTCGTAGATCTCCCCGATCTTGCTGTCCCGGTACACCGCCTCGACCGGACCCGACGAGTCGTCGTCGCCCAGCTCCTGGGTGAACCCGGACCCGCCGAACGCCTGGACCGCGTCGCGCGCCATCTGGACCGCGACCTCGGTACCGCGCAGCTTGGCCATCGCCGCCTCCGGTTCGGGGAAGCGCGTGCCGGAATCGAGCCGCATCGCCGTCTTGATGTAGAGGTCCCGCGAGATCGCGATCTCGGTCGCGCGGTCGGCCATGAGGAACTGCCAGTGCTGCCGGGCTGCGAGCGGTGCGCCGAACGCCACCCGGGTGCTCAGGTGTGCCGCCGTCCGGTCGAAGGCGGCCTGCGCCATACCGACACCCGCGGCCGCGATCCCGATGCGCCCGTAGGTCAGCGTCTGCAATGCGACCTTCAGCCCGCCTCCCTCGGTCCCGAGAAGGGCCTCCGGTCCCAGCCCCACGTCGTCGAGGTGCACGTCCGCGGTGATCTGCCCCTTGTTCCCAAGCTTGCGATCGGGCGTGCCCACCCGGACGCCCGGGGTGTCGGTCGGGACGATGAACGTCGAGAGCCGGTCACCGGTGCGCGCGAGCACCACGACGAACGCGGCGACAACGGAGTTGGTGATCCAGCGCTTGCGTCCGTTCAGCACCCAGCCGTCGCCGCGGCGGTGCGCCACGGGCCGGACCGCCTCGGGTGAGAGATCACTCGACGCGGCCGGCTCGCTGGTGGCGAACGCGCCCACGATCTCGCCGGCGACGACCGGTGCCAGCCACCGGCGGCGCTGCTCCGGCGTGCCCCGGTTGACGGCGTTGCCCGCGAGGATGCAATGGACGTCGAAGATCGCGGCGACGCTGTTGGAGAAGTACGCCAGTTCTTCGACGGCGGTGGCCGTCGCGGTCGCCGGGTGGGCCAGTCCGTCGCCGCCGACGTCGGCCGCGAAAGGGATGCGGTAGATCCCCGCCGCGGCCAGCCGATCGAACACGTCGCGCGGGAAGCCGTCGAGCCGTTCGTCGCCCCGCGCGATCCGATCGGCCACCGGGGCGACGTCGCGAAGCGCGACCTGCCGAACCCTGCGACGGACCTCGACTACCTCCTCGGGCGACACGAGGTCGTGGTACAGGGCGTCGGCGATCCGCGGTGGCTGGTCGGGCACGTTCGTCGGACGACGACACCGCGGCGATGTCGATGACAGTCAGGGAATCTCCCGATCAGACCGGTGCGTCGGCCACGGCACGCGACCTCTCGATCTCGTCGGGCACCAGTTCGACGACCGCCTCGACCTCCGGCGCGGGTGCACCCGGCCCGAAGTCGGCGAACGCCGTGATGTGCTCGTCGAGCGGAAGCGGATTGGGGGTGCCGTAGGTGAAGTAGGTCTCCCACGGCAGCTTCGCGCCGCCGACGGCCAGACCGGTGTCGATGTCGGACATCTGCCAGGTCTTCGTCTCGGCCGACGGATCGAGATGCAGATATCCGGACTCGCCGAACAACTCGATGCGGTTGCCACCCGGTTCGAACACGTAGAGGAACTGCCCCTGGGTGATCCCGTGCCGGTCCGGACCGGCTTCGATGCGGATGTCGTACTCGCGGAACATCTCCACGGCGTCGATGTTGTGCTGACCCGTGCCGTAGTAGAAGGCGAGGTGATGCAGTTTGCCGCGCCCGCCGGTCATGTCGCGCATGCAGGCGACCTCGTGGCCGAGGATGTTCGAGCTCATCCAGGCGCCGATCTCGACGTCACCGTCGACGACGCGCTCGGTGGTTCGGAACCCGAGGTGGCGTTCGAACTCGGTCTTGAGCGCGGTGACGTCCGAGGCCATCAGGTTGAGGTGGTCGATGCGCTTGACCGGAATCCCCTGCAACGGCTTCTTCGACGGCCGGGTGAGGATCTTGCTCTGCAGTTCCGGTGGCGCGACGTAGGTCTCGGCTTCCCACACCAGCGCGAAGTCGTGACCGTCGGCGGTCTTGTACGCGAGCGTCTTGCCGTAGCCGAACTCGTCCTCGTGCCACGAGGTCTCGATGTTCGCGCCCTGCAGCGAGGCGGCACGGCGTTCGAGCGCCTCGGGGGAGCTGGTCCGCATGCCGGCATGGCCCATCCCGGGTTCGGCGGACTCGGTGATCTTCAGACTCCACGGGTAGGGGTCCTCGTAGGCCCGGAGGTAGACGGACTGGCCTTCGCGCTGGGTGACATACATGCCCAGGAACCTGGTGAAGAAGTCGAGGGTCTCCTGGGGCTTGGGGCTCAACAGTTCGGCTCGCGCGAGGTGCGCGACATCGAAGCGTGCGGCGTTCTCGGTCATCGGTTCTCCTGTGGATCGTGCGACACCGGATCTCGGTGGCTGCTGGCTGATGGGCCTCAGCATGGCGACGAGTTGTGACTGCCGTCACCGCCATTCGGGATATCCGAACAACGGTGCCGCCGATGCGCTCCGCGTTCGGACTGCCCGTGCCTTGGCCCCGGAGACGGCAACCGCTCCTTAGGTTCGGTGTCGAGCACGCCGACGGCGACCGAGACCGAACGTGCGCACGAGCAGAGGAGACATGCGATGAGCCGGTTGACCGCCGCCATTGTGGGATCGGGCAACATCGGGACGGACCTGATGTACAAACTGCTGCGGTCCGAGTACGTAGAACCGGTCCACATGGTCGGGATCGATTCCGCCAGTGAGGGTTTGCGCCGGGCGCGCGAGGAAGGACTCGAGGCGTCGGCCGAGGGCGTGGACTGGTTGCTACGGCAGTCCTCGCCCCCCGACCTCGTCTTCGAGGCCACCTCCGCCAAGGTCCACGCCGCCGTCGCGCCCCGCTACGCCGACGCGGGGATCACCGCGATCGATCTGACGCCCGCCTCGGTCGGCCCTTACGTCGTCCCCGCGGTCAACCTCCGCGAACACGTGAACGCGCCCAACGTGAACATGGTGAGCTGCGCCGGGCAAGCCACCATCCCGATCCTCCACGCGATCAACCAGGCCGCCGACGCCGCCTACGGAGAGATCGTCGCGGCCATCGCGTCGGCGAGTGCGGGTCCGGGAACGCGGCAGAATCTGAGCGAGTTCAGCGAGAAGACGGGGCGCGCCCTGGCGCAGGTCGCGGGAGCGGACCGGGCCAAGGCGATCTCGGTGATCAACCCGGCCGAACCGCCGATGAACATGCGCGACACGGTGTATGCGAAAGTGCGCAACCCTGATCCCGTGGCCATCGAACGCGCCGTGGTCGACATGGTCGCCGAGGTCCAGCGCTACGTCCCCGGTTACACCCTCAAGCTCGTCGACACCGATGGCGATCTGGTGACCGTGATGCTCGAGGTCGTCGGCGCCGGCGACTTCTTACCCACGTACGCAGGCAATCTCGACATCATCACCGCGGCCGCCGTGCAGGTCGCCGAGGTGATGGCGCAGGAGAGGGCCGCGACAGCGACACTTCAGACAGGAGCACTGCGATGACCAGCCAGTCCCCGGCCCGCGGGCCACGATCGGTCACCCTCGTCGACACGACGCTGCGTGACGGGATGTCGAGTGTCTCGCACCGGTTCACCACACGCGACGTCGCCGCCATCGCGGCCGGCCTCGACCGGGCCGGCGTCCCGACAATCGAAGTGGCACACGGCATCGGTCTCGGTGCGTCGTCGGTCCAGTACGGCTTCGCCGCGGCCACCGACCCCGAGTACGTGCGCGCCGCCGTCGACGCGGTCGACAACGCCGACATCGCGGCCCTCTACGTACCGGGCATCGCGACGCTGAACGAACTGCAGGCGGCGGTGGACGCCGGCATCTCGACCGTCCGCGTCGCCGTCCACTGCACCGAAGCCGATTGCGGGCAGCAGCCTGTCGAATGGGCGAAGGAGAACGGTCTCACCGTGATGACCTTTCTCATGATGAGCCACAAACTCGAACCCGACGCACTCGCCGAGCAGGCGGCCAAGCTCGACTCCTACGGCGCCGACGTCGTGTACGTCGTCGACTCCGCAGGTGCGCTCGTCCCGCGGCAGGCCGGCGAGCGGGTCGCGGCACTGCGCGAGGCGATCTCCGCGGACATCGGTTTCCATGCCCACAACAACCTCGGTGTCGGGATCGCCAACGCGCTCACCGCCGCCGAGAACGGTGCCACCTACATCGACGGCTCGCTACGGGGGCTCGGCGCCAGTGCCGGCAATGCCCAGACCGAAGTCCTCGCCGCCGCATTCGAACGCGCGGGCTGGGACACCGGCGTCGAGCTGTTCCCGCTCATCGACACCGCCGAGAACGTCGTGGCCCCACTGATGACCGAGCCGCAGATCGTCGACGAGACCGCGCTCGTGCTCGGCTACGCGGGTGTGTATTCCACGTTCTTCCACCCCACCAAGCGCGCCGCGAAGAAGTTCGGCGTCCCCGCCCGGGACATCCTGCTCGAACTCGGCCGTCGCGGCGTCATCGGCGGCCAGGAAGACATGATCATCGATGTGGCCTCCGAATTGGCGGGCCGCACCTACGAGACGCCGGTCGCGGCGGAGGTGTGAGGAAATGACTCTTTCCAGCCATCTGAAAAACACCGATCAGAGCGGTACTGCCGAGGTTCGCCACCTCATCGGGAACGAGTGGCGGACGGCCTCGGACGGCGCGACGTTCGAGTCGCGCGACCCGCACGACGGCGCGCTGCTCGCCCGGGTGGCGCGCGGCACCGTCGACGACGGCGTCGCGGCGATCGACTCTGCCCGCACCGCTTTCGACGACGGGCCGTGGCCGCAGATGTCACCCAAGGAACGCGCGGCGATCCTGCATGCGGTCGCCGACGCCGTCGACGAGCACCGAGAGGAGCTGGCACAGCTCGAAACCCGTGACGGCGGCAAGACGATCACGCAGTCGCTGCACGCCGAGATCCCGCGGGTGGCCCACAACCTGCGCTTCTTCGCCGATTACGTCTCGATGGCCGCGAACGAGGCCTACCCGGACGGCGATCTGCTCTCCTACGTCCTCTACCCGCCCGCCGGGGTCGTGTCCGCGATCAGTCCGTGGAACGCGCCGCTGATGCTGGCGACATGGAAGATCGCGCCCGCACTTGCCTTCGGCAACACCGTGGTCCTCAAACCGGCACCGCAGACACCGTTGACCGCCAACCGTTTCGCGCAGATCGCGCTCGCGGCGGGTCTGCCGCCCGGGGTGCTCAACGTCGTCCACGGCTTCGGTGGTGAGGCCGTCGCCGGACCGCTGACCTCCGATCCGCGCGTCGACCGCATCACCTTCACCGGATCGAGTGCCACGGGCGTGAAGATCCTGCAGGCGGCCGCCGCGAACCACACGCCTGTCTCGGCCGAGATGGGTGGCAAGTCGGCCAACATCGTGTTCGCCGACGCCGATCTCGACGTCGCCGTACCCATGTCGCTGCGGGCCATCTTCGGCGGCAACGGACAGGTCTGCCTGTCGGGTTCGCGACTGCTGGTGCAGAACTCGATCCGGGAGGAATTCGTCGACCGCTTCGCCGAGGAAGCACAGAAGCTCGTGGTCGGCGACCCCAAGGACCCGACGACGTTCATGGGCCCGCTCATCGAGCAGCGACACCTCGACAAGGTGCACAGCTACGTCGAACTCGCGCAGGACGAAGGCGGCAAGATCATCACCGGCGGCGAACGCCTCACCGATCCGGATCGGGCAGGCGGCTTCTACTATCCGCCGACCGTCATCACCGGTCTGACCAACGACTCCCGCACGGCGCGAGAGGAGATCTTCGGTCCTGTCGAGACGGTTCTGGGTTTCGACACCGAAGAGGAGGCCCTGCGCATCACCAACGACTCCCCTTACGGCTTGGCGGGTATCCTCTTCACGCAGAATCTCGACCGGGCGCATCGGATGGCCGCGCGCTGGAAGGCCGGCACGGTCTGGATCAACACCTTCTTCGAACGCGATCTCCGGCTGCCCTTCGGCGGTGAGGGCATCAGCGGCCTGGGCCGTGAGGGTGGCCAGTACTCACGCGAGTTCTTCACCGAACCCCGTGCGGTGACCCTGCGCATCCGGAAGTAGGACCCGTGTCCACAACCGAGACATGTGTGGTCGTCGGCGCGACCGGCGCGATGGGGACCGTGTTCACACGACGCCTGGTGGCACGCGGGATGCGGGTTCTCGCGGTGGGGCGCCGTGCCGAGGAACTCGAACAGCTCGCGGCAACAGACGAGCTGATCATCCCGTGCGCGGCCGACATCGCCGAGGACTGGTCCGTGGACGCGATCCGATCCTGCCTCGACGGGCCCGTACGACTCGCGGTGTTCGCGGCCGGTCTCCCGGTGCGCGGCTCCGCGGACGCGATCGAGCCATCGCTGCTGGCCACCGCGGCCAACATCAAGGTGGCCGGCACCGTCCGGTTGCTGCGAGCAGTCCGCGACCATCTCGCCGACGGCTCGCGGTTCGTCGCGGTCGCGGGTTCACTCGGACTCGAACCGGGGCCCCTCGACGCGGGACCGGGTACCGCCAATGCCGCGTTGTTCAATCTGATGCGACAGATCTCGGCACTCTATGGACCCCGGGGTGTCACCGTGCACACCATCGCGCCCGGGCCCATCGACACCCCTCGGCTCCGCGCCTTCGTCGACACCGAATCGCGTGAGACCGGTGCCGCGCCGCAGGAGATCTGGGACAGGTACACGGCCAAGACCACGCTGGGTCGCCTGCCCACACTGGACGAGATCGCCTGGCTCGTCGAGATGTTGCTCGAGCCCCAGGCCGCCGTGCTGCACGGCAGCGTCCTCAACGCCGACGGCGGAACTCGCCACGGCATCCAGTAGCCCGGTCCGAAACGGACGCAGGCACTTCCCGAACGGAGCCAACATGCCGGTTGCACACTTCCACATCCCCGTCGGCAGCGCGTCCACCGAGCAGCGCGCCGCTCTGCTGACCGCCGCGAGTGCGGCCTACTCCCGCATCCTCGACTCACCGATCGAGCGGGTACGCGCCTTCGTCGTGCAGTACGACCCGACCGACCTCGCCGTCGGCGGACAGCTCGTCGCCGACGGCGGGTCGACAGCCCCCTATTTCACCGCCATCGTGCTCGCAGGCCGTCCGCCGCAGCAACGTTCGGAACTTCTGGCCGCGTTCACCGACCTCGTCGTCGAGCACCTGGACGTTGAACGCTCGGGCGTCCGTGGACAGATTGTCGAGGTGGCGCCGGAGAATTGGGGCATCGCCGGCGTGCCGGCGAGTGATGTCCGGGCGTCGGAGATCGCACTCCGCGCGGCTCGCTGAGCCCGACACATCTACACTGTGGAGTTGTCAAAGGTCGTGTGGCGCCGGAGTCGACGCCGGAGAGTCTGGGCGCGGTGGTTCTAGGGTTGGCGACTACACGAGGGCGTCGTCGAGTCGCATGGTGCGGCGGTTGTAGGCAGGCCGGGGTAACCGTCGGGGGTCGATGTCGGCCGGCGGGATCAGCCACGGATGCCGATCAGGACCCATCACCACCTCCCAGCCATGGTGATGGACCTGGGTATGGCAGCGCTGACACAGCAAGCACCCGTTGTCCAGATCAGTCGGACCACCATCAGCCCAATGGACGAGATGGTGGGCCTGCTTATGCGCGGCGGGGGCAACGCATTTCACACAGCACATATCGCGAACGATGATCGCTCGACGTGAGTGGTGTGGGAACAGCCGATTCGTGGTGCCCATCCGCAACGGCACGCCCTCGTGTCGAGCACGATCTCGGCCACCCCACCGTCGCAGGACAGTCGTCGTGCCGTCGACGCCGTGACCGCACCGACCCACGGCAACCGCGCCGGATCGGTGTTGTCGGCCGGGATGGTCACCAGCACCTGGGTGCGGGGCGCGCCAGCGGTGGTCATCGCCGCACCGACCGCCGCCTGATCCAGCAGCAACTCCAGGCCATCAGCACGGCGTTGCCCGGCGTCACGCCGATCCTGGGCACCGTCGGATTCCGGCCGCGGGCAGGACCGTTCGTCGATCATCGACAGGAACTTCTCCCCGATCACCGCGGTCACATCCGCGGCGAACGCGACTCTGCCCTGCTCGGTCACCCGCATGTGCACCGTGTTTAACGACGCATCATCAGCGGGCGCAACACTCTCGGGATCGACGTCGGCGACCCGGACGGCCAGGGAGCAGAGCTGACGCGCCGCGTGACCAACAGACTTCAACTCGACTCCTAGACTTCGATCGAAGTCCATCGGTCGAGTTGAAGTCTGCCGGTCATCGGCCGGACTGCAGGTATAGCGGCGGTTTCGAATCAGGGACCATTTGTTGCAGTTCCCGTGGACAGTAGCGAGCAGCTCCTCCCGCGCCTCACGATTCCGTGATCGCCGCCTGACGTTCGGCAACGGTGACGTCGCCCGCCGACCAGTGGGTGGTCGGGACCTCGCGGACGCATACTCGGATGTTCGCGATCGGCGCGCCGATCGCACGGTGGGCGGCCGCCGTCAGTTCGCGCATCAGCGCGCGCACCTCGTCGGGTGAACGCCCCTGGGCGATGGTCACATCGATGAACGGCATCTCACCCTCCCGCGATCGTGATCGAGCCGAGCGTGGTGAAGTGTGCCGCGACCCGGCTACCCGGCTCGACCGGCACAGCGTCCGTCATGCCGCCGGTGAGGACGACCCACCCTGCCTCCAGGGTGACGCCCCGCGCGCCGAAGGTGTTGGCCGCGAACGCCAGTGCCTCGGCAGGATGTCCGAGCACCGCCGAGCCCGTCGCGGTGGCGACGATGTCGCCATCGATCTCCAGAAGGCACGCCTCGAGTCCGAAGTCCACGTTCGCGACATCTCGGATGACCGGACCCGTCACGTAGACGCCGGAGGAGTTGTTGTCGGCCACCGCATCCGCGAGGGTGAACTTGAACCCCGAGTAGCGACTGTCGATGATCTCGATCGCGGCCATCGCATGGTCGACCGCGGCGAGTGCTGTGGCCGCGGTGACACCGGGACCGGTGAGGGGCCGCCCGAGCACGAAGGCGATCTCCGGCTCGGCGCGCGGATGGATGAGTCGCTCACGCGGAACCGGCAGACCGGCGGGCAGCACCATCGCGTCGGTGAGCCAGGCGACCGACGGTTCGTCGACGCCCATCTGTTTCTGCTTGGCCCGCGAGGTCAGGCCCAGCTTGATTCCGGTCACGGTCTCTCCGCGCGAGCGCCGATCGGCGAGCGCGATGTCCTGAGCGGCATAGGCTACGTCGAGTGTCAGGCCCGGCCACTCGTGGTGGATCGAGGTCCGCGGCGTCCGCGAGTGTTCGGCGGCGAGCAGCGTGCCGGCGACGCGAACCGCACTCCAATCGTCGATTCCTTTGTCTGTCACATCTTCTCCTGATGGTTCGAGGACACGAGCACTCACGCGCCGGCCAGCACCGCGGTGACGCTGCCGAGTCCGGCGATGGTGGCGACCACGGTGTCCCCCGGCGCGACCGGCACGGCCGCGGTCATCGAACCGGGCAGGACCACGTGGCCTGGTTCGAGGGTGACACCCAGCGGCCCGACTGTGTTCGCCAGCCAGACCAGCGCGTTGATCGGGGATCCCAGCACCGCACCACCGGCGCCGGTGTCGACGAGGTCGCCGTTCACATGCAGGTTGCAGCCGGCCATCCGCAGGTCGACGTCGACGAGCGGCACCGGCCGTCCGCCCAGGATCACCCCGCCCGACGACGCATTGTCGGCGATGGTGTCGAAGATGCCGATCCGCCAGTCGCGGATGCGCGAGTCCACGATCTCCAGTGCGGGGAGCACGAAGTCGACGGCCGCGGTGGCCTCTGCGACCGTGACCCCCGGCCCGCGAAGCGGTTTGGCGAGGACGAAGGCGACCTCTGGCTCGATGCGCGGCTGGATGAAGGTGCCCGCCGGGATCGGGGCGTTCTCGAGATGGAACATGCTCGCCGTGAGGTGCCCGAAGTCCGGCTGGTCGACACCCATCTGCCGTTGGATGGCACGGGAGGCCAGCCCCACCTTGTGGCCCTTCACCACATCGCCGTTCTTCTCCCAGTCCTGAACCTGCGCGAGCGCGATCTCGTACGCGGTCGACAGTGGGTGGCCCGCGAACCGCGAGGCCAGGGGTTCGATCGTGGTGTGGTGGCGGTAGGCGTCGAGGAGTGCCTCGGCGGCGGTGCGGACGAGGTCGGCGTCGTCGGCATGGTCGGTCATGGAAGGCACGATCTTTCTGGGCTGAGGAACGGCGATCGCGGGGTCATCCCGCCACCGCGTGCAGGACGGAGACCTCGCGCTCGGGCAGGCGGATGGGCGTGGACTCGTCGCCGGACGAGGTGCTCAGCGCGCGGGACGCGTCGGCGGCGGCCGCGATGACCGCACGCCGGAATTCGTGTTGTGCCGGGACGAATCTGGTCGCGGGCGCGGTGATCGACATCGCCGCCACGACCACCCCCATCTCGTCGCGGATCGGAGCCGCGACGCAGTGCACGTCGGGAACGGCTTCGGCCAGGTCGAAGGCGCAACCCCGACGCAGCACACCCTTCAGTTCGGCCGCCAGTTCGTCCGGGTCCGTGACGGTCGACGACGTGTACCGCCGGAGCTGCTTGTCGGTCACGTTGCGGGCCAGCTGAGCCGGGTCGCAGTGCGCGAGGAGTACTTTGCCGACCGCGCTGCAGTGCGCGTCGAGTTGGGCGCCGATCCGGGCGCCGGACACGTTGATGACGTGATTGCCGAGCACCTTGTCGACGTATATCACCCGGTAGCGTTCCATGACCGCGAGATGGGTTGTCTCGCCGAACTTCTCCGACAGCACCTGCAAAGCCGGTGCGGCACAGGATTTGACGTCGACCGTGCCCTGCAACGCCTGGTTCAGCTCGACGACCCGCCAGCCGATGCGGTAGCGGCCGCGGGCGCGGCACTGGAGCAGGCCGATGTCGACCAGTGAGGCCAGCAGCGCGTGCGCGCTCGACCGGGGGACGCCGAGCTCACCCGCGACCTCCGACACACCCCACTCCGGACGTTCGACGGTGAACAGATCCAGGACCGGGCCGATCTTCTGGACGGTCTGCAACGCGGCCATCTCAGGGCCCCACCGTCGACTCGTCACTGAACAACATGGTGGCACCGCCGGTGGCGAAGTTCGCGACATCGCCGGCCGCGGTTTGCCCCTCGGGCGAGCCGAGTGCCTGCCCAAGAGACTCTTTCGAATCGAAGTACAGCTCGGCCACACTGTACGAGGCGGGTTCGGTGCCGTCGAGGGACTCGCATTTGCCTGCGGCGAACCGCCGCAGTCCGGGGATGCGGCGAACCAGCTCGGCATGCTCGTTCTCGTAGTGCCGGTCGAAGGCTGCCGGGTCGAGCGGGTGTCCGTAGATCACGGTGAGTCGGTACATGGCTTGCCTTTCGGGTTCGAGCGGGATGTCACGACGCTGCAGTGGTCGCCACGGGTGCCGCCACGGTGAATTCCTCGCGGAAGATGAGACGGGGCGCCATCCGGCGACGTTTGAGCGCCCGGACTCCGGCCTCGATCATGGCCGGTGGGCCACACAGGTACGCGCTCAGCCCTTTACAGCTCCGGAAGTCCTCGACGACCGCGTCGGTGACCATCCCGGTCGACCCATCCCATTGCTCCTCGCTCAGGACGGGCCGGTAGTGGAAGTTGCCGTGCTCGGCCTCGAGGTCGCGGAAGAAGTCGACGTCGTAGAGGTCGTCGCGGCGTCGGCCACCGTGGTAGAGGTACAACTCGGGGACCAGACCGTGATCGAGCACATGACGGGCGATCGACTTGAGCGGGGCGAGTCCGGTGCCCCCACCGATGAGGATGGCCGGTTCGCTCTGTTCGCGGACGAGGTGGAACTGGCCCAGCGGTCCACGGAGTTCCACCCGCTCCCCCACCGACAGCGCGCTGAAGATCCAACCGTCCGTTGCCCTTCCACCGACGGTGCGCTTGATGTGGAACTCCAGGCGCTTCGGTTCCGACGGCGGGTTGGCCATCGAATACTGACGTCCGAGACCGGTACCGGGGATCTGCAGTTCCGCGTACTGACCGGCGTTGAACGACATCGGTTCGTCCAGTTCGACGACGAGTCGCCGCGTGTCGGTGGCGATGTCGTCCAGGGCGACGACGGTGCCGTCGAAATCGCGCAGTGGATGCCGTGGTGCGCCATCGTCCGACGCGGTGCCCAGTGGTTCGACGACCAGGTCGGAGCACGGCGTGGCCAGACAGCCCAGCGCCAGGCCGGCACACCGTTCGGCCGGCGTCAGCGTGTACGCGGGCGAATCATTGTGCGCCACCTGGCCGTCGAGTACCCGCACCTTGCAGGTCCCGCATGTTCCCTGCGTGCAGGAGTGCGGGAGCCACTCCCCGGCACGCAGGACCGCGTCGAGAACCGACTGGTCGTCGGCGACCTCGAACGGGGTGTCCGAGCCCTGGATACGGACCCGATGTGTGCTGGTCACGGCTCAGACCTCCCACTTCACGTGGAGCTCCTTGGGACCGCGGAAGCCCCAGCCCCAGAAGTTGACCTCGTGGTCGGTGTCTCGCTCGATGTTCGGGATCGTCTCCAGCAGTTCCTCGAGCGCGATCCGGATCACGTTGTTCGCGAAATAGGTTCCGGCACAGGCATGGACGCCGCCACCGAAGGTCATGTTCGGGATCACGGCCCGGTCGAGGTCGTAGGCGGTCGGGGCGTCGTAGGCGTTCTCGTCCTGATTCGCCGACCCGTAGGACAGCATCACCACGGAGTTCTGCGGGATCGTCACACCGCCGACGACGACCTCGTCGGTGGCGATCTTCGCGGCCGCCGACCAGATCGGCGCGACCCACCGCATACCCTCACCGACCGCCCTGGGGATGAGGCCGGGATCGTCGACGACCCGCTCCAGCTGTTCCGGCCGGCTGAACAGACCGGCGAGTGTGGTCGCCATCGCATGTCCCGGCTCCTGCATCGCCCCGAGAAGGAACACATACAGGTTGGGATAGATGACGTCGCGGCTGCGCGTCTGGCCTTCCGGCATCCCGTCGTGGAGCCAGTGCGAGATCGCGCTGTGATCCGGGTTGACGATCCACTCGTCGATCTTGGGGTCGACGTGCGCGATGATCTCGGCCTTCGCCTCGTCCCCCGGGACGAAGCCGTCGGGATTGGCGAACTCGCCGTCGGGCGTCATCGCGGAGTTGGTGAACGAGCCGCTGAGCTTGTGGAACCACTCCCGCAGTTTGTCCGTGCTCACATCTCCGAGGCCCAGCAGGTCGCCGAGGGCACGGACACTGACCGGTTCGCAGTACTCGGCGACGATGTCGGCCGAACCGTTGTCCTCGATCCGCTCCAGCAGTTCGCGTGCGAACGGACGCACCAGATCGTCGATGTAGTCGTCGACAGCCGACGGTTGCAGATGCGGCTCGACCATGTCGCGCAGGTCGCGATGCTCGGGGCCGTTCGAGTTGAGCAGCGCACCGTGGCCGAACGTGCGTCCGCCGGCCGGGGAGATCACCGCAGGCCAGGTGTCCGAGTCCTTCGCGATC
Source organism: Gordonia sp. IITR100 (assembly GCF_002009645.1). Lineage (NCBI taxonomy): Bacteria > Bacillati > Actinomycetota > Actinomycetes > Mycobacteriales > Gordoniaceae > Gordonia > Gordonia sp. IITR100. The sequence goes on along the minus strand of NZ_MVKV01000018.1, from coordinate 63,488 downwards.
TGCATGCAGAGTTCGCGGGTCGAGACGATGTACATCCCGAGTGACGGCACGAACGCCACCGGCGCCTCCTTTCGGAGCCGCTCGTAGAAGGGGTACGGATCGGCCTCCAGCTCGGCCATCGTGATCTCTTCGACGAACTTCGGGGTGACCTCGTGGGAGGGCTGTACTGCGGTCATGTGACTCTCCGTTGTCGTTCCGGATATCTGTTGTCTGGGGCCGGCTCGTTCGGTCATGCCGCCGGCCACGTCGGCGATGTCTTGTGATCTGGAACACTATGGGTGGAGGTGGTGGGAGAGAATGACTGCGAATGCACCGATGGATGACTCCGCGCGCACCGCCGGATCCGTGGAACTGAGCACCCGCGAGCTTGCGAGTGCCGAGGGCCGGGTGCGGTGGGCCGAGGCCCTCGACGCCACCTTCTGCGAGATGGACATCGACTGGCCCCAGGACCGACGCCCGTTCACCGCACAGATCGTCGCCCGACCCGTCGGCGCCCTGTCGGTCAGCGTGGTCCGCGCCGATCCGCACACCGTCGTGCGCACGCCGGCGATGATCGAATCCGATCCGGCCGACGACTATCTGCTGTGCCTCATCACCCAGGGGGCCGCGACGATCTCACAGGGTGAGCGCACCGGATTGCTGGAACACGGCGCCTTCGGGATCATCGACGCCACTGCACCTTTCGTCGTCAGTGGCGCAACCGAGTTCGAGCAGATCGTCGTGCGCGCCCCGCGGGAACAGCTCATCGCGCGGGCAACCCACGACGTCGTCGACGACGCGACGGGCCGCGCGATCGCGGTCGACTCGGGCATCGGACGGCTGGTGTCGAACTTCCTGGTCGATGTCGCGGCCCAGGTCCAGGGCGTCTCCGTGCCGTCGTCGAGCACGGTGGCGAGCGCGGTCCTCGACATGGTCGCCGGCGCGATGACCGAGCAGGTCTCACCTCGCACCGCGACCGACCGGATACACGCCGCCGACCTCCGCGCGGTCCAGAACGCGATGGCCGATCACCTCCACGATCCTGACCACACCATCGCACTGGTGGCCGCAGAGCTCGGGATGTCGGTGCGCTACGTCCACAAGCTGTTCAGCACGACCGGCACCACACCTCGGGCGTGGCTCTACGCCCGGCGGCTCGACCGGGCCCGTAACCTGCTCGTCCAGAGCGATCTGGGCGTCGCCGACATCTGCGCACAGGTCGGGTTCCGCGACCCGTCGCACTTCAGTCGTGCGTTCAGCCGGACCTTCGGGGTCAGCCCGTCCCGGTACCGGACCATCGCGCCCTGAGCGGCGCCCTCCCTAGGATGGTCGGTACGCGACCGCAGGAAGGGCCCATGACGACCAGCGACATCGACCGCAGTGCTCGATTCACCCGTTCCGAGTCCATCCACATCGACGCCACGCCGCAGCAGGTCTGGGATCTGGTGACCGACATCGCTCGCACCGGCGAGTGGAGCCCGATCTGCAAGGCGTGCTGGTGGAAGGAGCCCGCGACCGGACCGGAGGTGGGCGCGTGGTTCTTCGGCCGCAACGAGACACCCGAGCGGGTGTGGGAGACCCAGTCGCGGGTGGTCGCCGCACAGGAGCCCGTCGAGTTCGCCTGGATGGTCAACGGCGACGCCGTGCGGTGGTCGTACACGATCGAACCCGACGACGACGGGACGACGCTGACCGAATCGTGGGCCGTGCAGCCGGCCGGGTTCGAGCTGTTCGCCGAACGCTTCGGCGACGACGCATCGCATCAACTCGAACAGCGTCGCGACGCCGCGCTGGCGGGCATCCCGGCCACCCTCGCCGCCATCAAGGAGATCGCCGAGCGCGGGTGATCCTGCTTCCTGAGGTGCGCGGCATTCGCGCACCTCAGGAAGCAGAGGACTTCTAGGAGCTGGCCACCTGCGAGTCCTGCCGACCCCACGCCGGCGACTTCTCGATCGCACCGATGATCTGGGGCCGGAGCTCGTCGGCCTGGATGACCGCGTCGACCGAGCCGACCTCGACGGCACGGCGGATGCTGTGCACCGAGTCGAACTCGGCGGCGATCTCACTGATCTTCTCCGCGCGCACCGACTGTCGAAGGTCGGCCAGTTCGGCGTTGAGCCGCGAGCGGTCCGGACCGGTGGCCTGTGCGGTCTCGGCCTCGAGTTCGCGCACCCGCGCGTCGGCACTGACCCGCTTGGCCACATCGCCGGCGAAGACGACCGCGGCCGCCGGCGCACCACCCAGCACGGATGCGAACGAACCGTCGATGGCGAGCACGGTCATGTTGGGGTTCAACGCCTTCGAGAACACCACGAATGCGCCACCGTGGTAGCGCGAGATCACGCAGAACACGATGGGGCCCTTGAAGTTCACGATGGCCCGGCCGATCTCCGCGCCGTACTCCAACTGCAGCTTGCGCAGCGACTCCGGCGATCCGTCGAACCCGGACAGGTTCGCCAGCACCACGAGTGGTCGGTTGCCGCTGGCCACGTTGATCGCGCGCGCCGCCTTCTTCGACGATTGCGGGAACAGCGTGCCGGCGGTGTAGGTGTCGGGACCGTCCGTGGGGGTGTATCCCCGGCGCGGCACCTCCCGTGACTCGATACCCAAGAGACACAACGGGATTCCACCCATGTGCAGATCAGTGACCACCGCGGTCTCCGCGTCGGCCATGCCCGCCCAGCGCTCGAGCACCGGGTGATCCTGGTCGGCGACGGCGCGGATCACGGTGCGGATGTCGAACGGCTTCTTGCGATCCGGGTTGGTGGCCGCCGAGAAGATCTGCCCGACGGTGGTGAAATCGCTGCCCGCGAGGACGTGCGGGTAGTCGGAGATGTCACGGTCGACGGGGTCGCTCGTGATCGCGCGGCGCGGCGTCTGCTCGCCCGGCAGCACGTAGGTGTGCTCGTAGTGAGCCATCAGGAGGTCCCGTGCCGCACCGAGGTTCGGTGCCCAGTACTGCGCCTGGCCGTTGGGGCCCATGACGCGGTCGTATCCGCCGATGCCGAAGTTGTCCTCGGCCGACACGCCTCCGGAGAAGTCCAGCGACTGCTTGCCGGTGAGCACCATCGCCGACTCCGGGGTCATCACCAGGATGCCCTTGGTGTGCATGAGCATCGTCGCCTCGGCGTTCCAGTACGGCTGCCCGCCCACGTTGATCCCGGCCACGACGATGTTGATCTCACCGCCGGCCTGCGTGAACTCGACGATGCGCTTCAGTGCCCGGGCGATCCAGTCCATGTTCTCCGTGCCGGAATCCATGGAGATCCGCGCGCCCGACGACAGTGCGTACCACTCGAGCGGGACCTGCATCTGCTCGGCGAGGTCGAGCGCCGCGACCAGCCGGCTGCACTCCGGTTCTGCCAGCGCGCCCAGCGATTTCGTCGGGTCGCCGAGCAGGACCACGCGGGTGACGCCGCGCGGGTACTTCTCGGTCGGGGTGGTGACCACACCGGCGACGATCGCCGCCGAGTTGCGACCCTTGGCCCGGTCGACCGGCACCAGACGCTGCTCGGCGTCGAGGTCGTACTCGGTGAAATCGCCCAGAATGGCTGCCAATTCGTACGGGTAGACCGTGTTGCGCTTGGCTGCCCGCAGCACCTTCTGGCGGTACTCGTCGACCGGTTCGATCGGCTCGTCGGTCGGGTCGACGACCCGGACGTCGAACCCGCCGGTCGGGTTGACCGAGAAATGGACCGAGACCTTGCTCAGCTCGCCGGTGTCGCGGTCGCGGCGACGCGCGATGAGCTGGACCTCTTCGAGCCCCACTCCCTGTGTCGTGCCGCGGATGTGGTCGGCGATCGCGTCGAGGACGTCAGCGTCGACGTCGATCGGCGGCCACACGTACATGATGATACGGTTGGCGCTGGACAGGTTGGTGGAACCGCGCTGCGCGCGCCGGATCGAGTCGACGCACGACGCGAGCGCCGCCTCGGCGGTCGGCAGCGTCAGCAGGCGGCCGTCCTGGTCGCGCAGTGCGGTCAGGTCGCGGACCTGCGCGAAGGCGACGAGACGGCGATCCGACGCGTTCTCCCGTGCGACACAACGGAAGAGGTAGACCTCTTCGTCGTCCGACGACGGCAGTCGGGTGAGGTCGAACTTGCGGAGCCGTTCCATCTGCATGCGTTGCGCGATGTAGGGGTGCAGTCCGCGGATCAGGCGTTCCTCGGCCATACCCGTCGCCGACGGCCGGAAGGTCACGTGGTGATGCATCCGCGCATCGGCACTGCCGGCGACCGTGATGGTGACGCGGTGCACCTGCGGCGGAAGCGAACTGGTGGCGACGATGTCGTGCAGTGTCCCGGCGAGCACGTCGAAGTCGTCGGGTTGCTGCTCCCACGCCAGGTAGATGTCGGCATCGACCGCGGCGGTGTCGCGGGCGAGTTCGGCGAGTCCGCCGATCGTCGCCGGCAGGGCGTCGAAACCGACTGCGGCCGAAGCGATGTCACCGGCATCTCGCTGGGCGACCACGAATGTCGCCCCGCCGGCCTCCCGGATCCGGATGTCGGCGAGGCCGCGGTTGCCGTAGTAACGCCGGGTCAGCACCTCGAGCATCACCGTGTTGTCGGCGTGCCGCTCGATGCGCTGACCGAGAAGCCGGACGAGCGGTTCGGTGCTGCGCACCATGTCGTCGATGCGGCTCGTGCGGTCGGCGGCGTCGGGGTTCTCGTCGAGGTACTTGAGCTGCTTGCGCACATTGCTGTAGACACGGGCGCGGTCGCGCAGCAGCAGCGGCTGGCCGTACCAGGCGTAGATGACGCCGCGGGCGAGGTCGGCGACGGCCGGGAAGCGGACCTGGGTGGCGGCGACGAGGCGGTCGAGGGCGGTGCCCACCGCGTCGCGCAGTTCGTCGCGCGGGGTCGGCTCGTCGAGCCATTCCAGGAGCAGCGAGCTGATCACCGCGGCCGAGTCGTTCGGGTTCTGCAGCGCGAGGAAGATCCGGAACACCGCGGCCTCGAGCTCCGGGGTGCGCTCGAGATCGGTGACGCCGTAGTGGCTGAGCGCGCGGCTCAGTTGATCGTGGAACGCCGCGGGGAGTCCGTCGCGCTCGACGTCGAGACTCTGCAGGTAGGTGTGAAAGTTCTCCCGCGCGCTGTGCACGTGCTCGACCCCGACCTCGTGCCGCGACGGCCGGTTCTGGCTCAGCTCGGCGAGGTCGGCGAACACCGTCACGAGTTCGAGTTCGTCGGCGAGCGGACGACGTCCGCTGTCGATGGCGGCCCGGCGGACCGCGAGGTATTCGTCGAGCAGTCGCGTCCGGTGGTTGGGGTCGACGTCGAAGCCGAGCAGCTGGCTGCGCAGGTCTTCCTGACTGCGGGTGGTGCGTTCGGTCGGGTCGACCTGGGGCTCCTCCGGCAGTTCGAGGTCGACGGTCGCGCCGACTTCTTCTTCGGCCTCGTCCGCGTCGTCGGCGAGCGGCTCGAGTCGCATCAGGGTGGCGCCGGTCTCGACCTGCGTACCGACCGACACCGCGCATTCCTTGATCCGCGAGCGCACCGGGGCGCGCAGCACCGTCTCCATCTTCATGCTCTCGAGCACCAGGATGGGGGCGCCCGCGTCGACCTCGTCACCGGCCTGCAGCGGCGTCGCGACGACGAGCGCCGGCGCGGGCGAGCGCACCACACCACCCTCGTCGCGACTGACGCGGTGGGTGACCCCGTCGACGTCGACGAGGTGGATCGGTCCATGGGTGTCGGTGAGCAGGCGGTAGCGGACCCGGTTCACCACGAGCTGCGCGGCGTGGTCGTCGAAACGCTCCAGGTCGACGTCGGCGGTGCGGGTCTCCCCCGGCGTCTCGATGACGACCCGGAAGCGATGAGCACCGATGGCGGCGACACGCACGCGGTAGGCGACGCCGCGCAGCTTGAGGTCGAGCGGGCGCCCGCTCTCGTGCTGCACCTGCGGGCGGCCACCGGAGGCCGTCGACATCAGGCGCTGCCGTTCGACGAGTTCCTCTTCCTCGTAGGCGTCGATAGCGGCGGCGATGAGAGCGATGGCCGAGTGCCGGTTGGCGACGAGGCCGCCCTCGGCGCGCACGCGGTCGATCCAGCCGGTGTCCGCGCTGCCGTCGATCACCTGCGGCTGATCCAACAACTCGAGCACGAAGCTCTTGTTCGTCGCTCCGCCGGCGATGATGACGCGGGTCTCGCGGATCGCGCGGCGCAGACGGCCGAGCGCCTCGTCGCGATCGCGGCCGTAGGCGATGATCTTGGCGATCATCGAGTCGAAGTCGGCGGGGATGGTGTCGCCCTCGCTCACACCGGTGTCGACGCGGATACCCGGTCCCGCGGGCAGCTCGAGCAGGTCGATGCGGCCCGGTGCGGGCGCGAAGTCGCGGTCGGGATCCTCGGCGTTGAGGCGGGCTTCGATGGCGTGTCCGCGCTCGCTCGGCGCCGCACCCTCGAGCCGTCCGCCGGAGGCGACGTGCAGCTGCGCGCGCACCAGGTCGAAGCCGGTGGTCGCCTCGGTGATCGGGTGCTCCACCTGCAAACGGGTGTTGACCTCGAGGAACGCGAGGAGATTCTCGCCCGGGTGGTAGAGGAACTCGACGGTGGCCGCGCCCCGGTAACCCACGGCGACGGCGAGCCGCTCCGCCGAGGCCTTGAGCTCGGCGACCCGGTCCGCGGGGAGGACCGGCGACGCCGATTCCTCGATGATCTTCTGGTTGCGGCGCTGGACCGAGCAGTCACGCACGCCCAGGGCCCACGCGGTGCCCTGACCGTCGGCGATGACCTGGACCTCGACGTGACGCGCACCGGTCACGAGCCGTTCCAGGAACACCACGCCGCTGCCGAAGGCACGCTCGGCCTCCTCGCGGGTGCGGGTGTAGGCGTCGCGGAGATCGGCGTCGCTGGTGACCTTCCGGATGCCGCGGCCGCCACCGCCCGCGGTCGCCTTCAGCATCAACGGGTAGCCGATCTCGGCTGCCGCGGCCACCGCCTCGTCGAGGGTGTCCACACCGCCGCGGCTCCACGCCGCCACTGGGACGCCCACCTCTTCGGCGATCAGCTTGGCGCCGATCTTGTCGCCGAGCTTGCGCATCGCCTCGGCCGACGGCCCGACGAACGTGACGCCGATGCGGTCGCACAGTTCGGCGAACAGCGGGTCCTCGGCCACGAAGCCCCAGCCGACCCATGCCGCGTCGGCACCGGTCTCCAGCAGGGCGTGTTCGAGCACCTTCATGTTCAGGTACGGCCTCGATGCCGCCGGTCCGAGGTCGTAAGCGACGTCCGCTTCGCGCACGAACGTGGCGTTGCGATCCACATCGGTGTGCAGGGCGATGACCTCGATGGGCTGCCGGGTCTCTTCCGACAGGCCCCGAACGGCGTGGATGAGCCGCATCGCGGCCTCACCTCGGTTCACGATGGCGATACGAGAAAACAACACCGGCTCCATTCACGTCGTCGTCGTGCGGTTGAAGGTCCGCAGGTACGGTACAGCGCGCCGACCCAGCTCAGTGGCGATCCGGGACGCGCGGGGTGGTTCGACGGTGTGATTCTTACGAGTCAAATCGCTACGCGCGAGTACGGCGCGTCACGGGGGTGCGCGGAACCACGCGATTCGGACTGCGGACAAGTCCTCGCGCCGCGCTCGGTGCGATGTCGATGCGGCCCGTCTCGTGGCGGTCGTCGAGCGGCCCCGGTGGTTGATTCTCGTGACGTGGTCGGCCCGGAACAGCACCATCCGAGGTCGGCCGCCGGTCGTCGTTCAGATGTAGGCGGGTCCGCCTGTGGGTGTACCCGCCTACAGCGAGAAGACGACTTGACCTCGGCCCTCACCTAGATGATGATTTCGTCAGCTATGACGAACTTGGCCATAACGCAGGCCAGCCGGCCGCGGTTCTCGACTTAGGCGGGCAGATGACGGGACAGCGTGCTTCGTCGCCGACGGAAACTCATCGCGGGGCTCCGGTCGTTGATGTCGATCTGTACGGCGATGAGGCTGTCGACGATCCGCACGGGGTGTACCAGCGCGTCCGGGACGCTGGGCCGGTGGTGTGGCTTCCTCGCTATCGCGTGCTCGCGATCGGGCGGTTCGATGATGTTCGAATGGCGTTGCGCGACGACTCGTCGTTCCGCAGCGGGCGGGGTGTCGCGGCGAACCCCGTGGCCAACACTCTGGGGCACTACACGACGCTGGCCAGTGACGACGACACGCACATGACCCGTCGCATGATCCTGATGCAGTCGCTGACCTCGCGGGCCATTCGCCCGTCGCTACCTACGCTCGAGCGGGAGGCGGCTGCGGTCGTCGACAGGCTCCTGGCCCGCGAGAGCTTCGACGGGATAGCCGATTTCGCGACGCGCCTTCCTGTTCAGGCGGTGGCTGAATTGGTCGGGTGAAGGTGTCTCCGGAGCAGATGCTGACGTGGGGACGGGCCACGTTCGATGGCCTGGGTCCGACGAACCGGCGAGCACTCCGGTCTCTGCGTGGCTCGCTGGGCCTGTTTCTCTACACCGTGGCGATCGGACGTCGTCATGTGACACCCGATGGGTGGGCGGCGACCGTGCTCGATGCCGCCGACCGCGGCGAGATCAGCCGCATCGAGGCGAAGAACATGATCATCGACTTCGTCGCGCCGAGCCTGGACACCACGATCCTCTCGACCGGCCAGTTGCTGTGGAATCTGGGGACCAATCCCGAAGTCTGGCAACAGCTGCGGGCAGAACCGGAACTGATTCCGACCGCGGTGGTCGAAGCCGTACGGATGGCATCGCCGGTCCGGGTCTTCACCCGATCGGTGGCCGTTCCCACCCAGATCGGCGGAGTACGCCTGCGACCCCGGGACCGCGTCGCCGTGGTGTTCGCCGCAGCCAACAGCGACGAACGGCACTTCCATCACCCCGAGCGTTTCTCCCTGCTGCGGCGTGGCAGTAGCGTCGGATGGGGCCACGGTGTGCACACCTGTGTCGGTATGCAATTGGCCAAACTCGAGATGCAGACCTTGCTGCGGGCCATGGTCGAGCGAGTCGACACCATCGCCGTCAGGAACCCGGTGCCGTTGCGCAACAACTGTCTTCAGGGGTTCGAGAGCTTCCGCGCCTCTTTCGCCTGATGTTGTCTTCGTGCACGCGACCTGGCGTCCACGACGACCCGTCGACTGTCGCGATCAGTCCCAACTCGGTAGCGGTAGCGCGATGAGCGTGCGGACGTCGGCCTCGCGGACGCCCAGGGCCCGAAGGACGTGAGCCGCGACCGCGTCGGTTGCGACCGTGTCGTCACGCTCGGGTTGTTCGAGGAGGAGCAACGCCAGCGACAGAGTCGCCCCGGAGACCACGGTCAGCGCGAGGTCGACATCGGGGGCGACGAACCGTCCGCCGGCGACCGCGGCCTCGATGTCGCGTCGTGCCCGCGGAAGCAAACCGGCATCGGAGGCGGTCAGCATCGACAAGCCGTAGTTGACAACGACTTTGCTCAACTCCGGAAACCGGCGATGCAGACGTCCGGTCAGGCGAAAGCTCTGCGTGAAAGCCTCGGCCGGGTCGGCAATGCCGTCGGTGAAACCGTCGAGCAACTCGCCGTGATCGTCCACGATGGCCACCACCGCGGCCTCGAACAACTCGTCTTTGGTCGCGAAATGGTTGTAGAAGGACCCGTTGCCCACATCGGCGAGAGTGGTGATGTCGAGCACCGAGGCCGATGTCCGACCCTCGGCCAACAGCTGCTGGGCCGCGCGGATGAGTGACCGCCGCGTCTGCGCCTTACGTCGCTGGGCGCGTGTCGCCACGGCGGGGTCATCCTCGGCCATCGGCCACTCCTTTCCACAGGAGGCCCAATGGTCGCATACCCACCACTGACGAAAGCGTCAGAAGTACTTGACTGACGCATGCGTCGTATATGACGATATCGTCAATCAATGAGATCTGGAGTCGCGATGCCACTGCAGCACGACGTACACGAAGGTCTGCACGCCGACGAGGGGGCCCGGCCCGGCGAGCATCCCGGGCGACGCAGGCAACCGCTGGTGAAGGTCCGCGACATCGCCTGGCTGGAATTCGACAAGCCCGACCTGGCGCGTACCGCAGCCTTCGCCGTGGACTTCGGGTTCAGTCCGACGGTCCAGACGCCGCGCGAGCTTCACCTGCGTGGGGCGCTGGCGGGCTCTCCCTGCGTGATCGTGCGGCAGGCATCGCGAACGGCATTTACCGGTGTCGCGTTCCGCGCGAACGACGAGTCCGACCTCCACGTCCTCGCCGACGAGTGGGGACGTCCAGTGGAACCGCTCGGCGATCTCCTCGGAGGCTGTGCGGTGACGACGCGCGACCCGAGCGGATGTCGGGTGCGAGTGGTCGCCGGAGTCACCGAATGGCCGGCGATGCCACTGCAAACCGTGCGCGGATCCTTCAATTTCGAGCACGGCAAGACCCGCACCAACACCCCGCAACGTCCTCCGCGCGCTCCCGCGGTCGTCGAACGGCTCGGCCACGTGGTGTTGCAGTCCACGCGATATCTGGAGTCTCTCAACTGGTATCTGCACAACCTGGGCATGATCGTCAGCGACTTCCTCTACTACCCGGGACAGCGTGAACGCGGCCCGGTCATGAGTTTCATGCGTTGCGACCGGGGTCCGGAACCGGCAGACCATCACACGCTCGCCCTCACGCTGGGTCCGGCCGACCGGTATGTGCACTCGGCGTACCAGGTCTGTGACCTCGACGCCCTCGCAGCGGGCGGTGAGTACCTGACCGATCGCGGCTACGCCCACTCCTGGGGAGTCGGCCGCCACATTCAGGGCAGTCAGATCTTCGACTACTGGCGCGATCCCGACGGTTTCCTCGTCGAACACTTCACCGACGGCGACCACTTCGATCACACGGTCGCCACCGGTTGGGCACCGATGACCGCTTCGGGTCTCAACCAGTGGGGACCTCCGGCGACGGCCGACTTCCTCGGCGTGAAACCAGGTCGCGCGGCGCTACGCGAGTTCACCGCGATCCTGACGTCGCTGCGCGAGTCGGAGAACGAGTTCGATGTCCAACGCCTACTCGGCCTGATGAAAGTTGCACGCTCATGAGCTTTTCCGTCCTTCGTACCGACGAGGCGTGGTGGGTGAGGGTGCCCGCCGGCGCCCGTCGGATCGATACCTCCGCCACCACGACCGCCGAACTGATCGCCGACCGGTCGGCGGTTCCCAGGTCCGTGTCAGGTGACGGTCCGACAGTCGACCCGTCCGAACTCGAGCTGCTCTCACCGGTCACCGCGCCGTGCCGGGTGATCGCACAGATGACCAATTATGTTTCGCACGTTCGTGATTCCGGTATGGACCCCGGCAAGGTTCCGCTGACGTTCTTTCGCAAATCCTCGGGGTCGATCAGCGGCCCGACCGCTGACATCGTCAAACCCGGCCAGGTTTCGCTGCTGGACTACGAGGTCGAGATCGGCCTCGTCTTCGGTCAGACCCTCCCCGTGGGGTCGACGGTGGACAATGAATCGCTGGCCGAACTCGTCGCCGGTCTGGTCATCACCAACGACGTCTCTGCCCGCGATGTGCAACTGCCCAAAACTCAGTTCTACGAAGCGAAGTCCTACCCGTCGTTCACACCGGTCGGCCCGGTGCTGCTGCTCCTCGAACCCGGCGAGTGGGCGAAGTTCCCCACACTGACCCTGCAATTGCGGGTCAATGGGGTCACCCGTCAGAACAGCTCCGTCGCGGACATGATCTACAGCCCTCTCGAAGCGGTGCGCGCCCTCACCCGGTTCCAGCGGGTCGATGCCGGCGACTTGTTGCTCACCGGAACCCCGGGAGGAACCGCGCTCACCGCTCCGCCCAAACCCATCGAGATGATCGGCGCACTCCTGCCCCCACACGTGAAGTGGAAAGCGTTCTTCCGTCGGCAGGCCAACAACCCCAAGTACCTCAAACACGGGGACATCGTCGAAGCCGACATCCGTTCCGGAGATGGCACGCTCGACCTGGGCACCCAGCGCACCGTGGTGCGTGAGGCATGAGGGCGACCACGACCGGTGCAGAGGCCGCGCTCTGGCCCGTCTATGACGCCCCCGCCGATCTCGCCGACATCGAACTGACCCCTCTGTCCGAACGAGGACTTCCCGACACGACCTATCAGGCACTGCACCGGGCAGCGCAGCTGTGGCCGGAACGAACCGCCATCCGCGTCATGCCGGATGCCGCCGGCTGGCAGCAGACCACCGATCGAACCTACGCTCAACTCCTGGCGACGGTCGACCGGCACGCGGCGACGCTACGCGCCGCCGACGTGGGACCACAGGATCCCGTCACCCTCCTGGCGCCCAACTGTGCCGGACTGATCGAGGCGTTCCTCGCGGCCCAGCGCGCCGGAATCGCGGCGCCGATCAACCCTGCCATGGATGCCCGCCACGTCGGTGAGCTGATCCGCCGGTCCGGCTCGCGGGTCCTCATCGCCGCCGGCCCCGATCTCGATCCCGCGATGTTCGGTGGACTCGCCGACATCCTCGCGGCGACCGACGTCGACACCGTGTTCCTCCTGCCACCGACTGGTGCCGGTGCGCCTCCCGCGCCGCCGAACCTTGCGCATGCAATCGCGGTCGCCTACCTCGACGCCGACGACCACCCCCGGACCGAGGTCACCGACGATCACACCGCCGACGACGTGGCAGCCCTGTTCCACACCGGCGGCACCACCGGAGTGCCGAAACTCGCCGCTCACACCCACCGCAACGAGATCAGCAACGCGTGGATGATCGCGGCGAACACGGTGCTCGACGAGGACTCTGTCGTCTTCGCCGCGTTGCCGCTGTTCCACGTCAACGCACTGATCGTCACCGTGCTCGCGCCGATGCTCCGCGGACAGACCGTGGTGTGGGCGGGGCCGTTGGGTTACCGCGACGTGGCGCTGTATGGAGTGTTCTGGCAGCTCGTCCAGGCTCAGCGGATCGCCGGCATGAGCGCCGTCCCCACGGTGTATGCCGTCCTGGCGCAGTGTCCGGTGGATGCTGACATCTCCAGCCTCCGTGCATGTCTCGTCGGGGCATCGATGCTCCCGCCGGCGGTGCGTAGCGATTTCGAGTCGCACACCGGAGTCCCCCTGCTCGAGGGGTACGGGCTCACCGAGGCCACCTGCGCCAGTGTGCGTAGCTACTTGCAGGGCCAACCCGATGGGTCGGTCGGGCAGCGGATGCCGTACCAGCACATCCGAGCCGTCGACGACCAGTGGGATGACGTCCCGACTGGATCCACCGGGCGGTTGCTCGTCACCGGTCCCACTGTCTTCGCCGGCTACGTTCGTGGTCGCACCGCTGCGGGTTTTCACCTCGACGATGGAGGCGCCATCCGCGACGGCTGGCTGGACACCGGCGACCTCGGCTCGGTCGACGCCGACGGTTTCGTCACGCTCACCGGCCGGGCGAAAGATCTCATCATTCGTGGTGGGCACAACATCGATCCACGCGCGGTCGAGGATGTGCTGCTCGAACACCCGGAGGTGACCGGCGCAGGTGTGGTCGGGCGTCCCGACGTGCACTCGGGCGAGGTGCCCGTGGCGTTCGTGACCGTGCGTGCGGACGGCACGGTGACCGGCGACGGTCTCCGGGCCTGGGCAACCGAACGCGTCTCCGAAGCCGCCGCCGCACCCAAGGCGGTGACGATCGTGGATGCTTTGCCGGTCACCGATGTGGGCAAACCGTACAAGCTCGCGCTGCGCGCTCAGGCGACGCAGGCCACGTTGAGCGTCGCACTCGCCGGAGCCGGTATCGAGTCCGAGGTGCGGGCCCAGATCACCGACGGCGTGGTGGTGGCGAACGTCGATCGACCGCGTGAGGAATCCCTCGCCGCGCGGGTGCTCGACGCCTACGCCATCCAGTGGCAGTGGTCCGATCGCACCGAAACACCCAGAGCATGAACGACTTCCACATCCTGGCCGGTCGCGGCGCCGCTGCGTGCCTGACCCTCACCGGCGTCTCGAAAGTACTGGCTCTCGCGCCCATGATCGAGCGCGCACATCACCTGGGGTTCTCAGTGCCGGAGTTCCGGCTAATCGGTGTCGCCGAACTCGCCGGCGCGACCGGACTCGTTGCCGGCGAGCGGAATCCGCGTATCGGTGCGGCTGCCGCCGCGTCGCTGTGCGCGGTGATGATCGGGGCATGCACAGCGCACCTGCGCACCGGTGATCGTTGGCTGTCCGCGGCCCCGGCCGCCGTCGTCGGCGTCGCCACCGCGTTCACCGCGACCGGCTTTGTGGCCCGGGTACGAGCTCGATGAGTCCGTGCAGTGATCCCGTGGTGATCGTGGGCGCGGGGCCCACCGGCCTCACCGCCGCGGCGTTGCTCGCCGACCTGGGTGTGCGGTCGATCGTTGTCGAGCGCTGGGACGGGGTCTACCCGCAGCCGCGGGCGGTACACCTCGACGACGAGGTGTACCGGATCATCGCCCGCCTCGGCCTGGGCCCGGAATTCGCGGCAATTTCCCGGCCTGCGCTCGGACTCCGTCTCGTGACATCGTCGTTGCACGTCCTTGCCGAGTTCCCACGCGATCCCGGGTCTGGTCCGCACGGCTTCCCGGCCGCGTCGATGTTCGATCAACCGCGGTTGGAGGAGTTGCTCCGCGCCGCCGTCGCCCGGCGCTCGTCCATGATCACCGTGCGTTCGGGAGTCGAAGTCGAGGGAATCGACCAGTCCGACACGGGAGTGACACTCACTGGTCGCGATCGGCAGACCGGTGAACCGATCGTTCCCGTCTCGGGTGGCTACCTGCTCGGCTGCGACGGGGCCGCAAGCGTCACCCGTTCGGCGATCTCGGCCGAATGGCGGGATCTGGGATTCAGCCAGCGATGGCTCGTCGTCGACATCGAGACGTCTGCCGATCTGCGACAGTGGGAGGGGGTGACGCAGGTCTGCGATGCCCACCGCGCCGCCACGTACATGCGAATCGGTGACACCCGATATCGGTGGGAGTTCCAGCTCCTGTGGCACGAGAGTGCCGCCGACTACAGCACCATCGATGGCGTCAGGCCGCTACTGCAACCCTGGCTCAACGGTGTCGACGTCTCTGATCTGACTCTGATCCGCTCCGCGGAGTACACCTTTCGGGCGCGCATCGCCAGGCGCTGGCGGGATCGGCGGGTGTTCCTCCTCGGCGACGCTGCTCATCTGACGCCACCGTTCATCGGGCAGGGCATGGGCGCAGGCATCCGTGACGCGGCGAATCTCAGCTGGAAGCTGGCGGCTGTCCTGTCCGGCGGTGCTTCGTCGTCGACGTTGGATTCGTATGAGCAGGAACGCATTCCGCACGTCACCGGCCTCATCCGGATCGCCACGGCGACCGGCGCCGCGATGACCGGCGGCGGCCGCGCCGGCGACATGATCCGTCGTATCGTTGCGCCCGTGCTCGCTCGGGCACCGCGACTCACCAGGCGACTGACCGACAGTTCGACGGCGCCGCTCCGACATTCGTGGTACGTCCGTACCGGCGCGGCCGGAGGGTGTCTGCCTCGGTGGGCGCGCCTGGACACCGCCGCGAACCCGGCCGGAATGCTCATGCCCAATGCCATCACGACAGGCGACGGACGTCGTCTCGACGATCGTCGACCGGGCTTTGAGATCGTGGCTGTCGATGCCCCGACGCCGGAACAAGCCTTCGAAATCGAGCGCCGCGGTGGATCGACCCTCGTCGTCTCTGACGACCACCCTCTTCGACGATGGTTACTCGACCACCACGTCCACGCAGCGATCGTTCGTCCGGACGCCACGGTGATGGCCGCTGGCAAGTCGATCGCCGCCGTCTACACACTGCTTCCCGCACTCGCCGCACACGCAGACGCACCATGAGCCCCGACCCCAGCACTGACGTCCGTGGTTACGACCTCGTCGTCTCTACGACGAGGTCACCGCACGCATGCACATGGGTGTGACCGCACGCTTCATCGGCGTGGACGGACGGCAGATCCTGACACCGCCGACCGAGCCCAGCGAAGAATGCGGGGACCCGCTGGCCAATTTCTTCCACCAACCGTGGCTGAAGGCATCGTTGCGCGGGGGAGTGACACGCTTCGGCACCGTCGAGGTGCTGCTCGGTTGCGAGGGCCGGCACCTCGATCAGAACGACGACAGCGTCGGTCTTGAACTCCTGGCCGTGAATGAGTCCGAACCGCACCGTCGGGTACGCGCCTCCTATGTCCTGGTGGGATTTGCCGGTCATCTGTGGAGAGCGACGAATTCGGAGACCGTGCTGTCGAGTTCGGTCGGGGTCGCACCGTGCATGATCACGCCGTCGACCCCCAGGTCGAACTGGGCACGGACCTTCTCGGCGCAGTGCCGCGGCGTCCCCATGGCCGCGCAGTCGAGCCACTCGGCGGGGATCACGTCGCGAAGGCGCTCGAAGGTCGCGGTGTCCCCGACTGCATCGGCCCATCCCGGTAGCTCGCGCACCACCTCGGATTCCCGGAACCTGTTCAGCGCGGCCACATCCCACCTGTTGGTGGACACCAGAAGGTCCCCGTAGACCTGGAGGTAGGTGGCGATCCGGCCGACGGTCTTCTTCAGGATGACCTGTTCGTCGAGTTCATCGGTAACGGTGGCATAGCACGACCACACCTCGACCGAGTCGGGGTCGCGGCCCGCCGCAGCCGCGGCGTCCTTGACGGTGCGTACGACTCGGGCCGTCGTCTCATCGGAGAAGAAGGTGTGCAACACCACCAGGTCATAGGCTCGGCCGGCCATGGCGAGGGTCTCGGGCCCGAACGCCGTCGTGGCCAGCCTGATGTCCTCGTCGAAGGTGGGATCGAGCTTGATCGCCGGGAACCGGCCCAGCGCCCCGTCGTAGTCGGTCACGGTCTCGCCACGCCACAGTCGACGCATCAGATGAGCGAACTCTTCGAGTTGCGTGGTGGTCGTGTGCGAGAGGCCGAGACCCGCGATCTGGGGACGCAGGCCCCGACCGACGCCGAGGGTGAAGCGACCACGGGTGAGGCGATGCATGGTGGTCGCGAAGGCCGCAGTGATCGCCGGGTGGCGGGTGTTGATGTTGGTTGCCGCCGTGGCGATCCCGATGCGGTCGGTCGCGGCGCCGGCAGCCCCGGACAGGGCACACGCCTCTTTCACGTTGAGCCGCTCGGAGATGAATGCCTGCCCGAGACCGAGACGCTCGGCGTGCTCGAGTTCTCCCAGCATGTCCCGTGGGTCGGCGACGTGCCCGCCGAGCGTATAGAACCCCAGTCGTTCGGTACCGATTGCGGGTGTGCCGGTCGGCGGTCGATGCTCGTGCGTGACCGTGTCAGACATGCACTGCTCCTTGCTCGCTCAGCGCGATGATCCGCGCGAGCGCATCGTGGTCGCGGGCATGCGCCAGCGAGTTGGTCACCATGGCCGTGAAGAGGTCGTCACCCCGATCGGATCGCGCGACGAGCATGGCGGCGGCGACGCCGATCACCAGGTTCTGGAAGGTGCCGACCGGATAGTCCCGCATCAGTTCGGTCAGTGAGTAATCCGTGACGCCGTGTTCGACGAGGCATCGGTGGTAGTGCGCGAGCAACTCGCTTTCGGATTCCCGGCGGGTCGCCGGATCCAGCGCGCCGCCGATGAAGTAGGCGACATCGACGACGCCGGGCGCGAAGATCACCGTCTGCCAATCGAGAACCGCGAGGGGCACGTCGCCACCTGCCGCATCGAAGAGGACATTGTCCGGCCGGTAGTCACCGTGCTGAATCGTGAACGGCATCGTACGCAGTGCGGAGTAGTAATCGGCGATACGCTCGGTAAAGGCCGTTCCGAGTTCGATGTCGGCCGCGGACAACCGGTTTCGGTACCGGGCGACGAATCCGGCCCACCACTCGGGCATCATCTCGGTGAAGCGGGCCCAGTAGGTGTCGGAGATGTCGAGCCACGACGTGCCGGCGAGTTGCGCCGATCCCCAGTACGGTCCGTGGATGCCCGCAGCCTGCTCGACCGCGAGCCGCACCTCGCCGACGGTGCACCCGGCGAGCTGGTTCCCGGGCCGAGCCGGGGTCAGGTCTTCGAGTACGAGCGCGAATTCGGTGTTGTTGGAGTCGATCTCACCGTGAAAGCAGCGCGGGACGCGGACCTGCAGGTTCGGCGCGATCTCTTGATAGAAGCGCACCTCGCGCAGGTAGTTCAGTTCACTCCGGCCGGCCGCACGGCTCTGCTCCTTGTCGGAGGTGACCTTGATGACGAACGACGACGGGGCGGACGTGGGTGCGGCGTAGCTGACCGTCGTCCGGATGCTGTCGGCGACCTGGCCGGTACCGATGGGGCTGGTGGCGACGTCGGTGATCGCCACCGTGCCGTCTTTGGTACCGGTCGTGGTGAGCACGGTGTCGAGCCAGGTGGGACAGATGTCAGAGGCGTGCATCGCTCTCCTCGGGTGCGCACGGGTGGAGCGGCCGGCCCCGAGGGGATTGGCTCTCTCGGGGCCGGCCGAGTCGAAAAGCGAGATGGGACTTCAGATGAGGGTGACGGTGCCTGCGGTCCCGTCGACTTCGACGGTCGCGCCGTCGGTGATGCGCCGTGTTGCCTCGGTGGCCGACACGACGCACGGGATGCCGAGTTCGCGGCTCACGATCGCGGCATGCGAGAAGGGAGCGCCCACGTCCACGACGACCGCCGCCGCGGTGACGAACAGCGGCGTCCACGACGGATCGGTGATCGGCGCGATGAGAATGTCGCCGGGCTCGAGGGCCGACGGGTCGGCGGCCTCGGTCAGCACCCGCGCCCTTCCGCGCGCGACACCTCCACACGCGGGGACACCGGTGATGGTGTCGCCGGCGGAGGCTGCGGAAACGTTGGACTCCGACCGCAGCGGCCACTCCGAGACCGGCGGCGGGGTGCCGTCGACGACGAACGGCGGGGTGCGGTCGAACAGGTCCAGGTACCCCTTTTCGCGTTCGACGAGGGTGTCGCGGTACGACGCCGGGTCGTCGAGGAAACTCGCCAGCTCGTCGGCGAAGAGCATGAAGATCTGACGTGGCGCGTCAATCGCACCCCGGTCCGCGAAGCGACGGCCGAGTTCCAGTGCGGGCAGGCGCAATTCGTGAATCAGCATCGCCGCTGTCGTGCGACCACGTTCGCGGCCGCGCATCCACAGTGCCGACGCGTTCAGCACTGCCTCGAACTGGCCTGCGGTCTCGGCGTCGCCGGCGAGCATCTCCCGGATCGCCGCCGCGGCGGCGTCACGCTGCGCGGACCGCTGTACCGACTTGGCCTCTGGCGCTTCCTCATCCGGAACGTCGCGCATCGTCTCGATCGTCGCGAGGGCGAGGTCGGGGTCGACGCCCCATGTGATCGCGCGGATCTCCCACTCAGCAGGTCCACGGAAGTCCCAGTCGGCGAGGAACGCATCCAACTGCGCGGTGAAGGCGCCGACCGCCTGCGACTCCGAGGCCTTGAGCTTGGCGTAGAGCCCCTTGGTGCCGGCATCGAACAGGGCTGCGACATCGGGATGCTGAGCCTGACGGCTCAGTTCCCACATCCGCAGCGAGGGGCCTGCGGAGTCGACGTTGCCCAGGCCGGCCACCAGGGTGAGTGCCTGTTCCGGTTTGCCAACCGCCTCCGCCAGCTGCGCGATGGCACCGAGTCCGACACCGCACTTCAGGCTGGCCTCGATGTGGTGCTTGAAGAGCCGACGAAGCAGGGTCTCGAACGAGTTCATCCGCTCGACGAGTTCGCCGTCCGACAGCTGTGTCAGGTCCGGTCGCGTGCGGCGGATCTCGTCGACCTCGTCGCGATCGACGTCGTATGCGGCCAGGTCGGTCGCGCCGAGCACCTGCTCGTTGAGCCAGGCACCGGCTTTCGCCTCGTACTCGGCGTTCTCGTCGAAGTCGCGCTTCTCGCTCTCGTAACTCGGGATGCCGGGCATGTCCCCGAAGTACTGCAGATCGACGGCCTCGGCGCTCATACCGGGAACGCGCACGCCGAACAGCCGCATCAACGACATGTTGATGTAGAGGTAGCTGCCGAAGGCCGGGAGGATGTTGAAGGCCACTGCGTCGTCGTAGAGGTCGTCGTCCCAGACGCCGCACGCCACGAACGCGTCGCGCCATCCGGGTTCCAGCGTGTGCTGGAACCCGAGGGACGCGTTCAACGGGGTGATCGGGTCCGGGAAGATCTCGCCGACGTTGGCGCGGGAGTACAGGGGGAACAGTTTCGAGGTCTCATTCGAGATCGGCCAGGCGGTCATGTCCGGCGTCCTTCCAGTTGGTCATGAGCGAGCGGCCGAGTCCTCGGCCCGCTTCCGCATCTCGTAACCACAAGTTCGTGGTTAGCGAACGCTGCGTCACATTATTGTGTGACCCCACTCACGTTGTCAACCATTCGAGTCGCGAACACAAGGTTCTGTGCACGTCTTTTACCTCCAGTGCGCGACCGTGGCTGGACATATATGTGATGGGTGAGTCACTATTCATCAAGACGGCGCGGTACCGGACGGGCTGTCGGGAGGAGAGTTCAGATGCGTGTGCTGGTCACCAACGACGACGGCTACGACGCCGATGGGTTGATCGCGGTGGCCACGGCGCTGATCTCCGCCGGACACGACGTAGTCGTCGGCGCGCCGAGCTCCGAGCGGAGCGGTAGCGGGAGTTCCCTGGGCACGATCGAGGACGGCGCACTGATCGCCACGACCGAACACCGCCTCCCCGATCTCGGCGACACCCCGGTCTTCGCTCTCGACTGTCCGCCTGCGTTGACCGCGGTGGCTTTCTGCGCCGGCGCCTTCGGGCCGCCGCCCGAGCTCGTCGTCAGCGGGATCAACGAAGGCCACAACACCGGGCGGTCGATCCTGTTCTCGAGCACGGTGGGCGCCGTGCTGGCCGCGCGAGTGGCGGGTGTCAGCGGCGTCGCGGTCAGTTGCGGGTTCGCCCCACACCACCGCTATGACACCGCGGCAGCGGTGACCGAGCGCGTCGTCGGATGGATGGCCGAAACCCCTGCCGCCCCGATGACGTTGAACGTCAACGTTCCCGACGTCAACTTCACCGCACTGCGCGGCATCCGGGTGTCCGCACTGGCGAGCCGGAGCATGTTCACCTTGCGGCTGTCCCGCACCGAGAGCGGCCTGCTGATCAATCGCGAGGAGCGGCAGAGCGGGTTCCGCGACGGCACCGACAGCGCCGCAGTGGCGGACGGGTATGTCTCGGTGACCACTCTGCGCGGGGTCGTAGCGGACAACGACTCCCTGGGTGACGCGGAAACCGCACTGCGACAGGCGATCACGCGGGACGACGAGGTCGGGCTCGCGCAACTGCGCTGACCCACCGGCGACAGAAAGCCGACTCACCGCGAAAGACGTTCGAGCCGCCCGGCATCGGATGACGGGCGGCTCTGGCGTCGTGATGTTACGAAGAACCCTGCCAGGCCCTCACTCGTCACCCGCGCCACGCTGGTGACCCGAGGTCAGCAGCAGATCCTGGTGTAGTTCCATCCAGATGTCGTGGTAGCTGTCGTACATCGGGCGCGCGAATGCGGCGGTGTCCCCGCCGTGGACCTTCTCCAGCGCCGCCGACAGCCGACCCCGGTAGCGGCCGAGTCGCGGGATCTCGGCGCCGACCTCGTCGAGCGCCTGCGCGATCCGGTGATGAATCCGGTCCAGATCGGCGATGACGGATGCGTCGTAGTTGGCATCGGCGTGATCGTTGGGGGTCTCGTCCGGGCGGATCTGCCACGAGGCGCACACCTTCTTGAAATCGCCGTTGATCTGCCCGAAGCCCTCGTGAAAGGTGTCCACCGCAGCACGTTCGGATTCGTTCAACGGGAACTCCGCGGACAGGCGCCCGTGCTCGGCCTTCCCGGCCGGGGTGATCATGGTCCCCGAGATCCGGCCGCCCTCGCGACGCATCACGAATCCGGCGTCGGCGAGCTCCCCGACGATTGCGTCGCGCGTGTCCGCGTCGAGCCCGGTCAGCGCGGTCAGGGTGTCGTCGGTCGCGAGCCCCTTCACCTTGAGGGCATGCAGCACGTCGAAGTGGGCGGTGGAGGTCTCGGTCGTCATACTCTTTCTCCTTGCTGTGACGGATCTTCGGACATCGTCGAAGTTTCCGGTGCCGTGGGTGTTTCGGTTCGCGGATCGGCCGCGGCCCCGGGGGAGGCGAACCGATCAACGAGCCGCCTTTTGTCGAGCTTGCCAGTGGGTAGGCGCGGTAAGTCGGTGGTGAACTCGACGGACCGGGGCGCCTTGAAGTGCGCCAGGTGTTCGCGCGCATGGGCGATCAGGTCGTCTTCACTCACCGACGCGCCGGGGCGCACCTCGACGACCGCCTTGACCGACTCGCCGAACTCGGCGTCCGGCACCCCGACCACCGCCACGTCGGCGACCGCCGGGTGCGCCAGCAGTGCCGATTCGATCTCCTCGGGATAGATGTTGACCCCGCCGGAGATGATCATGAAACCTCGGCGGCCGACGAGGTAGAGGAATCCATCATCGTCGAGATACCCGATGTCGCCCATCTGCTTCAACGCCGGTCGTGAGGCCTCGGCCGGCCTGTCGTGGCCGTCGGCGGCCTCGAAACACACCGTGCCCTCGACGCCGGGCCCGACGTCGGCGCCCGTTGAGTCGGTGATGTGCACCCGTGCGGTACCCAAAGGCCGACCGACCGACCCCGGATGCGACCGGGCGTCCGTCGGCGAGATGTAGGTGTGCCCGTATCCCTCGGATGCGCCGTAGTACTCGTGGAGAACCGGACCCCACCAGTCGAAGATCGCTTCTTTGACATGCGGCGGACAAGGGGCGCCCGAGGTGAAGGCCACCCGATGCCGCGGGGAGAGTGCGATCGACTCCCGGTCGGGCAGGTTCAACAGGCGGATCAGCATGGTCGGCACCCATTGTGAGTGCGTCACACCGTATTCGGTGATCGCTCGCATCGCCACCGCGGCGTCGAACTTCTCCATGCACACGACGGTGCCGCCGGCCGCCAGCGTGATCAGCTGGAAGGTGAACGGCGCCGCGTGATAGTTCGGGGCGGGCGACAGTAGGACCGAGTCGGCTCCGACGCCGAGCTCGTCGACGAGGCCCGAGTGCCGGCGCGGGGCATCCGCGGGATGCACGCCGAGCAGCGGCTGAGCGAACCGCTTCGGCCGTCCGGTGGTTCCGCCGCTGTAGAGCACCCGCGCGCCGAGCAACTCCCGCTCCAAGGGCTCGGACGACTGGTCGGCGAGCGCGTCGGCCAACGCGACACACCCGTCCGCCGGGCCGTCGGCGCACACGATCACGGTCCGATCCAGGTTCTTGTCGCCGACCGCGGCAACGACCTGCGCCGCGAGCGCCGTGCTGGTGACGATGGCAGCCGGGCGGTCCTCCCGGATGAGGGCGGCAAGCTCGGCCGGCTTGAGATGCCAGTTCACCGGCGTCACGTACAGACCGCTGCGCATCCCGGCAGCGACTGCCACGGGCCAGGCCAGACTGTTCTCCAGGACAAGCACGACCGAGTCGCCCGGACGAACGCCGCGCGACCACCAGAATCGAGCGAGTCGGTTCGATCGGCGATCGAGTTCGGCGTAGGTGATGCGCTCCCCCGACCCCGCCATGACATAGGCGACGGCATCGGGGTACGCACGCGCAGTGGACGGTGGGTACACATCACTCCTGTTTGCGAATTAATAGTCGCATTGCCTTCTCGGGCCGCAACCGCCAGTTGCTGCAGGTAGGCAATCTTCGACTTTTGTATTGTTGTGGTTCACAACACACCATAGACTATGGTTTAGTGAAAGTGCAGTCACAAACGAGAGTCCATTGGAGAAGACATGACCATCGCTGACGACATCGACCTGATGGATCTCCGCCCGTTCGCGGCCGGTGTCGATCATGACGTGTTCGCGCGGCTGCGTACCCAGGACCCGTTGCACTGGAACACCGAACCCGACGGGCCGGGGTTCTGGTCGGTGACCCGCTACGAGGACGTCAAGGCCGTGGCCTCCAACGCCGAGGACTTCACCGTCACACAGGGCACGCAGATCGCCAGCCGACGCGCTGAGGGCGAGGGCGCTCGCAGCATCCACCACGTCGATCCGCCCGAGCACGGCAAACTGCGCGGGATCGTCACCCCGCACGTGCGGCCGGTCAAGCTCAAGTCGCTCGAAGGCGACATCGTCGCAGTCATCGACGAGCTGCTCGACGCTCACACCGGCGCAGGCGGCATCGACTTCGTCGCGTCCATAGCCGCGCAGCTCCCGTTGGTGATGATCGGGCGGCTGCTCGGCGCACCGCTCGAGGACTGCCCCAATCTGCTGCGATGGACCAACCAGATGGCCAGTGAGGACCCCGACTACTCCGAGGGCCCGGAGACCGCGGTGGCAGCACGGGACGAGGTCTTCGACTATTTCCGCGGACTGGAGAAGCTGCGTCGCGAATGCCCCGCCGACGATCTCATCAGTGTGCTGACCGCGGCCGAGCTCGACGGCGTACCCCTGTCCCGCGGTTACCTCGACGCCTACTACCTGATCCTGATGGTCGCCGGTAACGAAACAACCCGGAACCTGCTGTCCGGCGGCGTCAACGTCCTCGCCGAGAATCCGCAGTGGTGGGAGTTCATGCGCGAGAACCCCGCCAAGATCAGGGTGGTCGTCGAGGAGATGGTCCGCTGGGTCTCGCCGGTGCTGTCGATGCGCCGTACCGCCACCCGCGACATCGAGATGCACGGCAAGACAATCCGCGAGGGGGACAAGGTCGTGATGTGGTTCTGCTCGGCCAACCGCGACGAGCGCACCTTCGACGACCCGGAGACATTCATCGGCAACCGGTTCCCCAACGAGCACCTCGGCTTCGGATGGGGCGCGCACGCCTGCCTCGGCTCCAACCTCGCGCGCCTGGAGGCACGTCTGTTCTTCACCCGCCTCGTCGAGCGCGGACTCGGCATCACCGTCCTCGATGCGCCGAACCGGTTGCAGAGCAACTTCTTCCGTGGCATCAAGACTCTTCCGGTCCGAATCGAGGCCACTCGATGAGCGCGATCGGCGAACTGGCCGGGATCACCGGCCTCGGGACCGGGCCGGCCGCCCTGATCGGAGACCGGGATCTCGCCGACGGCGCCCCGATCCCGGTGATCAACCCGTTCACCGACCAGGAGATCGGTGCGACCCGTGAAGCCGGGAAGGACATCGTCGACGAGGCGGTGGCCGCCGCGGCGGACGCCCTGCCGGCGTGGGCACAGATGCCGCCGGCGCAGCGAGCCGCCGTCCTGCGGGCGACCGCCGATCTCATCGATCGACGCGGCGACCGGATCGCGGCACTGGTGACCGCCGAAATGGGTATGCCCACCACGCTTTCCACCGCGACACAGCAGGCGCTGCCGGCGACGGTGCTGCGGGCGACCGCGGACGCGGCCGAGAGCTTCCCCTGGGAGCAGGTCGCCGACGGGGCGATCGTGCGCCGCGTGGCCGGCGGTGTCGTGGCGGCGATCACCCCGTGGAACATGCCGGTGCATCAGATCATCGCGAAGGTCGCGGCCGCACTCGCCGCGGGCTGCACCGTCGTTCTCAAACCCGCCGAGGCAACCCCTTTCGACGCCGCCCTCGTCCGCGGGTGCTTCATCGACGCGGGCCTCCCCGCGGGTGCCTTCGCCATCGTCAACGGCACCGGACCGGTCACCGGCCAGGCTCTCGCCGCGCACCCGGACATCGCCCACGTGTCGTTCACCGGCAGCGTCCGCGGTGGCAAGGCTGTCGCCGCAGCGGCCGCGGAGTCGCTGGCACGCACCACACTCGAACTCGGCGGCAAATCCCCCGCCGTTGTCCTACCCGACGCCGACCTCGACGCCGTGGTGCCGCGCATTTTGGCGTCCGGGTTGGTCAATTCCGGCCAGGCGTGCAACGCCACCAGTAGGCTCGTGGTGCCCGCCGCACACGCCGACCGCATCGAGCCCCTGATCGACGCCGCACTCGGACGATTCGTGTTCGGCGACCCGACCGCGCTGGACACCACTCACGGTCCGCTCGCCTCCGCGGCGCACGCGCGACGAGTTCTCGACCGCATCGATGAGGCACGCCGGGTCGGCGCCCGGGTGATCGCCGGTACCGGACAGCGTCTCGGCATCGGCGACTCCCGTTCGTTCGTCTCCCCCATCGTCTTCGGCGATCTCGACCCCACCGCCGCCGCGGTCCGCGAGGAGATCTTCGGCCCCGTACTGGTGGTGCAGTACTACCGCGACGTCACCGAGGCGATCACGCTGGCCAACGACAGCCAGTACGGCCTGTCGGCCGAGGTGTGGTCCGCCGACCGAGATCATGCCCTGGAAGTCGCAACCCAGTTGGAAGTCGGCCAGGTCAAGGTCAACGGTGTACGCACCCGCGAACGGCCGGCCGTGCCCTTCGGGGGACTCAGAAACTCGGGCTACGGACGTGAGCTGGGCAGTGCGGGCATCGCCGAGTTCACCGAGATCCAGGCGGTGATGGCATGACACGTCCGACACCCGCCGCACGCACCGTGGCCGTCACCGGAGCCGCCTCGGGCATCGGCCTCGCGCTGGTACAACGACTTCTCGATCGGGCACCCGGCACGCGAGTAGTCGCCATCGACATCGCCCGCTGCCCGGACGCCCGCGCCCACTCGGTTCTCACAGACCTGTCCGACTTGGAAGCGGTTGCAGCACTTGAGCTGCCCGACCACATCGACGCGCTGGCCAATGTCGCCGGGGTCCCCGGCACCGCCCCGGCGGAGACGGTCCTGGCGGTCAACACCCTGGGTCTGCGGGCCCTGACGTTCCGTGCACTCGAGCGGATGTCCGCGGGCGGCGCCGTCGTCAACGTCGCCTCGATCGCGGCGCACCGGAACACGCTGACACACGACGACATCGTCGGCCTGCTCGCCGTACGGGATCGAGAAGAACTGCGCGCCTGGCTGTCCCGGGTGCAGATCGACGGCCCCGCGGCCTACGACACCTCCAAGCGCGCGGTCGTCGACTGGACGGTCGCACTGTCGGCGTCGTTGCAGTCCCGAGGGATTCGGGCACTGTCGGTCAGTCCCGGCCCGACCGACACCCCAATCCTGTCGGATTTCGAACAGTCGATGGGCGCGGAGGCCATCGCGCGATCGGCGTCGATGGTCGGCCGTCACGGCACGGCGGCCGAGTCGGCGTCGGTGATTGACTTCCTGCTCAGCCCGGATGCCGCCTGGGTCAACGGCATCGACGTGCCCGTCGAGGGCGGTCTCACCGCACTGCGCGCCGCAGCCATCCCCCTTCCCCTCTCTCGACCCCGCGCCCGGGTCGACATCGCCGAGTGAAAGGCCCACTGATGACCACACCCGCTGTCCTCGCACTGGACGGAACCGCGCCGGCCGATCGAGAGCTGCTCGGCGGCAAGGCCTACAGCGTGAACCGCATGCGGTCGCTGGGATTGCCGGTCCCGCCGGCCTTCGCCATCACCACGCCCGTCTGCGCCCAGTTCACCGAAGGAGGCGGTCAGCTTCCCATTCACGTCTGGGAGGGGGTACTCGGCCAGCTCCGCGTCTTGGAGCAGCAGACCGGAAAGCTATTCGGCGCCGGTCCGTTTCCGTTGCTCGTATCGGTGCGCTCGGGCGCTGCCCAGAGCATGCCCGGCATGATGGACACCGTGCTCAACCTCGGTCTCACCCGCGAGCTGACCGCCCAGCTCGCCGAGGCGACCGGCGACCCCGACTGGGCGCTCGACACCTGGGAGCGGTTCTGCGCCGGGTACGGCGAGATCGTGCTCGGCGACGCCACCGCGGCACCACCCGCCGATCCGTATGACCAGCTGCGCGAGGCGATCGGTGCCGTGTTCGGTTCGTGGAGCAACGAACGCGTCGCCGCCTACCGGCGTCACCACGGACTGGGTGAGGGTGGCGGCACCGCGGTGACCGTCCAGGCCATGGTGTTCGGCAACCGTGACGATCAGTCCGGGACCGGCGTGGTGTTCAGCCGCGACCCGGCCACCGGCGCACCCGAGCTGTTCGGCGAATGGCTCGCCCGGGCACAGGGCGAGGACGTCGTCTCCGGCGAGCGGACACCCGAGAGCATCGACTCCTTCCGGACCCACTCGCCCCACCTGCACGCCGAACTCGCCACCATCGCGAAAACGCTCGAGAACGAACACCGCGATCTCGTCGACATCGAGTTCACGGTCGAGAGCGGCACGTTGTACATGCTGCAGTGCCGCTCGGGGAAGCGCTCCGCGCGTGCCGCGGTCCGCATCGCCGTCGACCTCGTCCGCGAGGGACTCATCAGCCGGGACGACGCCATCGGGCGTATCAGCGCCGAGCAGGCGAAGTCGTTGTCGCAGAACAACTCGGCGGACATCTCCGCCGACGTGCTCGCCACCGGCACGGGCGCCGGGCCCGGCGCCGCGGTCGGTGTCGTGTACACCGACACCGACGACGCGTGTGCCGCCGCGACCCGCGGCGAGCGCGTCGTCCTCGTCCGTCCCTCCACGTCGCCGGCCGATGTGCCCGCGATGTTCGACTCCGTGGCGGTAGTCACCGAGGTCGGCGGCACCACGTCGCACGCAGCCCTGGTCTGCCGCGAGATCGGAGTGCCGTGCGTGGTCGGGTGCGGCACCGGGCTGACCGGCACCCTCGCCGGGCAGACTGTCACCGTCGACGGGTCGACCGGAAAGATCTACGCCGGTAACGCTCTCGGTGCCGAGCAGTCCGTCGACGAGCACGTCGAGGAGCTGCTGTCGTATCTGCCCGAGGCGCTCCCGGCCGAGCATCCACTGGCCCAGCTGATGACCGCACGATCTCTGCAGGGGGCCTGATGAGCACCGACACCGGACCGGACGCACACACGCACGACGGGATCGACGCGGCCTACTCGGCGGCCGGTTTGCTCGACCACACCGCGGCCCCGGCCAAACGGGCGAACAAGCGCGGTGAGCAGACGCGCGACAAACTGGTCAAGGCAGCCACCGAGTGCTTCACCGAGTACGGATACACCCGCACCCGGATCTCCGACATCACGCACCGCGCCGAGATCTCCCAGGGCAACTTCTATCGTCATTTCGTCAGCCTCGACGACATCTTCCTCGCCGCGCTCCGACCGTCCCTGCTGGAACTGGCGAACGCACGACTGCGTCCCGATCGCGCCCAGGGCGAATTGCAGTCGCTGATCGAGGTCAACACCACCTATCTGCAGGCCTATGCCCGCAGCCGACACATGCTGCGACTGCTCCGTGAGGCGGCGGCGGCCAGCGAGAACCGGGGATTCCAGCAGCTCTGGCTCAATCTGCGGGGCGACTTCGTGCGGCGCACCGAACGCTGGCTCGACCGGCTCGTCGCCAACGGCACCATCGAGGCCTGCGACACCGAGCTGCTCGCCGAGACCCTGGGTTGCGCCACCGAACAGATGGCCTACATCCACGTCGGCCTGCCGGCCAGCACACCGCGACGCGAACGCCTCGAGGCACTCGGCACCGCGCTCGGCGAACTCTGGTACCGCGTTCTCCCGCTCACCTCCAGGACCACGGCATGACCCGCTCCGTCACCTCGACCGTCGAGCGCACCCTCGGGGTCGACGTGACCGTCACCGCGGTGCGCGACGAGACGTCGGAGGCACGCACGATCGTGCTGGACTTCCCCGCGGGCACCGACTATCGGCCCGGACAGTTCGTCACCGTGCGCATCCCGAGCGAGCGCACCGGCTCCGTTGCGCGCAGCTATTCGCTGTCGACCGCGCCGGGGGTGGACGCCGCCCCGGCGATCACCGTCAAGCGAACCCGAGATGGCTATGGATCGAACTGGTTGTGCGACAACGCCGAACCCGGCCTGACCCTGCACGTCATCCCGCCATCGGGGGTTTTCACGCCGCACTCCTGGGCGCACCCGTTGTACCTGTTCGCGGCCGGCAGCGGCGTGACGCCGGTGATGTCGATCCTGCGCTCGGCCCTCGAATCCCACGACACGACGGTGACCCTGTTCTACGCCAACCGCGACCGCGAGTCGACGATCTTCGCCGAGGCGATCGACGGGCTGGCCGAGCGTCATCCCGGGCGGTTGAGGGTGCATCACTGGCTGGAGGCCGACCGGGGGTTACCCACCACGGACGCGATCGGCGACGTGGTCGCCGGCGTCGGTGACTGCGAGGCCTTCATCTGCGGTCCGGCGCCGTTCATGGACCTCGTCGAGCACACCCTCGGCGAGCGTGGACTGCAGCACGAGGCGATTCATGTCGAGAGGTACGTGTCGTTGACCGGCGACCCGTTCACCCTCACGACACACGACGACGAGCCCGACGCCCACGAGGTCACCGTGCACATCGACGGTGACGTCCGCGCGGTCCGCTGCGGTTCGGACACCGTGCTGCTCGACGCACTGCTCGCCGCCGACGTCGACGCGCCGTACTCCTGCCGGGAAGGTGACTGCGGGTCGTGTGTGGCCCGCCTGACCGCAGGCGACGTCGACCACGGCAACGGCATCGCGTTGGAACCCGAGGACATCGACGAGGGCTACCTGCTGACGTGTCAGGCGACCCCGAAGGGCCCGGTCGTCATCGAGTTCGACTGATCAGATCCCGAGATCCGGCGCCTGCGAGCACTCCTCGTCGGTGACCGGTTGCAGCCACTGCACGACATCGTGGTCGTCGTCGCCCTCGTTGATCGCGAGGTGGACCATCAGGCGGGTGGGGGCGGCTCCGTGCCAGTGCTCCTCGTCGGCTTCGAAGAGGACGCGATCGCCGGGGCGGATGACCTCGATGGGGCCACCGCGCCGCTGGCACAGGCCGATTCCCTCGGTGACGAAGACCGTCTGGCTGAGCGGGTGCCGGTGCCAGTGCGTCCGCGCCCCCGGCATGAAATGGACGAGGCTTGCCGACACCCGGGACGGCGGTGGCGAGGCGGCCGCCGCATCGATGTAGACGTCGCCGGTGAACCAGTCTGCGGGTCCTTTGACGGTGTCGATGGAACTGCGAGTGATCTTCATGCTGAACACCTTTCGTTTGCCGTGGGTACCGACCGAGGTCAGACGGTGAGCAGTACCTTGGTCGCGCGGCGCTCGTCCATGGCGCGGTATCCCTCGGCGGCGTCGTCGAGCGGGAGGGTGAGGTCGAAGACCTTGCCGGGATCGATCTCTCGTTTCCAGATCAGGTCGATCAGGTCGGGGAGGAAGCGTCGGACCGGGGCGGGCCCGCCGTGCAGGTGGACGCCGGAGAAGAACAGCTCCAGGCCGGGGAGTTCGACGTCGTGCGAGACACCGACGTAGCCCACATGGCCACCGGGCCGGGTCGACCGGATGGCCTGCATCATCGACTCCTGCGTGCCGACGGCTTCGATGACCGAATGCGCGCCGAGACCGTCGGTGAGTTCCTTGATCCGCGCCACGCCCTCGTCGCCACGTTCGGCCACGATGTCGGTCGCCCCGAAGTCGCGCGCGAGCGCCTGGCGGTCCGCGTGGCGACTCATCGCGATGATGCGGTCCGCGCCCAACTGCTTCGCGGCCAGCACACCGAGCAGCCCGACCGCGCCGTCGCCGACGACGGCCACGGTCTTTCCCGGCCCCACCTTGGCCGCAACGGCACCGAACCAGCCGGTCCCGAGCACGTCCGACGCCGCAAGTAGCGACGGGATGAGGTCGGCGTCGGGCTGACCGGGTGTTGCGACGAGAGTGCCGTCGGCGTGCGGGATCCGCGCGTACTCGGCCTGGGTGCCCAGAGCACCCATCGGCTCGGCGTGCACGCACCGGGACTGATAGCCGACGCGGCAGATCTCGCAGGTGTTGTCCGAGGCGAAGAACGACCCCACCACGAAGTCACCCACCTTGATCGACGACACCTGGTCCCCGACCTCGGTCACGGTGCCGACGTACTCGTGGCCCATCGGGGCGTGGTCGACGTCTTCGATGCCGCGGTACGGCCAGAGATCCGACCCGCAGACGCAGGTCGCGGCGACCTTGATGATCGCGTCGGTCGGCTCCTGGATGGTCGGGTTCTCGCGATCGTCCACCCGGATGGTGCCGGGGGCGTCCATGATCACTCCACGCATGTGTTCTCCTTCTCGGTCGGGTCCGCCGCCTGTGCGCCCCCAGGGGAGCGCACGACGGCAGCTGCGGTCACCCATCAAGGCAACCGCATGCGTCGCGTCCGTGACAGTTCCTGTCGGGAGGTGTACTGACAGGGCACCCCTGGAGGCCGCCGCCCGTCCTACGCTGGGCACATGGACAACCGTGCCGAGGTCCGCGATTTCCTGATGTCGCGGCGCGCGAAGATCTCGCCCGAGACCGCGGGGCTTCCGGCCGGCGGTAATCGCCGAGTACCCGGTCTTCGACGCAGCGAGGTGGCGACCCTCGCCGGGGTGAGCGTCGAGTACTACTCCCGCTTGGAACGGGGCACCATCGCCGGTGCGTCGTCGTCGGTTCTCGAATCGCTCGCACGAGCACTGCAGCTCGACGACACCGAGCGCGCCCACCTTCTCGACCTCGCTCGCGCGGCCGACGGCATTCCGGCGTCCGGGCGTACCCGTCGTCGCTCGTCGAAGGGCACCACGACGCGCAACAGTCTGCACTGGGCTCTGGGAGCGATCACCGACGCCGTCGCCTTCGTGCGCGACTCGCATCAGGACGTGCTGGCCACCAACCCTCTTGGCCGCGCCTTCTATTCGCCGGTCATCGGCGACGGTGGCCGCACCCCCAACCTGGCTCGGTTCCAGTTCCTCGATCCGGCAAGCCGCGACTTCTATCCGGACTGGGACCTGTTCGCCGAGATGTGCGTCGCGATCATGCGGGCAGAGGCGGGTCGCGATCCCCACGACAAGGCCTTACAGGATCTGGTAGGCGAGTTGTCCACGCGCAGTGACACTTTCCGTGCCCTGTGGGCCGCGCATGACGTCCGCACCCACGGCGCCGGGACCAAGCGCTTCCACCACCCGGTGGTCGGCGAACTGACCCTGGCCTATGAGGAACTCGCCGTCACCGCCGACCCCGGCACGATCCTGATGATCTACACCGCCGAGCCCGGCTCCCCCAGCGCCGAGCGCCTGCAACTGCTGGCCTCCTACGCCGCCAGTGAGGTCGCCGAGTTCTGATCGGCGGCGGTCCGCCCATTCAGCTGTGGAGCGCCACGCGCCGTGCTAGATGTTACAGAGATACAAAGTATGTGTCATTGCCACATTCAGCAGAACCGACGAGGTGCAGCCCCACCATGTTGAACCGAGAAGTGTTGCAAGACAGCCTGTCCCTGGTCGTCGACGACGAGCACAAGCTGATGCTCGACTTCTACGACCGATTGTTCGCCGAACATCCGGAGGTCCGGCCGATGTTCGGCGCCGACCTCCGACCACAGGCCACGATGCTGCAGCAGGCCATAGCCGCGGTCCTCGACCACCTCGACGACGCCGAGTGGCTCGGCCGCACACTCGGCGCGCTGGGGCGTCGGCACAACGACCTCGGTGTCACGCCCGAGATGTACGACTGGGTGGCCGGTGCGCTCATCGCGACGATGGCCGAACGCGGCGGCGCGGAGTGGACCGACGATATGACCGCCGCCTGGAACGACGCCCTCGGTGCGGTCGCCGGCCTGATGCTCGACGCGTATCCGGCCGTCGCCGACTGAACCGGGGCGGCCGGTCGCCGCCACCGAATGTCTACTTTTGCGGACTTATCTCGCTGTGTCCTGAGTCATAGCTTCTGATGTGTACCTCTCACGTCACACAGGAGTTCCGATGACCAGACTGAAGTTCGGCACGTTCCTCGCCCCGATCCACGAACCGGGACAGAACCCGACGCTGCTGCTGCAGCGGGATCTCGAATTCGTCCAGTACCTCGAGCAATTGGGATACGACGAGGCGTGGTTCGGAGAGCATCATTCCGCGGGCGCCGAGATCTACGCGTCGCCCGAGATCATGATCGCGGCCGCAGGGGAACGCACCAGCCGCATCAAACTCGGCACGGGCGTCACCTCGGTCTCGTACCACAACCCGCTCTGGGCGGCCGAACGCATGATCATGCTCGATCACCTGACCCGCGGCCGCGCCCTGTTCGGCCTCGGACCCGGATCGCTCCCGACCGACGCCGCGATGCTGGGCCTCTCCCAGATCGACACCCGGGAGTTGCTCGCGGAGAACACCGACATCATCATGCGCCTCCTCCGCGGCGAGACGGTGACGGCCAAGACCCGCACCCACGAACTGTTCGACGCGAAGATCCAGATGGCCCCCTACTCGGATCCGCTGTTCGACGTCGTGGTCGCCGCGATCGCGTCGCCGACCGGCGCGCGACTCGCCGGCAAGTACGGTATCGGCCTGCTGTCGATCGCTGCCACGCTGACCGCCGACGGTTTCAGTGCACTGCAACATCATTGGGGTCTGCTCGAGGAGTTCGCCGCCCAGGCGGGACGCAGCGACGAGGTGGACCGGTCGACCTGGCGACTGGTCGGGCCCTTCCACATCGCGGAGACCAAGGAGCAGGCCTACAAGGATGTCGAGCACGGCATCGAGTACTGGTTCAACTACCTCCAGCACGTGGCGGCCTTCCCGCAGATGGACGTCCGCGGCACCAACAAGCACGAGATGATCGACTTCATCAACACCTCCGGCATCGGCGTCATCGGCACCGCCGACGAGGCACGTGCACAGGTCCAGCGCCTGATCGACCAGTCCGGCGGTTTCGGCACGCTGCTGATCCAGGGTCACGACTGGGCGAACCCGCAGGCCACCCGACGCTCCTACGAATTGTTCGCCCAGGACGTCATGCCGTATTTCCAGGGGCAGGCGCAACCGATGATCGACGCCGCGGCGCGCGCCCAGGCGGTCCGCGAAGGCCAAGCGGCCGAACACGTCAAGGCCGTCGAGCACATGACCAAGAAGTACGAAGCCGAACTGGGACGGGTGTGACATGGCGAGCATCGAAGTGACCAAGGACTTCCCGCTGTCCGCCGGGGACGTGTGGTCGTGGATCGGTGACACCGGCGGTGTGGCGGCGTGGATTCCGGCCATCGACGCATCGCGGATGGACGGCGACGTCCGTCACGTGGTCTTCACCGACGGCGCACCGGCGCGCGAGCGCATCGTCGCCTTCGACGAGGAGGCGCGCACGTACTCCTACGAGTACATCGACGGCCCGCTCCCGCTCGAGCACTACCGCTCGACCATCTCGGTCACGGCAGTCGGCGACGACACCTGCTCGGTTCACTGGTCAGCGAAGTTCGGCGCCGAATCCGCAACGGTGGAAACCGAACTCGCCACCGCGATCGAAGGTATCTACGCGGCCGCCCTCGACGAGTTGGCCACCAAGGCCGTCCCGGCCTGATCCCGGTTGCCCGGCGGGTGCGTGCGTCCTTGACCCGCACCCGCCGCGGCCGCATCGGAAGGACTTCCATGAACACCAGTCACATCGCCGACGACGTCGCGTCCGTGCACGCCGATGACCAGGCGTCGGTCCGCGACCGATTCCGTGAAGTGCTCGCGCACTTCGGTTCCGGCGTCGTAATCATCACGTCGGCCGGCCCGGACGGTTCGCCCGTGGGCATGACCGTCGGCTCCTTCACCTCGATCTCGATGGAGCCGCCGCTGGTCGGCTTCTTCGCCGGCATCACCTCGACGACGCTGCCGTCGGTCGTGGCGAACGGCTCCTTCTGCGCGAATGTGCTGTCCGAGGATCAGCATGTCCTGGCGCGCACCTTCGCCCGGAGCGGCGCCGACAAGTTCGCGGGCGTGGAATGGACCCTGTCCGGCAACGGCTCCCCTCGGCTGGCGGGTGCACATGCGTGGATCGAATGCACCATCGACGAGCACCGCCCGATCGGCGATCACGAGCTCGTCGTGGGACGGGTCGACGCCCTCTCCGTTCCCGCTGCCAGCGAACCGTTGATCTTCCATCGCTCGCTGTTCCACGGATTGCGGGCACACCGATGAGCCACGAGGACCGTGTGCCCACGGACAGCTCCGCCGGCGTCGAACGGTGTCTCGACCAGCTCCGCCTCGGGCGTCCGGTCATCGTCGTCGACGACGCCGACCGCGAGAACGAGGCCGATCTCGTGATGCCGGCACAATTCGCCGACGTCGACGACATCGCCTTCTTCCTCGAGTTCACCTCCGGCTTCCTGTGCGTCGCGATGACCGCGGATCGTGTTGCCGCACTGGAACTACCTCCGATGGTCGACGACCCGACCGACCCCCTCGGCACCGCGTTCACCGTGAGCGTCGATGCCGCGGTCGGTGTCACGACCGGAATCAGCGCGGCCGACCGGGCGCGGACCATCCGCGCCCTTGCCGACCGCGAGGTCGGTCCGAAAGACCTCACCCGGCCGGGCCACGTGATGCCATTGCGTGCCAGGCCGGGCGGGGTCCTGGAGCGTCGCGGACACACCGAGGCAGCCGTGGACCTCTGCGCCGCAGCCGGTCTCGAACCTGCCGGTCTCATCTGCGAACTCGTCAGCCCCGACCGGCGCGCGATGCTCGGCGGGGCAGACGTCCGGGACTTCGCCGCGCGTCACGGACTCGCGGTGATCTCCATCGCCGATCTGGTGGCCCACCGCCGCGCAGGCCGCTCGGTGGAACGGGGCGCGACCTGCGCGCTGCCGACCGATCACGGCATCTTCCAGGCCACCGTGTACCGATCATCGAGTGGCGCGGAACATCTCGCACTCGTGCGCGGCGAGCCCACGCAGGGCGAACCGCTCGTGCGCATCCACAGCGAATGCCTCACCGGAGACACGCTCGGCTCGCGCCGATGCGACTGCGGTGCACAGCTGCGAGCCGCACTCCAGCACGTTGCGGACGCCGGAGCCGGGGTCGTGGTGTACGTCGGCGGACACGAGGGACGCGGCATCGGTCTGGCGGCCAAGATCGCCGCCTACCGACTCCAGGACCTCGACGGCGTCGACACCGTCGACGCGAACCTGCGTCTCGGTCAGCCCGTCGACAGCCGGGACTATCGGGACGCGGCGGCGGTGCTGGACGATCTCGGCATCCGACGAGTCCGGTTGCTGACCAACAATCCGGCCAAGGTCGACGGGCTGTCCTCTCACGGCATCGAGGTCATCGAGACGGTCGGACTCGAGATCGAGGCCACCGCGGACAACGCCGGATATCTCGCCACCAAGCGTGACCGGCTCGGCCACCGGCTGACGCCGTCCGTGGCAGCGACATCGACGGCGGTGGTCTGAATGACAGACGAGAAGAACACGGAGAGAGCCGGATTCGGCTCGCTGTTCGAGCGGGTGACGGTGATGCACGCGACCGACCGGTGGGCCGGCGTCGCCGGTGACGTCGAAGCCGTGTTGGGAGCACCCAGGTTCTCCGACGGGTCGGCCTGGGCGGCCTGGGATGCGCTGAGCGTCTCAGACGAGACCGACGGGCCGGCCTGGTCACTCCTCGCGCGGACCGCCGATCTGGCAGCCACGATCGACGTCGCGCGATCACTGGGCTGGCATGTCGGCGAGAGGTCGGTGGGCGGCCACGAGACGCGGGTGCCCCTGCGTTCACCGAACGGGCTGACCGTCGTCGCGTACACACCGACGCCTGCCCCGTGACCGCGCCGGGAGTCACCGCTGCGCCGGGCCGCTCAGCGAGCCCGCCGGCGCGAACGCAGCACCGCGGTCGCGAGCTCGGCCCGGTTGCGCAACCCGGCGGCGTCGAAGATGCGGCTCACGTACTTCTTGACCGACAGCTCCGACAGCGACAGGCGCTGGGCGATCTCGGCGTTGCTCAGGCCGTCGCTGACGAGTTCGGCGACCTCGAGCTGTCGCGGCGTGAGTGCTGCCAGCGGATCGACGGGCTCGTGCGCCGCGGACACCGTCGTGGATCGAGCCCGCAGCTGCCGCGCGAGGATGCGCATCGCGAGCAGGTCCGATTCGTCCCACTTCCGGACGCGGTCGAACATGCCGACGAGGGCCTCACCGTCGGAGAGCGGCAGGTGCAGGGCCGACGCGGTCTCCATGTCGTTGGGGTGCAGATAGTCCACGACATAGGAGCGCTGCGGGACCGGCAGGCGCGACAGTTCTTCGAGGGTCGCGAATCCCTCGGCCGTGAGGACCCGCCGAGCGCGCGGCAGCGCGAAGATGTCCTTGTCGCGCCATCGTTCGCGGTAGTCCCGCAACAGCGGGGCCGCGGCGCCGGTCAGCAGCGGTGCCGGGTCGTCGAAGATCTCGCTGTAGGTGCGGCCGTGGAAGAACGTCACGTCACGAACCCCGAAGTACGTGGAGATGGCCTCGACCAGGCCCTCTTTGAAGTCCTGACCGCCGGCCGCGTGTTCGCACTGCTCGAGAACCGCCAGGACCCCGAGCATCTGCCGACGCGACAGCAGGTCCTGCCATCCCCCGCGAGGCGACATCGGATCGGCGCCGGGCCTGCGTCGGGCGCCCGGCTCAGAACTACCGCGCATAGCTACGAACAGTACCCATCGACCCGTGACCAGCGGTCCGGGTCGCCCAATCCCACCGGATCGAGAGGCACCCGCCCATGACGACGACTCCTCCCCTCGGCACCGACCTGATCGGCGCGGCGCGGTCGCACTCGCTCGGCGACATCCCGCGCAGGTCGGCCGCTCGGACGCCCGACAAGCCCGCCGTCATCCACCGTGACACCCGCCTGACCTTCCGGGAGTTCGACGACGCGGTCGACCGGTTCGCCGCCGCGTTGCACGCCGCCGGCCTGCGGCAGGGGCAGACCCTCGGC
The DNA here is from genome assembly GCF_002009645.1 of Gordonia sp. IITR100. Taxonomy (NCBI): domain Bacteria; kingdom Bacillati; phylum Actinomycetota; class Actinomycetes; order Mycobacteriales; family Gordoniaceae; genus Gordonia; species Gordonia sp. IITR100. Next base: position 25,016 of record NZ_MVKV01000018.1, on the reverse strand, counting down.
ATCCTGTCGCACAACTGCTGGCAGTTTCCCGTGGTCATCTTCGCCGCCGCGCGGATCGGGGTCATCTCGGTCCCGATCAACTTCATGCTCACCGCGGCGGAGATCGCGTACATCCTCGAGGACTGCGGCGCGTCCGGCCTGATCGTCGAAGACGCGCTCGTGCCCACCGCCGACGAGGCGATCGCCGCATCCACCGCACCGGTGACCGTGCGTCGGTCGATCCCGCTCGGTCCCGGCCTTTCCGACTCCCGATGGCCGTCCGTCGACGACTGGGTGCGCGAACCGGCCGGGCCGCTGCCCGATGTCCGCGTCGCCGACGACGACGTCATCCGCATCATGTACACCTCCGGCACCGAATCCCGACCGAAGGGCGCCATGCACACGAGCCGGACGCTCATGTGGCAGTACATGAGTTGCGTGGTCTCGGGCGGGATGAGCGACGACGACATAGAGGTTCACTCGCTTCCGCTCTACCACTGCGCGCAACTGGACAACTTTCTGATCACCGACATCATGCTGGGCGCGACCAGCATCATCCTCGACCGTCCCGACACCGCAACGCTCCTCCGGACGGTGGCGCAGGAGGGTGCGACCAAACTCTTCTGCCCGCCGACCGTGTGGATCTCGTTGCTGAGTTCCCCCGACTTCGACCCGGATGCGCTGTCGTCGCTGCGCAAGGGCTACTACGGGGCCTCCGCGCTCCCCGTCGAGGTGCTGGGCGAACTGACCGCCGCCCTCCCCGCCCTCCGCCTGCGAAACTTCTACGGCCAGACCGAGATGGGCTCGCTCGCCACGGTTCTGGCGCCCGACGATCAGACCACGCGCGGCGGTTCCGCCGGCCGCCCCGCCCTGAACGTCGAGACGCGGGTCGTCGACTCCGACGGCCGGACCGTCCCTGCGGGTACCGTCGGCGAGATCGTGCATCGCAGCCCGCAGGTGACCGTCGGCTACCTCAATCTGCCCGAGAAGACGGCCGAGTCGTTCCGCGGGGGCTGGTTCCACAGCGGCGATCTCGGTTACTTCGACGGCGACGGATACCTGTGGGTGGTCGATCGGCAGAAGGACATGATCAAGACCGGCGGCGAGAACGTGTCGAGCCGCGAGGTCGAGGAAGTGTTGTTCGAACACCCTGCCGTGCAGGAAGCAGCGGTCATCGGCGTTCCGCATCCCTACTGGGTGGAAGCCGTTGCGGCGGTGGTGGTACCGGCCCCCGGGTACACGATCGACCCGGGATCGATCACCCAGCACTGCCAAGACCGGCTCGCGCCATACAAGATCCCGAAGATCGTGATCGCGAGCGAGTCCCTGCCCAAGAACCCCAGCGGCAAGATCCTCAAGCGCGACCTCCGTGACCACTACGCCGACGTCGCCTCAGGTGATGGCTGAACCCGCTGGTTCTCAACCGGTTCAGCTCGCCTCGAGCCGTTCGACTATCCCGCGATCTCCATCGACCCGCACGCGGTCTCCCGTCCGCAACACCTGGGTGCCCACCAGGGTGTTCACGACGCACGGCAGTCCGTACTCGCGGGCGACCACCGCGCCGTGCGAGACCGAACTGCCGATGTCGGTGACCAGCGCACCGATGACGGTGAAGTACGGCGTCCAGCCGACGTCGGTGACGGGTGCCACGAGGATCTCGCCGCGCTGGACATCACGCGCCTCCACGATCGACTTCGCCACGCGCACCACGCCTTCGACGGTTCCCCGGCCCGCCGGTCGACCCACGATCCGGCCATCGCCGACATTCCGCTCGGCAGCCACGACGCGCGGGGACGGGCGGCCGACCGACACATCGTCGAACTCGAGCCGATCCTGGTACGACAACGCTTCTCGACGCTTCCGCGCGCTCTCGACGAGGTCGGTGACGTCGCCGGCGCCGACGACCCGGTGCAGCTCCGCCCGATCGAAGAAGAAGACGAGGTCGGCGTCGGGAAGCCGTCCGGTCTCGGCCAGCACCTCGCCGAGGTGCCGGTACCCTCGCTTGAGCCGATGGGCCATCAGCGCCATCCGCGACTTCGTCTCCTCGCGTCCTCGCGCACCCCCCTGCGCCAGGCGGGCGAGAAGCCTGATCGCGGCGGGCGGCGTTTCGTCGCCAGCCGCCGGGGCCGAATTCCGAACGGCGGGGTCGAGCGCAGACCGCAGCATCACCTGCATCATCGCCCCCAGACCACCGGGGTCGTCGGCCCAGGACGGGTCGCGCATACACAGTTCGCGGTACCCGCGGTGACCGTGCCGCTCGAGGAAACACTGCAACGCGCGACCGGCGTCACCGGAGGCCGACCGCAGCCCGGCGACCGCCACGTCCGGTGCGGCGGAGAGGAACTCCTCGGCCACCGCGGAATCGGCGGCGATCGTCCGTACGACGGCATCGAGTTCGGCGAGCATCAGTGCGCTCTCGACGTCGGAAGCGCCGGCCATGAGCCGGGCGGCCTCGGCCTTGCCGTCGCCCTCGGTGCGGCCGTCCTTCTCCGCGCGCCGGACCAGCACGCTCTCGAGCACATTCGCCGCGACGGCAGCGCGTGAGGACGACCGCACATGGATGAGGGTGACGTCACAGTACTGGGCGACCCCAGCTTCCAGCTCCTGCCATACGATCCGGGGGTCGCGGCTCGTCGGCACCGCGAACCCGGCGATCTCACCGGGCAGTCGACGGATGGCGGGACCGACCGACAGCGCATGCGAGGTCAGCCGGACGGTGTTCCCGAGCTTGCGCCGGAACGGTTGTGGCGGCTTGGGTTCGAGTTCGTCGATGACCCGCCCGCAGATCGAGGTCGAGAACTGTTCCAGCGAGTTCCCGAGGATGCCGGAACTCAGCGCCGTGCCCTCGGTCAGGTTCAGGAACATGTGCCCGTAGAAGTAACCCACCTGCAGCCAGGGCTTCTCGTATCGCTCCTGTGCCCGGGCGACCACCTGCACCATCTGCATCGCGTAGTCGATCGCGAACCCGGAGACCGATGCGGTCAGCGGACAGAACGCGCCCGGCATCATCTCGCCGATGTTGCATCGTGTGTAGACATGGTCGGCGCCGGCCACCGACGAGTCCATCTCGTTGAGGTCACCGGGCAGCGTGGTGATCGGCCGGGCCTGCAACCACCAGATTTCACCGGATTTGTCGATGGCCCATTCGAGGTCCATCGGCCGGCCCCACTCCTGCTCGGCCCGGCGGGCGCCGGACTGGATCGCCGCGATCTCGACCGGCGACAGAACCGGCGCCGCAACGGTTTCGTTGACGACCGCGGTTCCGTCGGCATCGAGCACGACGTGATCGGGAGCAACCGTCCCGTCAACGAGCGCCTCGCCGAGTCCGGAAACGACGTCGATCACCGTCAGGTCCCGCCGACCTGAGACCGGGTCCGCGGTGAACACCACGCCCGCGGCGCGCGCATCGACCATCCGCTGGACCACCACATTCATGGTGGCCGAGGCATTCCCGCTGTACGACGACGCGCGGAGCGAGTGCACCGAGTCGGCACAGGCGCGAACCGCGTCGACGAAGCGGTCGACGGTGTCGACCCCCAGCACGGTGTCGTACTGACCGGCGAAGGACTGGTCGTCCCCGTCCTCCCCCACGGCCGAGGACCGGACCGCGACCGGTGTCCATCCGGCGGCGGCCATCTCGTCGAATCGTGCTGTCGCAGCGTCGGACACCCCGGACGCGCCGGCGATGACGTACCCGGGCGGAACCGGGAGACCCAGGCGCCGCAGACGTGCGAGTCCGGCCGCCTTGCCGCCGTACCGGTCGTCGGTGATCTCCTCGAATTCGACCGTTTGCGAACTCATCTCGCCTCACCACTCAGGGAGTCGACGATCTCGGCCAGCGGTTCCACACCGATGGGTCCCGGTTGATAGAGGCAGATGCGGTCCGACACACCGTCGACGCGGTCGCGGATGTGTGCGGCGATCTCGGCCGGAGTGCCGCAGGCGGCGATGGTGTGGAGGATCTCGTCGTCGATGAGTCCGGCCATCTCCTGCCAGCGTCCCTGTTTGGACATCGTGTTGAGTTCCGGCTGCAGGTCGCCCCATCCGTGCGCATCGAGCACGGGCCGGTATGCGGGAGTGGAACCGTAGAACGCCAACAGCATTCGCGTCGAGGCATGGTCGTCCGTCACATTCGGCCCGCTCGCTCCGCTCCCGGCGCCGGACGCGTCCGAACCGACCGAGACGATGATCTCGGGCACCACCTCGAAGTCGTCCTCGCTCCGACCGGCTGCCGCGAGACCGTCGCGGACCGCGGGCAGCGTCGTGCCGTGCAGGAACCGCTTCGACCCGAACGGCATCACCAGCAGGCCGTCCGCGACCTCCGCGGTGGCACGGGTCAGGCGGGGCCCCAGCGCGCCCAGGTAGATCGGTGGCGGCCCGTACGGGTTGGGGCCGGGCACGAAGGTCGGCGTCATCAGGGTGTGCCGGTGGTACTGACCCCGGAAGTCCAGACGCTCACCGTCGTTCCACGTCGCGAAGATCGCGCGCAGGGCACCGACCATCTCCTTCATCCGCTCCACCGGACGATCGAACTCGGTGCCGTATCGCTTCTCGATCTGCGCGCGCACCTGGGTGCCCAGTCCGAGAATGAACCGTCCCTCGCTGAGCAGCTGCAGGTCGTTCGCCTGATGAGCCAGTTGAATCGGGTTGCGCGGGAGCGCGATCGCCACATTCGACATGATGTCGAGCCCGTCGACCGCTGTCGCGAGCGCGAGCGGCGTGAACACGTCGTGCGGACCTTCGAAGGTGAACACCCCCGACGCGCCGGCCTCCTGCAACGCCCGCGCGCGATCGACTGCTCCGACCGGATCGAACAATGCCGTCATGATCTTCATGTCGATGTCCTAGCCGATCACATCGGTCCAGTCGGAGAATCCCGACGGGTGATGAGGACCGATGACGCCGTGCTCGAACAGACCGGCACCATGCCGGACGGTGCCGTCCGGTTCGGTACAGACGGCCGACCCGACGTGGTCGATCAGACTGAAGGGCGCCCGCGCCATCACCTCCGGGTCGGTGAGGTCGAAGCTGACGCGTTCGGCGAACGGTCCGTCTCTCCATGTGCCGTGTCCCCACGACGAGTCGCCGCCGTACCCCGATCCGAACGCGATGGGAGCGAACAGTTTCGACTCCACGTCGAGGACGACCCGGTCACCGGCACGGGTCAGGAACTCGACGTGCGCGCCCCGGGGAATCCGTGTGCCCGGCGTGTAATCGATGGCGACGCGCACACCGTCGAGTTGCTCGACGCGACCGTCCCGCCAGCGCCGCGTGCAGTCGTAGAGACTGCGATGACCGTCCGGATCCTCCTGCAGGATCAGGAACAACTGGAAGTCGTCGAAGGCCAACGGCAGGTACAGCCACCACATGCCGCGGAAGGCGGCGTCGGGCCGGCCCGCGGGTTCGGACTCACCGACGGGGCGGATGCCCCACGACCGGTCCCGGCTCGCCACGCTGGTGTCGTACTCGACCGTCAACCGCTCCCCGTCGACATCGATCCATCCCTGCCAGCTGCCCACTTGCGCAAACCGGCACGCCTGCAGGGTGACCCGCCGTTCGGTGAGCATGTCGTGCGGCTTCTCCAGCGCCGCGGGGAAGAGACCGCGGAAGGTCAGATCGGCGGAGATTCCCTCGGTCTCGGCCAGCGTCAGATGTAGCTCCTGCAACGGCTCCAGCACATCCAGGCGGTAGCCGTTGACGTTCTGCCGCAGGCGGTCGTCGTCGATGGCGTCGCTCAGGTGCACCGCGGTCTGAGTATCCCCGCGCCGGACGACGAAGTAGGCGTCCTTGACCCCGAGCCGCGGGTAGTATCCGATGCCGGTCAGCGCCATGAACCGGCCCTCGCGGTCGAGGACGTTGAAGTACGAACGGTCGTAGAAGTTCCGGTCGGAGGTCGCCGGCCAGGTGATCGGCGCCGGTGCCTGATGAATCGGATATTCGTCGAGTGGACTGAGTTCCACGGACCCTCCCATAATACGATGCACACCGTATTGCATCTATGCTGGGTCCCATGACAGCAGATGGCCGGAGGGAACACAAGAGGTCGAACCCTGCGTCGCCCGGACGGCCCCGCGACGGGCGGATCGATGCCGCGATCATCGCGGCCACCCGCGAACTCATCCTGGAGACGGGCTACCCGGCGCTGTCCCTCTCGGCGATCGCGGCCCGCGCGGGCACCACCACCGCGGCCATCTACCGGCGCTGGTCCGGCAAGGCCCAGCTCGTCCACGAAGCAGTTCTGGCCGCCGAAACCCTGGAACCGCCAACGGGTTCGGGCGACGCCCGACAGGACATCCGGGCGCTCGTCGAGATCGTGCGGGCGATGTTCAACCGGCCTGAGGTGCGCGTGGCGCTTCCGGGTCTCATCGCCGACACCGTGGCCTCACCCGAGCTGCACAGTAAGATGATCGCCCGGCTCGCCGGCGACCTCACCGCCTTCGAATCCCGGTTCGGTCAGGAACGCCGGGGCGACGACCGGTTGCCCATGCTCGCGGAGGTCGTCGCCGGCACCGCGATCTTCCGCATCCTCATCCGCAGCGACGCCGCACTCGACGACGCGTGGGTCGAGGAGATGGTCGAGCTGATCACCGAGCGGTGGCCGTCGTCATGACGTCGTACTGACGACACGCGCCGAGGGCCGTGCAGCCTCACCCCGGTCAGCGGACCGATCGCGGTGTCCGTAAGGTCGAAATTCGGACACTTCATCGACTGCCGCCATCATCGAGCGCACAAATCTGGGACCAAGGGAGTCACATGTTCCGCAACGCCTGGCGTGAACTGCACAAACCGGTATTCCTGACCGCGTCCGCCCTCATCTTCGGCCTGATCATGTTCGCGGTGATCTACGCGGGGACCGCCGCGGACGCTTTCGAGAATCTCAACAAGTGGATCACCGACGGCGTGGGCTGGTGGTACGTCCTGATCGCCACCGGCTTCGTCCTGTTCGCGGTGTACTGCGCGATCAGCCGGATCGGCACCATCAAGCTCGGTGAGGACGACGAGGACCCCGAGTTCGGGGTGCTCTCCTGGTTCGCCATGCTCTTCGCTGCCGGGATGGGCATCGGACTCGTGTTCTACGGCGTGGCCGAGCCTCTCTCGCACTACGTGAACCCGCCCGAGGCCGGCGGCATCCCGGGTGGCACCGACGCCGCGGCCAATCAGGCGATGGAACTGACGCTCTATCACTGGGGTCTGCACGCCTGGGCGATCTACGTCGTCGTCGGACTCGGCCTGGCCTACATGACCTTCCGCAAGGGACGGCCGTTGTCCGTCCGGTGGCTGCTCGAGCCGCTCCTCGGCCGCGAACGCGTCGAGGGCTGGCTGGGTCACGCGGTCGACATCGTCGCCATCGTCGGCACTCTGTTCGGCGTCGCGACCTCGCTTGGCTTCGGCATCCAGCAGATCAGCGCCGGTCTCGATTACCTCGGATGGGTCGACGTCAACAACTGGATCATCGTCGCGCTGATCATCGGTATCACCGGCCTGGCCATCTTCTCGGTGGTCACCGGGGTGACCAAGGGCCTGCGGTGGCTGTCCAACCTCAACATGGCCGTCGCGGCGGCACTGACCGTCTTCGTCCTGCTCCTCGGTTCGACGCTCTTTCTCATCCAGTCGTGGGTGCAGAACATCGGCAACTACATCCAGGCCTTCCCAGATCTGATGCTGCGCACGGCGCCGTTCACCGACGACGGCTGGGAGGGCGCGTGGACGATCTTCTACTGGGGCTGGTGGATCAGCTGGGCGCCGTTCGTCGGTATGTTCATCGCGCGGATCTCGCGGGGCCGGACGATCCGGCAGTTCATCGGTGGCGTGCTCATCATGCCGACCCTGGTCAGCACCATATGGTTCACCGTGTTCGGCGACTCGGGCATCCTGCGGCAGATGGAGTTCGGCGACATGCTCGTCGACGGCGAGGTCGACACGAACACGTCGTTGTTCCAGCTCCTCGACACCTTGCCGATGTCGGCCATCAGCAGCGTCGTCGCAATCGTCATCGTCGTGCTGTTCTTCGTCACGTCTTCGGACTCGGGGTCGTTGGTCATCGACATGCTGGCTACCGGCGGCAAGATCGACACCCCGAAACTCACCCGCGTCTACTGGGCGTCGCTGCAGGGCGTGGCGGCCGCGGTCCTGCTGCTGGTCGGCGGCACCAGTTCGCTGACCGCGCTCCAGACGATGTCGATCGCCACGGCGGTGCCGTTCTCCATCGTCATGGTGCTGGCGTGCATCTCGCTGCTCCGTGCGTTCCACTACGACGTCGCGGTCCGTCCGCGGTATGTGCAACTGAGCACAACCGAACCCGTCGAGGGGTCCGCGGATACTGCGGACATGTCGGCGGCGCAGCACCATCGTCACCGCAGGGCACGCCAGCCGGTGTCGGCGACCTTCGCGGGCCTGCCCGGCGAGGGAGCGGTCCGCAATCGCGACGGATCGCCCATGGTGCTCGCAGTCCGTGAGGTGCCGCATCATGCGGTGACGGTCAATCCAGAGACCGGCTCGTTCGCGGTGTCCGAAGGGCACGAACCGGAGAACCCCCTCGGGGACGACCCGACCGAGAAGAGCTGAACAGCGTCGGTCCATGATCGTCGCGCGGGGTCGGGTCAGAGCGAGTTCTCGGCCGCGGCGAGGATCTGTCGCCGAAGGGTCGACGAGGTGTTGGGCAACCACATCGCGCGGACGGGTGCGAACGGCGGATCGGTGAACTCGACGATCCGGATGCGGTTGACGTAGATCCAGCCGGGTTCATTGGTGACGAATGCGCACGCGTCGGGGTGTGCGATCACCGCCGTGTGCGGGGGCGTCCCCAGCAGCGTCGACAGGATGATCTTCGGTTCGAACCCGGCACGCCGACACATGCCGACGAGGATGTCGGTGTACTCGTACTCGTGCTCGGGACCCCAGACGACGATCTCGTAGCCGGCGAGGTCGGCCATGTCGACCCGGTCGTGCGCGGCCAGCGGGTGATCGGCACGCACCGCCAGACGCAGTTCGTGTTGTGTCGCGATGGTGGTGGCCATGTCCGGCGGGGCCGCCACGCCTCGTCCGAGAGCCATGTCGATGGCTCCCGACAGCAACTCGTCGCGGATGAGTTCGGCGAAGACCGGTCGTACCGTGATCGGCACCGACGAGTCGGCGAGCACCACCGGTTCGATGATCCGGAAGACCTCGGAGGAGGCGAGGTCCGGGGCGTGACCGATCACGAACGGCGCAGGCGAGCCGGCGTCCACCCGCCGTACCTGCGTCGCGAGCTGTTCGCCACCGGCCAGCAACGGCACTGCACCACGGTAGAGCGCCTCACCGGCAGGCGTCGGCGTGAGGCTTCGGCGCGACCGCGAGAAGAGCTCCACCCCCAGGTGTCGCTCGAGTTCGCGGATCGCCGAGGAGAGCGCTTGCTGGCTGATGAACAGGTCATCCGCGGCGACACGAAGGCTGGGCGCCTCCATCACCACGACGAACATCCGCAGTCGTCGGAGGTCGATATCACGTAGTCCGGGCTCCCCGGGACCATTCATCAACGATCTCCTGTCAGTTATCCCGATTGATGTGATTGTAGGTTGACCATCGAGCCAATATGCTGGATTCCGCGAGGCCAGGTTCGCGCCGGCCACATCGCATTCGGACTACCTGCTGGGGTCCCTCCCGCGGAGGGGACGGGAGGACCCCAGCAGGCGGCGGCTGATCGGGCCCGATCGGCACGACCGTCTCAGCGCGCATCAGATCGACGGCGATTCTGCCGATTCTTACATCTTTCGCTCCGTTGGGTCATATCGCGGATTTCGAGAAGAAACGATCTTTAATCGTCCTCTAAACTCCGTAACGTGTGTTCGACGATTCTTCGTCGCGACATGCATGCGCGTCACGCGCATCACGAGTGAAAGAGGACGTGGCCATCGAGCACCGACAACGCGGAGACCACGAGGAACGGCCCGCCGCACGTTTCCGGGCTCTTCGCCACGGGCCGGCCACCGATGAGATATCCGGACACCCCCACCTTTTCTACGACAACGCAGATCACGTCCTCAAACAGGTCCGGATGCGCGAATGGCATGTCCGCGTCACCATCGCCGTATTGGTCGCGGTCTGCGGAGCGCTCGGTACGATCGCGCTCTTCACGCCGAGTGGCACACAGGGATCCGTCCCGCGCTCGATCGCCCTCGGCATCGTCGCCGCCACCACGATCCCGATGGCTTTCGTGGTCAGCCGGGTCCACCTCGGCGTGATCTGGTGGACCAAGCAGTCGTCGATAAGGGGGTTCAACACCCTGTTCGTCCTATGGGCCGACGCTGTGCTGACCGTTGCGATCCTCGCCATCTCCGACATCATCCTGGCCCAGTTCTGCGCCGTGATCTTCGCTGTCATCGGGTCATATGTGGCGCATTTCGTCCGGTCCCCGGTCGCGTACGCCCACATGATCTACTCGAGCATCGCGGTCTGCGCGATGGGCCTCATGTCGTGGGCAGATGGCACTCCGGTGTTGAACGTCCTGTTCACCACCCTCGCATTGTTGGTCGTCACCAATGGCACAACGGCCCTTCATCGCAGTTACACATCCGATTTCCAGCGATCGCTGAAACATCAGCTCACCATGGCAAATACCGATTCGCTCACCGGATTGCTGAATCGTCGCGGCTTCATCTACGCGACGACGACAATGCTCCGTCGGAGCCCCGCTCAACCGTTCGCCTTAATCACCGCGGATGTCGACCGGTTCAAGGCCATCAACGACGAACACGGTCACGCGACGGGTGACGACGTCCTGGAGCGGGTCGCGGCGATTCTGCAGGGGGCCACCGACGAGCAGGCCATCGTCGCGCGACTCGGCGGTGACGAGTTCGCGATCGCGACGCTTGCCGACGAGACCTCGGTGCGCGCGCTCGCCGAACGCATCCGCGCGCGGCGCATCACGATCCCCGGTGGTGCGACCGCGACGATGAGCCTGGGGATCGCCGTGGGTGCCACACCAGGCGGCCACATGTCCGCCGACGACGCCGACGCCTTCATCCGGCACGAGTTCGACGTCGCCGACCACGCGCTCTTCGACGCCAAGGCCGCAGGCCGCGACACCTATGTGGTGGCGGGGCGCACCGCGGCCTCCCGGTCCACCGGAGGACGCCCGGCTACAACAGCACGCCCGGGTTCAGCAGACCGTCGGGGTCGAGAGCCTGCTTGATCCGAGCCGTCAGTTCCATGACGTCGGGCCCCACCTGGTCGGGCAGCCAGCCCTTCTTCAGTCGCCCCACCCCGTGCTCGCCGGTGATGGTGCCGCCCAACTCGATCGCGAGGTCCATGATCTGACCGAAGGCGACCTGCGCGCGCTTCGCCTCGTCCACATCGGCGGGGTCGAAGACGATCAGCGGGTGCGTGTTGCCGTCGCCGGCGTGGGCGATCACCGAGATCATCACCCGGTTGCCGGCCGCGATCTCGGCGACACCGTCGATGAGGTCGGGCAACGAGGGCAGCGGTACGCCGACGTCCTCGAGCAGCAACGATCCCAGCTTCTCCACCGCCGGGATCGCCGCGCGGCGGGCCGCGGTGAACGCCTCGCCCTCGACGGGGTCGTCGGTCGCGAAGACCTCGCCGACGCCATTGGACTCGAACGCCTTCCGGATGAACTCGACCTCGGCCGCGCCGGCCGCACCCGGGGCGTCGGACTGGGCGACGAGCAGCGCCCCGGCCTCTCGGTCGAGGCCCATCCGCAACAGGTCCTCGACGGCGTTGATGGCCACCGAGTCCATGAACTCGAGCATCGCGGGACGCATTTCCCCGGTCACCGCCAGCACCGCTCGGCTGGCGTCGTGCACCGAACCGAACACACCGACGACGGTGCTCGCGGGGCCTTGCGGTGGCAACAGCCGCAGGGTGACCTCGGTGATGATCCCGAGCAGCCCCTCGCTGCCCACGAACAGCTTGGTCAGCGGCAGGCCCGCGGAGTCTTTGAGCTGCTTGCCGCCGACGCGTACCGCCCGGCCGTCGGCCAGCACCACCTCCAGGCCCAGGACGTAGTCCGTGGTGACGCCGTACTTGACGCAGCACAGTCCGCCCGCGTTGGTGGCGACATTCCCGCCGATCGAGCAGATCTCGAACGACGACGGGTCCGGCGGATACCACAGCCCCGACGCGGCGGCCGCGGCCTTCACCTCCGAGTTGAACAGTCCGGGTTGGACGACGGCGGTGCGCGTCGCCGGGTCGACGTCGATGTCCCGCATCTTCTCGGTGGACAGCATGATCGCGCCGTCGACCGCCGTCGACCCGCCCGACAGACTGGTACCCGCACCCCGCGTGATGACCGGGACACCGTTGGCGGCACACCAGCGAACGGTGTCCTGCACTTCGGCGGTGGTGGTCGGCCGAACCAGCGCGAGCGGGGTGCCGGCCGTCGGATCGGCGGCACGGTCCTGCCGGTAGCCGGCGAGGATGTCGGCGTCGGTGACCACCATGCCGTCGGGAAGGGAAGCGGCCAGCGAACTCGGGTCGGCACTCATCTGTTCAGAGTATTCGCAGACCGAACGACCACGGTTTCAGATTGATACATGGCCGGAAACGCCGGGCACCGCGACAATGAGCGACGTGAACGATTTCAACGCGACCGTCATCAACGAGTTCCGCTCCAACAACGGGCATGTGGACACCGCCGGCTTTGGCAAGAACCTGGTGCTCCTGCACACGCTGGGCGCCAAGTCCGGCGAGCCGCGGATCAGTCCCCTGTTCGCCCTGCCCGACGCCGACAGCTGGCTGGTGATCGGCTCGTACGCCGGTTCGCCGAAGGCCCCGGCGTGGGTGCACAACCTGCGGGCACATCCCGGATCGGTCGCCGTGGAGGCGCCGGCGGAGAACGGCGTCGAACGGCTCGACACCGCGGTGACCGAAGTCGAGGGTGACGACTGGGAACCCGCGTGGCAGAAGTTCATCTCGGCATCCGAGCAGTTCCTGAAATACACCGAGACCGCGCAGGGCCGGCGGTTCCCGATCTTCCGGCTGACACCGGCTCGCTGACCCCGGCTCGCGGACAACGCAGTTACCGCCGGCCGCCCGCGAACGCCACTACCCTGGCAGGGTGTTCGAGGTTGGCGAGAGCGTGGCCGGCTTCACCATCGACGACTTCCTCGGTGGCGGGGCGAGCGCCGATGTGTTCCGGGTCCATCGCACCGGCGACGACGGGGCCCCGTCGTGCGATGGACCGCTGGCCCTGAAGGTTTTGCACCCGAACGCGTCCGACCACGCGCGGGTCCGGGAGCGCTTCGAGCGGGAATTCGGGATCGCGTCGCTGCTCGATCATCCGCACATCGTGCGCATGATCGAGCACGGCGAGATCGCCTCGCCGCGCGGGTCGCTCGGGCCGCGGCACCTGCCGTCGATGTGGCTGACCATGCAGTACATCGGCGGCCCCGCGGCGACCGCACTCGTCCCCGAGCGCGGCGACGAGCCGGACATGGACACCATCCTGCGGGTGGCGATGCAGATCGCCGATGCGCTGGATCATGCGCATTCGCAGGACATCCTGCATCGCGACGTCAAACCCGCGAACATCCTCCTCTCCCGCACCCCGCGATCTGTGGGTACACCCCTCGACGCCTACCTCTCGGACTTCGGGATCGCCCAGTTCCTCGACGACACCCGTCCACTGGCGCGCAACGGTCGTGTGCAGGGTTCCATCGGCTATGCCTCGCCCGAACTACTGCAGGCCCAGAAGCTCACCCCCGCAACCGATTTCTACGCATTCGCGTGCACGCTCGTCGAACTCATCACGGGCACACCGCCGTATCCGCGGAACACCGCTTTCGCGATCACCTATGCCCACCTCAACGACGACCCGCCGAAACTCACCCGACGCCGCCCCTGGCTGCCGTCGGCGATGAACTCGATCTTCGCCAAGGCGCTGGCGAAGTCACCGGAGGACCGGTATCCCTCGTGCACCGCCCTCGTCGAGATCCTGACCCGGCTCATGCGGGACGTGCCCGTGCCGGAGTCGCCGCAACGCTCGACCTGGTGGCCCCGCGGCCGGTGAGCGGTCAACCCGCCGCGTCATCGATCGTATAGACACGAACAGCGGTGTCGCGGAAGATCTTCCGCAGAGCCTCCGAACCCCACTGGGACAAACAGTCGACGAGCGCGCCGACCAGCACGTCGACCGCGGCGTTGGGCCGGTCGATCGGATAGTTGGACCCGAACATGATGCGGTCCGACCCGAAATGGGTGACGATGTGCTCGACGAAGGGACCGATCATCTCGGCGAGCGTGGCCTGACCGCCGATGTTGCCCCACCGTTCGTGACCGTAACCCAGTATCGGCATCGCCAGACCCGACAGCTTGACGACGACGTTGCGGTGGTTCGCGAGGGTCGTCATCCGTTCTCGCCACAATCGCCAGATGTCCGCGCGCGCAGCGGCTGTCGCGCCGGTGCGGACACCGACGGGACCGAAGACCCCCGCCGGGATGCCGAAGTGGTCGAGGACGATCGTCGTGTCCGGGTACTCCCGGGCCAGCAGGATGACGTCGTACAGCTGATGGGAGTACACCGACGCCTCGAAGACCAGATCGCGGCTCGCGAGTTCGGCGAACCCCTCGAGGAACGCCGTCGAGGACAGCAGGTTGTCGGTGTCCCCGCCGTCGCGGACTCGCGGATCAGGATGTCGGGACGCGACGATGCGGATGCCGCGGAACCGCGGGGAGGCCGCGAACTGTTCGTCGAGCATGGTCGCGAACGTGCGGGTCCGCGGATCGCCGTGCGAGATGACGGCGCCGAGGCGGGGGGTACCGGCCTGGCCGAACGGCAGGCTCTCGAGATATCGGGTCTCCTCGACGGCGGTGCTGTCCACCGGGGGCTCCGCGGCGTCGGCGACCTCGCGGCGCCAATGCGACTCGACGTGCACCACCGTGTCGATCGGTACCCCCACCACGGTCGGCACCAGCGCCGCATCGGTGGCGTACTGGCGCGGCTCGTAGGCCCGGGCCACGGTGCGCGGGGTCAGGATGTACTCGCGGTCGGCGCGCGAGACCACGAGCGGAAACACCCGGTCGCCCAAGGTGGGGACGAACCCGTACAGCCGCGACGCCCGCGTCGCCGCCCACGGGGTGCGCCGCGGGTTCCAGTGCTGCACATGGGCATCAACGATGCCCGTGAGGACCCCTTCGAGGGACGTCATCCCCGTACCTTGCCATACCTCATCACTGTCCGACATGGGATGCCGGATCCTGAATTGTGACGTGTTGAAGGACTAGTGTGGGTCTCTTGAACCGGGTGGGGAGACGAGCCGCGACGGAGGTGTGATCTTTTCGAGATGGCGACACATACGCGCCACGCGCTGCATCAGCTGCGGACGGCTGTCAATCGACAGCCCGACCGGTTCGTCACCAACGTCTACACCCGGATGTTTGCGATCGATCCCGACCTGCGTGACCTGTTCGGGGTGTCGATGGCGGCCCAGCGAGTGGCCTTCCATCGGGTCATCGACCATGTGCTGGAAGCGATCCCGGCCGAGTCGGGTCACGCCGAACTCGTGGAGTTCCTCGCGCAGCTCGGACGCGACCATCGCAAGTTCGGGGTCGAGCCCGAGCATTACCACGTGATGTACGCCGCCCTGATGGGCGAGTTCGGCAGCCTCATGGCCGGTTACTGGGACGCCGAGACCGAACAGACCGTCTCGCAGGCGATGATGCTGGTCACCGGGGTCATGCGGGGCGCGGCCGAGAGCGCGACCCATCCTGCGCGCTGGACCGCCGAGGTCGTCGAGAAGTACCGGATCACCCGGGACCTCGCGGTCGTCCGACTCCTCGCCCACTCGCCGCTCACGTTCAACACGGGCCAGTACCTCGAGGTGCACACCCCGCAATGGCCCAAGCAGTGGCGCAATCTGTCCCCCGCCATCCCGCCCAACCCGGCCGGTGAACTGGAGTTCCACGTGCGTGCGATCCCCCGTGGAACGGTCAGCACCGCGATCGTGAGCGAGACCAGCATCGGCGATGTGTGGACCCTCGCCCAGGGGCACGGGACGCTTCACGTCGACCGCGACAGCAAGGTCCTCATGGTGGCGGGCGGGACCGGGCTCGCACCGCTGCGGGCGTTGTTGATCGAGATGTCCATGCGCGCGGATTCGCCGGAGACGCACATCTTCTACGGCATGCGCTACCCGGGCGAGCTCTACGACCTGACCGTCCTGCGCCGCATCGCGTCGACCAATCCCTGGCTGCGGGTCACCGCCGTGTCCCAGGAGGAGAGCGATCCGTGGTGGATCAACGCGGTGGCGACACCCGCCGAGCTCGGCATCGACCACGAGATCGGCACCCTCGCCGACGTCGTGGCCCGGTCCGGTGACTGGCAGGACCGTCAGGTGCTCATCGCGGGATCACCGCAGATGATCGAGAACACCCGACGCACGCTGATCATCGCGGGCGTCCGGGCCAGCCGCATCCAGCACGACCCGGTGTTCTGAGCCGGCACAAGAGTTGACTTCCCCGAACCGGTTGCAGCTCAGGGGACTTCGAGGCTCGGCTCGCCGCCGGCCGGAGCCGTGACCGTTTCGGTCTCGGTCACGGTGTACGTCTCGGGAGCCGACTCGGTCACCGTCTCCGTTCGAGTGACCGGACGCGGGGTGCTGGTGACCGTCGTCGTGCGGACGGAGGTCTCAGTCTCGGTCTCGGTGACCGTCGCCTCCTGGGTCGAGGTGACCGCTGCCGGTGTCTCGGTCACGGTGACGGGCGCGGGTTCGGCGACCGTCGACTCGGCGGTGACGATCAGCGTCATCCCGACGGCGGCCAGGAACACGGCCGCGCCGATGGCGGCGCCGACGAACCACCAGCGACGTCCCGTCGACGTCCGCGGGGCGACGGGGGGTGCTGCCGCGGCTACCACCGCGGCGTCGGCCGCACCGAGGGCCGAGGCCAGCGCCGGGTTGTCCGCGACGGTGACGGGGCGTTGCGCCGCGTACTCGAAGGCCGGCGCGATGCCGGGGAGTTGCGCGCCGGGGCCGACCACGATGACCGACGTGATGTCACGCCCGCGCGGCAGGCGGGTGACCGCCGTCGCGAGCCGGGTCGCCGCGTCGGGGTCGGTGACCGAGGCGATCTCGCCCGGCGCGAAGTCGGTCGTGCCGAGGACGGCGCCGGAAGACGTGTCGACAGTGGCGAGGGTCGTGCCGGCGGCCGGCGCGGCATCGCGATCCAGGTCGACGACGGCCACCACCCCACCGCGCGTCGCATGCGTGCATGCGATCTCGGCGAGTGCGGCGGCATAGCCGGTGACGACGACCTTCTCCGTCCACGACGGCCCGGTGCCGGCGCCCGGCGCGAAGGCCCGTGCCAGGTGGTCGCGGACGTCTGCGCGGGACGCCGAGATGCCGATGCGGTCGACCTCCACAGGGACGGAATCGACGAGTTCGAGGATCGCGGCCTCGGCACCGGCCGCCGACGCGTCCGGGAGGTCGACGAGATTGCTCGCCAGGACATGGCCGTCGGCGTCGCGGACCACCGAGCTGATCTGGTCGTCGACGACGGAGATACCCAGGACCACGAACCCTGGCATCGGACCGTTTGCCGGTACCTCGGACATGGTTCACCTCCCGTCGCCGACCTTGCTGTGGCGTTCTGACCCGCAAGCCTAGCGGCTGACGCGAGGACCGGGGCATCCGGCTGTGTCCGGCGGCCGGCTCAGATCGACTCGGCAGCGTGCTGGGTGTACGCGGCATCGCGGACCGCCTCGTCGGTTTCCAGGCCGGCGCCCAGGGCACCGCCGACGGTCGCGAGGGAGCACGTCAGCCAGGCGACCTCCAGATAGTCGGTGAAACCGGCCGGGTGGCCGAGCGTCGCACCGAAGACCTGCGGCACCACCAGGCACAGTGCGCCGAGGGCGGACAATACGAACAGCGCCGCGTAGAAGGCGCCGACGCCGAGGACCACCGTGATCACGGTGACGATGTTGAACAGCGCCACCTGTTCGCGCGTCTGACGGGAGGTGCCACGTTCCCACAGGTCGGCGCCGATGATCAGCGTCGCGGTGATTGCGATGATCGAGCCGAGCGCCACCCCGGTCAGGCGAATCCCACCGAAAGTGTCTGCGAGAAGCCAGATGTCGGCGGTGACGAGTGCGAAGACCCCGGCCGCTATCGCCCCGGTGAGGGCGCGGGTGAGCCCGAGTGCGAGCCGCCACGGCCGATTGGCCCGCACCATGCCCGTGAGCAGACGCAGATTGCCCGTCAGCACGCGGGCGGTGAACGCGGTGCCCTCGTCCTCGACGTCGGTCCCGAGTTGACGGACACGGTGGCGCAGCGCCGATCGCGTCGGCGACTTCTGGTGTTCGCGGAGGTCGTCGGCGTCGGCACCGAGGAGCTGGCCGACCAGCCCGGTGATGATCCCGCGCGTCCGCTGCCGCACCCCGGTCGCGCCGAGGGCGGGCACCGAGAGCACCGCCACTCCGTGGACCGCGTTGGCGTGCGCCACCACCGGGCGTTTGCCGACGTGCAGCGGCAGGTCGGTCAGACAGACCACCAGATCCCACTCGCGTTCGAGCAGTAGGTCTCTCGTTGCATCCACGATCTCGGCATCACCCGCGGGCGGTTGCACGAGTCCGGCCTCGACGAGTTCGACCTGCCAGCGTGCGCCCGGGAAGTTCGTCTGGACATGGTCGGAGAGGTTGTCGTCGACGAGTTTGCGCGCCAGGCCGATCGCCTGGCCCGGCGCGGCGACGACACCGAGGACGACGACGGGTTCATCCGAGGCGTCGGACTCGGTCGACGTACCGGTGGCGGAGTCCATCGGCGGTCCGGCTCAGGCGAACCGGGCCGCGAGGGCCCGCAGGGTGCCCTCGATCCCCTTGCCGTTCTTCTTGTCGTAGCCGATGAGTTCCATGATCTTCGGTACCCGGAGCGTCGAGTAGTCGAAGGTCTCGGTGACCGCGGTCGTGGTCGGTGACGTCGACTCGAGTTCCCACCGCCAGCGGTGCCCCATCGGGTGCTGCCATTCGACGACCCGACCGGGTTCGAAGTCGGTGACGGTCGAGGTGATCTTGTACGGCACGCCGTACTGCTTCATCCCGACGCTGAAACGCGCCCCACGGGTCAGCGTCTCGGGCCCGTCCACAGGGGTGTCGCGGACCGTGCCGGAACCGTCGAGCTCCGGATGCCGATGCGGATTCGACACGAGCGCGAACACATCGGCGGCCGGGGCGTTCACGACGACCCGGCGCGAGACCTTGTGCGGGCCGGAGTCGACGGTGGTGACGGGTTCAGAAGCCATACGCTCAACGTTACGCACGTCCGTGGGCTCGCGTCGAAACCACGTCAGTCGGTGGTGCGTTTGCGTCGCGGCTGCCAGACGACCAGGGCGTTGGTGCGCGGCACCGGGACGAGTTCGCCGCCGCGGCGGGTCCGCGACGCTTGCACCTCGTCGGTCAGCTCGCGCACGCGGTGCTGGAGCGCCTCGACCTGATTGCTCAGGTCGATGATGCGTTTGATGCCCGCGAGGTTGACGCCTTCCTCCTGCGAGAGACGCTGGATCTCGCGCAGGAGTTCGACGTCGCGGGACGAGTAGCGGCGACCACCGCCACTCGTCCGTTGCGGGGTGACCAGACCCAGGCGGTCATAGGTCCGCAGGGTCTGGGCGTGCATGCCGGCGAGTTCGGCGGCCACCGAGATCAGGAAGGTCGCGCCATCACCGTCGAAGTTGCTCGCACCGGCCATCACTCATCGCCCCCAGTCCGCCCGCGGGTCGAAACCGCTTGCCCGCTCGGCCTGGTCGTAGGCGCGCATCGCCTCGACCGCGGCCTCGTCGAGCTTGTTCGGAACCGCGACCTTGACGGTGACGAGCAGGTCGCCCGCCCCGCCGGAGCGCTTGGGCACCCCACGACCGCGCACGCGCAGCGTGCGGCCGTCGGTGGTGTTCGGCGGGATCTTCACCCCGACCGAACCCTCCAGGGTCGGAACCGAGACCGTCGCTCCGAGAACGAGTTCGGAAATCCGCACCGGCAGCTGCACTCGAAGGTCGTTGCCGCTGCGGGTGAACTGCTTGTGCGGGGTCACGTGCACGACGACGTAGAGGTCACCCGACGGGGCGCCACGACGACCGGCCTCGCCCTGCCCGGCGAGCCGGATGCGTTGACCGTCCTCGACGCCGGCGGGGATCCGGACGTTGATGGTGCGCGCCCGGACCTTCACGCCGCTGCCGTCGCAATCGGTGCACGGGTCGTCGATCCGCGACCCGGTGCCCTGGCAGTCCTGGCAGGGCTCGCTGAATCCGAACGCGCCCTGGTTGCGGCTCACGAACCCGGAACCGTTGCAGTTCGCGCACACCCGCGGACTGGTCCCGGGCTTGGCGCCTGAGCCGTGGCAGGTGGTGCAGGGCGACGGACTGGTCACCCGCAGGGGGACGGTCGTGCCGAGCGCGGCGTCGGAGAACGAGAGCGTCGTCTCGGTCTCGAGGTCCTTGCCACGACGCGGCCGGCTCGCCGTCGAAGTACGTTGCGTTCCGCCGCCGCGGTTGAACAGGCCGTCGAAGATGTCGCCAAAACCGCCACCGCCGCCCCCGGTCTGCGCCCCGCCGAACAGATCGCCGAGGTCGAAGTCGCCACCGCCGCCGGTGGTGTAGGTGGTTCCGCCGCCGGGGAAGCCACCCGGGAAGCCGTTGCCGCCGCCGCGGAATCGTCCGCCGGCGAACATGGCGCGTGTCTCGTCGTATTCCTTGCGCTTCTCGGCATCGCCGAGGACGCTGTGGGCTTCGGACACCCGCTTGAAGCGCTCTTCGGCCGCGCTGTCACCCGGATTCGCATCAGGATGCAGCTCGCGCGCGAGCTTGCGGTAGGCCTTCTTGATCTCTTCAGCCGAAGCGTCAGAAGCAACGCCCAGGTCCTTGTAGAAGTCGTGTTCTAACCACTCACGTTGTGGTGCCACCAGACGTCACCTCCTTGAGTTCTGTTGTCTGGATTGATGTTTCAGTTGGGGCCACCCTCTCCCTGGGGTGCGAGCCGACCACCTGCTCCTGAGGTGCGAGCCGACCACCTGCTCCCTGAGGTGCGAGCCGACCACCTGCTCCCTGAGGTGCGAGCGAAGCGAGCCACGAAGGGTTCGTCGCCCTTCGTGGCTCGTCGCTTGCGCTCCTCGCACCTCAGGGATCAGTGGTGAGTTCGCCCACTCAGGATCGAGCGACGGTCGTTCTATTGTGCACCGGGCGCGTCGCCCGCGGGAGCGGGATCGGTGACCGTCACCATCGCGGTGCGGATCACCTTCTCGCCCAGGCGGTAGCCGCATCGGTACACCGATCCGATCACCGGATGTGCCCCGGTGCCGTCGTGCTGCACGGCTTCGTGGAGTTCGGGATCGAACTCGTCACCCGCCGCACCGAAGGCCACGAGACCTTCGGCGGCCAGCACACCGGTCAGCTTGTCGGCGACCGAACGCAGCGGACCGCTGTCGAGGTCGCCGTGTTCACGGGCACGGTCGAGATCGTCGATGATCGGCAGCAGCTTGTCGATCAGGATCTGCTTGCCGTAGGCGACCGAACCCTGCTTCTCCTCGGCGGCACGCCGCCGGAAGTTGGCGAACTGGGCGCGTTCTCGCTGCAGGTCGGCCGTCAGCTCGGCGACGCGGGCATCCGGTTCGTCGGCTGCGGCGTCCGGCTGCTCCTCGGTGGCCTGTGACATGTCGGTCTGCTCGTCGACGACCGGTCCGGCATCGGCCGGGCCGGGTCCGGCGGCCGGCTCGTCGCGCACCTCACCCGTCTCCGGGTCGATACGACGACGGTCGGTCACCGTCACCGGCTCCTCGCCGGACCCATTCGACGAATGGGCTCCTGCGGTCACTTGTTCTCCTTCGAGTCGGCATCGTCGACGACCTCGGCGTCGACGACGTCGGGATCGCTGTCGGCCGCGGCGGACTCACCGTTGGGGGACTCGGCAGCGGCGTTGGCGTAGATCGCCTGGCCGAGGGCCTGCGACTCCTCCGACAGCTTCTCGATCGCGGACTTGATCGCCGCGGTGTCGTTGCCCTTGAGCGCTTCCTGCGCCCCGGCGACGGCCGCCTCGACCTTCTCCTTCAGCTCCGCCGGGACCTTGTCCTCGTTCTCCTTGAGGAACTTCTCGGTCTGGTGGACCAGCGACTCCGCCTGGTTGCGGGTCTCGGCCTCCTCGCGGCGCTTGCGGTCCTCGTCGGCGTGCGCCTCCGCGTCCTTGATCATGCGGTCGATCTCGTCCTTGCTCAGGCCCGAACCGTCCTGGATGCGGATCGAGTTCTCCTTGCCGGTGCCCTTGTCCTTCGCGGTGACGTGCACGATGCCGTTGGCGTCGATGTCGAAGGTCACCTCGATCTGCGGGACACCCTGCGGGGCCGGAGCGATGCCGCCGAGCTCGAAGCTGCCGAGCAGCTTGTTGTGCGAGGCGATCTCGCGCTCACCCTGATAGACCTGGATCTGCACCGACGGCTGGTTGTCCTCAGCGGTCGTGTAGGTCTCCGACCGCTTGGTCGGGATCGTGGTGTTGCGCTCGATCAGCTTGTGCATCACGCCGCCCTTGGTCTCGATACCGAGGGAGAGCGGGGTGACGTCGAGCAGCAGCACGTCCTTGACCTCACCGCGGAGCACACCGGCCTGCAGTGCGGCGCCGACGGCGACGACCTCGTCCGGGTTGACGCCCTTGTTGGGCTCGCGGCCACCGGTCAGTTCCTTCACCAGGTCGGTGACGGCCGGCATACGGGTCGAACCACCGACGAGCACGACGTGGTCGATGTCGCCGACGGAGATGCCCGCATCCTTGATGACGGCCTGGAACGGTGCGCGGGTGCGCTCCAGCAGATCAGAGGTGATCTTCTGGAACTCGCTGCGCGAGAGCTGCTCGTCGAGGAACAGCGGGTTCTTGTCGGCGTCGACGGTGATGTAGGGCAGGTTGATCGAGGTGCTCTGCGAGCTCGAGAGTTCGATCTTCGCCTTCTCGGCGGCCTCACGGAGACGCTGCAGGGCCATCTTGTCCTTGGTCAGATCGATGCCGTTCTGGCTCTTGAACTTCTCGACGAGCCAGTCGACGACGCGCTGATCCCAGTCGTCACCACCGAGGTGGTTGTCACCGGAGGTCGCACGGACCTCGACCACGCCGTCGCCGATCTCGAGCAGCGAGACGTCGAAGGTACCGCCACCGAGGTCGAAGACCAGGATGGTCTGTTCCTTCTCACCCTTGTCGAGCCCGTAGGCCAGGGCGGCCGCGGTCGGCTCGTTGACGATGCGGAGCACGTTGAGGCCGGCGATCTGGCCGGCTTCCTTGGTGGCCTGACGCTGCGCGTCGTTGAAGTACGCCGGGACGGTGATGACCGCGTCGGTCACGTCCTCACCCAGGTACGACTCGGCGTCGCGCTTGAGCTTCATGAGCGTGCGCGCGCTGATCTCCTGCGGGGTGTACTTCTTGTCGTCGATCTCGACGGTCCAGTCGCCCTCGCCCATGTGGCGCTTGACGGAGCGGATGGTGCGGTCGACGTTGGTGACCGCCTGGTTCTTGGCGGGCTGACCGACCAGCACCTCGCCGTTACGCGCGAACGCGACCACCGACGGTGTGGTCCGCGCGCCTTCGGCGTTGGCGATGACAGCGGCTTCGCCGCCTTCGAGCACGGCCACCACCGAGTTGGTGGTACCGAGGTCGATTCCAACAGCACGAGACATGTTTGGCTTCCTCCTAGTTTGCGGGTGTGCACCCGAGTCCTTGTCCCGAGGTCTCGCGACCGCGGGGATGTCGTGGCGAAACTCTGCGGGACCGGACTTCAGTGCGTCCGACTCATGTCCTACTGAAAAAGTAGATCCGAGTCAAACCGACTTGAGTCTTCGTCGCTCAGGTTTCTCGAAGTGTGTAACGGGGGTGGTCGACGGATTGTTCCCTGGTCGGCCAAAAAAGTTGAGCGGAGTTCGCTCAATGTCGGCCGGGGCCTCAAACGCGTATGACGTTGCGCCCGGTTTCCGGGCACAACGTCATACGGATGCGTGGCTTCTTCGACCTCGCCATCGCCGGGGCCCCGGCCCCGCAACTTCCACGGTGGTCAGTACGCCACCACCCCCAACACGCTGCGCCTCCGTTACCCATCGGTCCCGGTCGCGTGGGGGCTACGGTCGATACATCCCCTCGACGCGGAGGCGGCGATGACCAAGACCACACCGAACGATCCGCGATGGGTGCCGTGGCGGGTCGCGCCGACGTCGGGCTTCGAGGTCGACGACCCGACCGGGCGTGGCGAGGTCGAGATCGCGCAGATCGACGAGCGACAGTTTCTCGTGCGCAACGCCTTCCGGTTCTCCGATCCCGCGGTCGAGGAGTACCTGGTAACACAACTGGTCGAGCGAGGACAGACGGAAGCCGATGCGCGGGGCGCCGTCGACGCGGCCCGCGCGTTTGTGCCCGGCGACGACAACCCCACCGACCTCGCCTCGATCCCCCGATTCCTGCGCTGGTTCGAGAACCCTTACGGCAGACACTCACTCGCGGCGCTCATCCACGACGAGCTCATCACGGGCACCGTCAACTCCGGCGCGCTCGGGAGTGACACCCTGTCCGACCGGTTCTTCCGCGAGATGATGCGGGCGTCCGGCGTCCCCTGGCTCAAGCGGTGGATCATGTGGTCGGCCGTGGCACTTCGCACGCGATGGGTCGCCGGCGGATGGCGACGTCTCAGTGTGGTCGGGTGGCTGGTGCTGAGCCTCGTCGGCATCTGCGCGGCGGTCGGTTCGAGCGGGGCGCTGCTGTTCGATTGGTCGTGGCCGACATCATCGCCGGCGGTCTCTCTCCTGCTCTCCCTGCTGATGATCTTCGTCGCCGCGCCGCTGTGGGGGCGCCAGTGGGCGGCGAGTCTCGTTGCGGCCGTGGCCGCCTTGTGGGTCCTGCCCGCCGCGATCGTGGCCTACTTCGCCTATGCGCTGTATCTGTTGTCGGAGAGGATCGCTCGCACCGTCGGGCTCACGTAGCGGCTCGGCCGAGCATTCTTGTCGGTGGTCGGGTCTACCTTGGACGTATCAGTTGAACCGGTCAACCAGGCCGGGTGGCAACGACTTCGGGGGGAGTCACTGTGGGGGCATGGACGGATCTG
>NZ_MVKV01000017.1:0-110148 GCF_002009645.1 Gordonia sp. IITR100 | reverse complement strand
TACGCACAGCAATGTGTTCAGGTGACTGGTACTAATCGGCCGAGGACTTACCAACAACACCCACAACATCACCAAACACCGTTTTGGTGTGTTCGCATCCACTATGTACTTCTGAAACAACACACAACAGAAAAATAAACACTGTTGTGTGACAGTTGTTTCACAAAGTTACGGCGGCTATAGCGGAGGGGAAACGCCCGGCCCCATTCCGAACCCGGAAGCTAAGCCCTCCAGCGCCAATGGTACTGCACCCTAATCAGTGTGGGAGAGTAGGACACCGCCGAACACAATTTCAGAAAGGCCCCGCAACCCTCGTGGTTGCGGGGCCTTTCTCATTGGTGATCAGCTCAGGTGGTGGACGTCCGCCAAGCCGTATACGGGCGTGGGGATTCCTTCATATCGCGCCTTCAGCTGTAGGGCGAGATACAGCGAATAGTGGCGCGACTGGTGCAGATTTCCGCCGTGGAACCACAGGCCCGGTTGCTGGGTGGGCTTCCACATGTTCCGCTGTTCGCCCTCCCAGGGGCCCGGGTCCTTGGTCGTTTCGGAACCGAGTCCCCACACCTTTCCGACACGGTCGGCGACCTCCTGTCCCATGAGGTCGGCGGCCCAGCCGTTCATCGATCCGTACCCCGTGGCGTAGACGACCACGTCGGCGTCGATCTCGGTCCCGTCGGCGAGCACCACCGAATTCTCGGTGAGGTGGTCCAATTGACCGTGGACCAGCTTGATCGTTCCGTCGGCGATGAGTTCGCTCGCGCCCACGTCGATGTAGTAGCCGGACCCGCGGCGTAGGTACTTCATGAAGAGTCCGGAGTCGTCGTCGCCGAAGTCGAGCTCGAAGCCGGCCGCCTCGAGTCGTTCGTAGAATTCCTTGTCCTGTTCGCGGATCTGGTCATACACGGGTACCTGGAACTGGTGCATGATCCGGTAGGGCAACGAGGCGAAGGTGAGATCGGCCTTCTTGGTCGTCATCCCGGAGGCGACCGCCTCCTCGCTGTACAGGGAACCGAGGGCGATCGACCGCAGCGAGTCGGATTTCACGATGTGGGTCGAGGAGCGCTGCACCATCGTGGCGTCGACGCCGTTGTCCACCAGCGCCTTGCAGATGTCGTGCGCGGAGTTGTTGGAGCCGATGACGACGACCTTCTTGCCGAGGTAGCCGTCCGGTCCGGGATGTGCGCTCGAGTGGTGTTGCTCGCCGGCGAACACATCCTGCCCGGGGACCGAAGGGACGGCAGGTTTGCCGGACATCCCGGTCGCGAGGACCAGCTGCGTCGGATGGAGCGTGAGGCGCTCACCGTCCCGGTCGACCTCAACCGTCCACCGTGACTCGGCCTCGTCGTACTCGGCGGACAGACACGTCGTCTTACTCCAGTACGGAACCTCCATGACCTTGGTGTAGAACTCGAGCCAGTCGCCGATCTTGTCCTTGGGTGCGAAGACCGGCCAGTTGTCGGGGAACGGCAGGTAGGGGAGATGGTCGTACCAAACCGGGTCGTGCAGGCACAGCGACTTGTAGCGTTTGCGCCACTGGTCCCCGGGACGGTCATGGCGATCGACGACGACCGACGGCACGCCGAGCTGGCGGAGTCGTGCGCCGAGCGCGATACCGCCCTGCCCGCCGCCGATCACGAGCACGTACGGTTGCGCCGACCGTCCGAGCGACAATTCCTCGTCGGCCTTCTTCTCCGCCCAGGAACGGGTGTCGGGATCTGAACCGTGCACCGCCCCGAGCGGTCGATTCGGGCCGGCCGACTCCTCGTGTCCCTTCAGTTCCTGCATCGTCGTCAGCAGCGTCCAGGCCTTGTCCTCCCCGGCGTCGCGCCCGCCACCGTCGGTGCCGTCGTCGTCGCGACGGATGCGCAGGTGTCCCTCACACCGCCCGACGGCGGTCTCGAACGCGATGAACGCCGAGACGACACCGTCCCCGTCGTCGGTAGCCGGTTCGGTGGTGGTGAAGTTCGATGGCCGGGTGTCGGCGAGACGCGCGGTCAGCATGTCGGCGATCTGCTCGTGGCCCTCCACCGTCTTGATGTTCCAGGTGAATGCGGTCAGGTCGCGCCAGTAGCTGTCGGTCAGAAACGCGTTCGTCGCGCGGGCGATGTCATGTGCGGCGAGTGCGGATTCGAACTCACGCAGCCAGGCGTCCATCCGCTCCTGCGGGGTGCGGTCGAGATGGACCAGCGGTTCCAATGTCTGAGTCATGATGCCTCCTCGAGATGTGCCCCGCGAACGTGATGTGGAACACAGCGGGTTGTGGACAGCAGACGCCCTGGCGCCGGGTGGCGGCAAGGGTTGCAGGGGGTTGCGAGGGCCGGGGTACGTTGTCGTTGTCTGTGACGTGACGCACAATCGAAGAGATGAACGCTTACGAGTCGGCCTCCGAGCTGGAGCCCGCGGTGCACGCCGGCGACGATCCGCGCGAGTTCGCGTCCGTTCTCAGCGCGGTTCACGACGCGGCGATGTCGGGCGGGCGCATGCCGGCGCGTCCGCGGAGCGTCATCGACGACTCGTGGCAGCGACTCCGGCGTGCCGGTCTCGACCCGGACGTGGACTGTGCCGGGGAACGGACGCTTCAGCTCGAGGAGCTCGAGGAACGCCGCCGACGCTCCGGCCTGGCGGAGGTCGTGGACGAGCTGGCACGTGGCCTCGACTCGCTGATCGCCGATGGCGACAACATCCTGGTCGTCTCGGATGCCGATGGGCACGTGCTATGGCGGAGCGGATCGTCGAGGGTGCTCACGCGCGCGGACACCCTCGGGTTCGTCGAGGGTGCCGACTGGGCCGAGGGCTCGGTGGGGACCAACGCGATCGGTACGGCACTGATGTCAGGTCGTTCGGTGCAGGTGTTCTCGGCCGAGCACTTCGTGCGCAGTCATCATTCGTGGACCTGTACCGGTGCACCGATCAAGGACCCGCGGACCGGTGAGATGTTGGGGGTGGTCGATGTGAGTGGTCCGGCCGCCACCATCCATCCGACCACCTTGGCGCTGGTGCATGCGGTCGCCCGGCTGGCCGAATCGCAACTACGCGAGAGCCATCACCGACGACTCGATTCGTTGCGGGCGGTGGCCGCGCCGATCCTCGCCCGCATGCCCGGCCCAGCGTTGGCGGTCGACACCGACGGGTGGGTCGCCGCCGTCGACACCGTGTCTCCGCGATCGCGACTGATCCTGCCACCGCGGCTCGGCCCCGGCCGGATCTTCGTGAATGCGCTGGGGGAGTGCGACGTCGAGGCGTTGCCCGGCGGATGGTTGGTGCGCGTCGCGGAGACCTCGGACGTATCCACCACACGGGTGATCGTGCGGGTACCGCCGGACGCGTCGGGTGTCCGAAACGTCGAGGTCACTGTCGAAGGCGCGAGCGGTGCCTGGACCCATCGCTGTTCGCCCCGGCACGGCGAGATCCTCACCCTCCTGGCGCGACGGCCCGGCGGCGTCACCGCGGCCCAGATGTCGATGCACCTGTTCGGCGTCGACGACCGGACGGTCACCGTGCGGGCCGAGATGTCCCGTCTGCGCAAGCACTTCGGTGGTCTGCTCGTGGCGGGCCCGTACCGGTTCGTCGACGGGGTCGACGTCGAGGTGCTCGCCCCCGAGGCCACCGTGCACGACTGATCTACACGGGCTCAGTCGTACTCGGCGACCACGAGCCCACGGTCGAAGGCGTACACGATCGCCGCCGCCCGGTCGCGGAGGTCGAGCTTCGTGAAGATGTGATTGATGTGGCTCTTCACGGTCACCTGCGAGATGCCGAGGGCCGCACCGATTTCCGCGTTGGTGCGGCCGCGGGCGATCAGGCGGAGGACATCGGTCTCGCGGTCGGTGAGCCCGGGCACGGTGCTCACCTGCTCACGCCCCGACCGTCGGAAGCCGTGGAGAACGCGTTCGGTCACCGCCGGGTCGAGGAAAGCGCCGTCGCGAACCACCGCGCGGACCGCCCAGATGAGCGCCTCGGCCGGCGAATCCTTGAGGATGAATCCGGCAGCTCCGGCGCGCAGCGCGCGGGACAACAGGGCGTCGTCGTCGAAGGTGGTCAGGATCAGCACCGGCGGCGGCTCCCGCAGGGTGCGGACCATCGTGGTGGCGGTGATGCCGTCGACGTCGCGCATCCGCAGATCCATCAGGACGATGTCGGGCCGGTGCTCGGCGATCCCCGCGAGGACTCCGGAACCGTCCGCGCATTCACCCACGATGTCGAAGCCGTCGCGCAGGCGCAGGATGCGACGCAGGCCCGTACGGATGAGCTCCTGGTCGTCGACGAGGAGAACCCGGATCGGGTCGGCCGCGGGATCGGTGGGTGCGGTCGTCGTCATGCGGGCACCCCCGCGGTGAGCGGTCGCGACGGCAGCGTCGCGTGGACCGACCAGGTGCCTGCGCGATGCGCTGTCCGGAGCGTGCCGCCGAGCAGTGCCGCGCGCTGGGTCATTCCCTCGATACCGGTGCCGTCGCATTCTCGAGGCCGATCCTCGGTCGCCGGGTTCTCGACCGTGAGAGCCACTGCATCGGCCACCGACACCGAGACCGAGGCCTGCTTGGCCACCGAGTGTTTGACGACGTTGGCCAGGGACTCCTGGGTGATCCGATACAGCGCCGCACCGACCGGACGTGGCAGCTCGGTGAGGTCGCCGACGAGGCTGAAGTCGATGTCGACGCCGGCCTTGCGGTAGTCCTCGACGAGCCGGACGAGGTCTCCGGCGCCCGGTGACGGGGCCGTCGTTCCCGTCGGCTCGGTCGTCCCCAGTACGTGGACGATGGTGCGGATCTCGGTCATTGCCTGTCGGCCTTGGCGTTCGGCGTCGGAGAGTGCCTCCAGTGCCTCCTCGATGTCACGATCCTGTTCGAGCACGCGACGGGCGCCGGTGACGTTGAGCATGGTGATCGACAGGGAATGCGCGATGACATCGTGGATCTCGCGGGCGATCCGCTGTCGTTCGTCACTCGCGGCGCGGTCGGCACGCTCGGCGAGCACCCGGGCCCGATTGTCGGCCAGACGCTTCTGGATCAGCATCATGTAGCCGATCAGCCAACCGCACGCGACGCCGAGCGCGTAGATGGCCGGTGACTCGAGACCGCCGACGGCGCCGAACCACACGATGACGGCGAGGCAGGCCGCCGTCACGATCAGTCCGGCGGGAAGGGGATACATCGCGGCGGCGATCGCCGCCACCAGGACGAGTTGGAGGGGGGCGGCGTCGGTGGGCGTCGGGACCATGAGGAAGCAGACCGTACTGGTGATCACGGCAGAGCACGGGTACGAGGTCGGCGGCAGGGTCAGGTCGAGCACCAGCGAGAGCACGGCGAGGACCAGCGCCGCGATCACCCACCCGATCTGATCGAACGGGAAACGTTGTGCCGTCGACACCAGGGTGACCACGACGCTCGACGACAGGATCACCGCGGGGTACAGCGGCGGGTAGTCGCCGCCCGCCCGTTCGATCCGCCGGCGCAGCCCCGCGCCCATCTCCGCTGTGAAGCCCGTCACCGTTCCAGGATAGTTCCGCAGAACTGCCGAACGTCCGCCTCACGGTGGATTCGGCTGTCCACCCTGGGGTGGAGAACCGGTCAACCCGCGGGATGGCGACTCGGGACGATGGTCTCCATAGCGTTGTGAGCAGCCGATATCGCCGACCGAGGAGGACATCATGAGCACGCTGCGGACACGACCCCGGCGCTGGGAGCGCCTCGGGACCCGACGAGTGCCGACAGATCCCGCCCTGGCCGGGCCGATCGACGCGCGCGGCGTACCGGTGAAGAGCCACGCGGGGTTCGGCCGTCCGGTCGTCGTCGGAGTCGACGGGAGTGACGCCTCACTGCGTGCGGTGAAGGTCGCCGTTCGACTGCTCGGCGATTCCGGCGACCTGATCCTGATCTGCGCCACGCGGCGTCGTCGGAAAGAAGCGAGCACCACGCTCCACGACGCCCTCAAGGACGAGGCCTATCTGCTCTCCGGTCAGGCGGGAGTCGACGAGACCCTGCGGACCGCCGCCGAACTCGCGAGGTGGCATGGTGCACGGACGGTGTCGACCATGAGCGAGGTCGGCGACCCGACGACGGTCCTGCACCGGGCAGCCCGACGGGTGGAGGCCGGCGCCGTCGTCATCGGTACCGGTGGGACACGTCCGGGCTGGACCGCCCGACGTCTCGCCGGACGACTCGACGCCGACGTCACCCTGATCGTCACCGACGGGTCGGTCCATCTGCGCCGTCGGGCTGCGCGGGTCGATGATGTCCGCGACACCACCTGGACCTTCCCCTGGCCGGCGCCCGCACCGCGACCCGCGTAGCAACGGCCGCGTGACACGATGTGCAGATGCACATCACCGACGAGTCGAGGCTGCGGGAGATCGTCGGCCATCCGATGGAGATCATCCGCGACAAGGCGCGGAACTCACTCGCCGCCGTCGACCGGGAATGGCTCGCGGAGTCGCCGATGGTGTTCCTGGCGACGGCCGACGAACTCGGACGGATCGACGTGTCGCCCAAGGGCGACCCGGCCGGCAAGGTCGTCCACGTCATCGACGACCGGCACATCGCGATACCCGAGCGGCCGGGCAACCGTCGTGTCGACGGCTACGTGAACATACTCCGGAACCCCAATGCGGGCACCATCTTCGTCGTACCCGGTCGCGGGGACACGCTGCGGATCAACGGCCGCGCCCGCATCGTCGAGGACGCCGACTACTTCGACGACCTCACGGTCAGCGGTAAGCGGCCGATCCTCGCGGTGGAGATCACCGTCGACGAGGTGTTCTACCACTGTCCCAAGGCGTTTCTCCGGTCCGATCTGTGGAAGCCGGACTCATGGCGACCCGACGCGCTGCCCTCGGTCGCGGAGATCACCCGGCGCGTGATGCCCGAAGCGGGCAACGAACGGTTCACCGAGGACAGCTTCCGTCCGTACCTCTACTGACCCGCCGGCGGTGCGGGCGCGGGATCGAACACGGTGTCCCCGGTCACCCCGATACCCTCGAAGGGCGATGCGGCACCGACGACACCGGTGCCCTCACCGACGACGGCGAAGGGATGGCCATGGGCCGGTACATTGAAGCGTTCACACGGGCAGCCGACGATCGGGAGGCTTTCTGGCTCGACGCCGCCACCGGCGTCGAATGGATCACCCCACCCACCTCCGCGCTCGACGACTCTGCCGCCCCGCTCTACCGCTGGTTCCCGGACGCGACCCTGAACACCTGTGCCAACACCCTCGATCGCCACGTGTCGGCGGGGCACGGCGACCGGACCGCGCTGATCTGGGACTCGGCGATGGTGGGCGAGGTCCGTCGGTACTCCTACGCCGAACTGCTCGACGAGGTCTCGCGATTCGCCGGTGTCCTCACCGGGCAGGGGATCGGTTACGGAGATCGCGTGGTGATCTACATGCCGATGATTCCCGAGGCGGCCGTCGCGATGCTGGCGTGCGCGCGGATCGGCGCGGTGCACTCGGTGGTCTTCGGCGGTTTCGCCGCCCGTGAGCTCGCGACCCGTATCGACGACGCCGAGCCCGTCGCCGTCCTCACCGCCTCGGGCGGTCTGGAACCGGGCCGGGTCGTCGAGTATCTGCCGATGGTGGCCAAGGCCATCGAGTTGTCGGCGACGCCCCCGCGCGTCGTCATCGTCAAGGACCGTCCCGAGATCGGCGGTGTCGCAGCGGATCACGAGGGTTGGCTCGACTGGGACGACGTGCTCGCCGGTGCCGATCCGGTCGAGCCGGTCGCGGTCAAGGCTACCGATCCGCTGTACATCCTCTACACCTCGGGGACCACCGGGAAGCCCAAGGGCGTCGTCCGCGACAACGGCGGGCATGCGGTGGCCCTGACATGGTCGATGGCGAACATCTACGACATCGCCGCCGGCGACGTGTGGTGGACCGCCTCGGATGTCGGGTGGGTCGTCGGACACTCCTACATCGTGTACGGGCCCCTCCTCGTCGGAGCGACGTCGGTGATGTACGAGGGCAAGCCGGTCGGTACCCCGGACGCGGGCGCGTTCTGGCGTGTCATCGGCGAACACGGGGTGAAGGCGTTGTTCACCGCACCCACCGCGATCCGCGCCATCCGCAAGGCGGACCCGGACGCCACCGAACTGAGCAAGTACGACGTGTCCTCGCTCGAGACGTTGTTCGCAGCGGGCGAGCGACTCGACCCGGACACGTTCACGTGGGCATCGGAGGTGCTCGGTGTCCCGGTCGTGGACCACTGGTGGCAGACCGAGACCGGTTGGGCGATTGCGGCGAATCTCCGTGGCCTGGAACCGATGCCGATCAAGGCGGGCTCGCCGACGGTCCCCGTTCCCGGCTACCGCGTGGGGGTCGTCGACGCCGAGGGCAATTCGCTGGGCCCGGACGAGGAGGGCAACATCGTCATCGGTCTGCCGCTGCCGCCCGGAACCCTCGCCGGGTTGTGGCGCGACGAGGAGCGGTACCGCAAGTCGTATCTGTCGGCGTTCGACGGCTTCTACCTGACCGGCGACTCCGGTTACGTCGATGCCGACGGTTACGTGTTCGTTCTCGGCCGGTCCGACGACGTGATCAACGTTGCCGGACACCGGCTCTCGACGGGCAGTATCGAGGCAGTGGTGGCGTCGCACCCGGCGGTGGCCGAGTGCGCGGTCATCGGGATCCACGACGAACTGAAGGGCCAGCGTCCCAGCGGATACGTGGTGCTCAAGTCCGGCGTCGACATCGACGCCGAGACACTGCGCACCGAACTCGTGGCCATGGTGCGCGGCGAGATCGGGGCCGTCGCGACGTTCCGCGACGTGACGGTGGTGCCGGCGCTGCCGAAGACGCGGTCGGGCAAGATCCTCCGGAAGACCATGCGGCAAATCGCCGACCACGAGGAGTACACCGTGCCCTCCACCATCGAGGACCCCGATGTCCTGACCGCGCTGGCCGCACAACTCGAGGGCTGAGTCGATGCTCGATGGTGTGCTTCGCACCGCGATCCGGCTGGTGCCGTTCGTCGGGCTGGTCGGCACGATCATCACCACGATCGTCGACGCGTCGACCCCGGGTGGTGACCTGGGCCGGGATCTGCTCGAGAACTCAGTGCTGTGGATGATCGGTGTCCAGGGATGGATGACCGGGTGCGGACACATGTTCTTCGGCGAGCCGATCGCCGAGTCGATCGGGTGGCCCCCGAAGACGCCGTGGCAATGGGAGGTCGGGCTCGCCAGCCTGGCGACGGGTGTCTTGGGCGTGATCGCATCGGGTTTCGGTGACGAGTTCACCCTCGCCACCATCATCGCGTTCTCGGTGTTCTACCTGGGCGCCGCGGTCGGGCACGTACGGGAGATGGTGACCCGGCGGAACTTCAAGGCGGGCAACGCCGGTCCCATCTTCTTCTTCGACGTGCTGGTACCGATCTACCTGATCGTGTTGTACGTGTCGGTCACGTAGCGGAGACTTGGCGCGTGCACCGAGACGAGCACCGCGAACTCCCGGTCGATCCGGACGAACGCCCTGTGCATCTGCGCCTGCAGGCCGTCGCCTGGGTGTTCGCCGGCGGGATTCTCGGCACCGGGCTCCGGCTGTGGGCCGAGAACTCGTTCCCGGCCGTCGAAGGGCAGTGGCCCTGGGCCACTTTCGGGGTGAACGTCGCCGGCGCGTTCGTGCTGGGAGCGTTGCTCGAGTTGCTGATGCGTTCGGGACCCGACGGCGGATGGCGCCAGCGCATCCGTCTCTTCGGCGGCACCGGCATCTGTGGGGCGCTGACCACCTACAGCACCTTCGCGCTGGAGATCACCGAACTGACACGGGCTTCGGCGGTCGTGACCGCAACCATGTATGCGGTGCTGAGCGTGGTGCTGGGGGTTCTCGCGGCGGGTTGCGGGATCGCAGTCGCATCGACGATCGCCGGGCGGAGGGAACGATCGTGATCGCGTTCGCCGTGATGGTGGCGGGAGCGCTCGGTGCCGTCACCCGGTTCGTCGTCGACGGAGCTATTCGACACCGATGGCCGTCGACGACGCCCTGGGGCACCTTCGCGATCAACGTCAGCGGGTCGGCACTGCTGGGTGTGCTCGCCGGTCTCGTCGTCTTCCACGGGGCGCCGCACGACTGGCAGCTGGTCCTCGGGACCGGATTCTGCGGTGGCTACACGACTTTCAGCACGGCTGCGTTCGAGACGGTGCGGCTGGGGCAGCAGGAGGACAGGTGGCGGTCCGCCGCGTACGCCGTCGGAACGCTCGTCGCGTCGGTGTTCGCGTGCGCGGCCGCCGTGTGGGTCGTGTGGCTCGTCTGATCGCCGGCCCACGAACGACTCGGCCCCGCGACGGAAGCTCCGTCGCGGGGCCGAGAGGCGTTGTGTCAGATGATCACTTGAGTTCGGCGCTGCTCTTGTTCAGCACACGCCGGGCGATGATCAGATTCTGGATCTGCTGCGTCCCCTCGAAGATGTCGAGGATCTTGGAGTCGCGCGCCCACTTCTCCACCAGCAACCGCTCCGAGTAGCCGAGGGTGCCGGTGAGTTCGACGACCTTGTTGGTGACGTCGGTGGCGGTGCGGCCTGCCTTCGCCTTGGACATCGACGCCTCGGTCGAGTTCGGCTGCTTGTTGTCGGCCATCCAGGCGGCCCGCATGGTGTGCAGGTACGCGGCCTCGAAATCCGCCTCCATGCGCAGGAACTCGGCAGCGGCGGCGTGCTGGTCGGCGGCAGGCCGATCGTAGTCGACCTCGATGCCGGCCTCGTCGAGGATCGCGCGCAGTTCCTCGAGCGCGGCACGGGTCACGCCGACGGCCATGCCGGCCACCAGCGGACGGGTGTTGTCGAAGGTCTGCATGACCCCGCCGAAGCCCTTCCTGGTGTCGACCTCGGGTGAGCCGAGCAGGTTCTCCTTCGGGATCCGGCAGTTCTCGAAGCGGATCGCCGCCGTGTCGGAGACCTTGATACCCAGCTTGTGCTCGAGGCGTTCGACGGTGACACCCGGATGGGTACGCGGCACCACGAAGCTCTTGATGGCGGCGCGGCCGGCGCTCTTGTCGACGGTCGCCCAGACGACGATGTGGGTGGCGCGCGATCCCGCTGTCACGTAGATCTTCTCGCCGTCGATGACGTACTCGTCGCCGTCGAGGGTGGCGGTGGTCGACACGGCGGCCGAATCGGAGCCGAAGCCGGGCTCGGTGATGGCCATGGCCGCCCACACCTTGCCGAAGCGCTCGAGCTGCTCGTCGGTCGCGACGGCGGCGATCGCCGAGTTCCCCAGTCCCTGGTAGGGAATCGAGAGCATGAGGCCAACATCGCCCCAGGAAGTCTCCATCACGTTGACGACGGACTGCATGTTGCCGCCGTTGACCACGGCGCCCTCGGCCTTGGGCTTGTCTTTCTTCTGTTGGCTACGTCCGCCGTCGGCGCCCGCACCGGCCTGTCCGGTCTCGGACAGACCGTCGTACAGGCTGGCGAGGGTGTCGAGCTCGACGGGGTAGTCGTGCTCGCGCAGGTCGTACTTGCGCGAGATGGGCCGGAAGATCTCCGCGGCCGCCTGATGGGCCTGGTCGACGGTGACTCGCAGCTTCTTCGGGAGTTCGAGATTGATGCTCATGTCAGTTTCCTTGGGTCACAGGCGGTCTAGAGGACGACGATGCCTTCGCCGATGCCGGCGCCGCGGAGGTCGCGGTACCAGCGCTCGACCGGGTGCTCCTTGGTGAAGCCGTGGCCGCCGAGGAGCTGGACGCCGTCGAGGCCGATCTGCAGGCCCTTGTCGATGGTGAGTTTGCGGGCGAGGGCGGCTTCGCGGGCGAAGCTCAGGCCCTGCTCGGCGCGTGCGGCGCCGCGCAGCGTCACGAGGCGGATCGAGTCGACCTCGGTGGCGATGTTGGCGACCATGAACGCGACCGCCTGGCGGTTGGAGATCGGCTCGCCGAAGGCCTCACGCTCGTTGACGTAGGGGATCACGTAGTCGAGGACGGCGCGTGCGGTGCCCGCGGCCAGCGCCGACCAGCCCAGCCGGGACAGGCGAACGACGTCGCGGTACGCCGACGTCGCGGCGTCGGCCTCGCCGCCGATGATGGCGGTCGCCGGTACGGCGACGTCCTGCAGCAGCAGACGACCCATGCCCGCGGCGCGCACACCCATGCCCGGGTCGGCCTCGACGATCAGGCCCTTGCTGTCGGATTCGACGATGAAGAGGGCCGGCTTGCCGTCGAGCTGGGCGCCGACGATGAACAGTTCCGACGAGCCGGCGGCCGGGACGAAGGACTTGACACCGTTGAGGCGGAACCCGCTCGGCACGCGAGTTGCCTTGGTGCTCAACGAGAAGGCATCGAACAGCGGACGCGGCTCGGCGATGACGACCGCGGACTGGGGCACGTTCTCCCCGGCGAAGTCGGGCAGGTAGGTGCGCTGCTGCTCGTCGGTGCCGAAGTTGGTCACGGTGGTGGCCACACCACTCGGCGCGAGCAGCGGCAGCGCGAGGCCCATGTCGCCGTAGGCCATCGCCTCGGCGACGAGCGCGTTGGTCACGACCCCGCGCTCGGAGGCGGCGCCCTCGAACTCCTCGGGGACGTTGATCATGGTGATGCCGAGCTCGGCGGACCGCTTGACCAGGTCTTCGGGGGCCGCTGCGGCGGCGTCGGCGTCGTGTGCGGCCGGACGCAGGAGCTCGGTGGCGAACTCCTTCACCGTCTCGGCGATCATCTGCTGTTCGTCGTCGGGGGTGAGGTTGAAGTAGTCCTTGGGCGTGCTGGTGAGACGCTTGGCCTGGCCGGAGCCGCCGCCCTGAGCGGCCTTGAACGCGCGGTTCGCCGCCCCGAGGGTCTGGAAACCGGTCTTGGTGCCCTGGTAGGCGATGCGGTTGATGGGTTCGCGGATCTTGTACTTCTCGGCGAACTCGGAACCCGTCACCGTGGTCAGGACGCGCATCGCGGTGCCGATGAAGTTGCGCGGGTGCGGGTTGCGGCCGACTGCGGAGGTGTCGCGTGGTTCGGTGTGGGTTGTCATGATCACCAGCCGTTTCTTTCCAGTCGCCCCGGTGGGGGTCTGTGCGTGGATCCACGTGTGGGTGGAGGGTCGATGCGACCTATCTTACTCGGTAGTAAGTCCGTACCTTACTTCGGAGTAAGAAGTTTGTCACGCACTTGCCCGACACCGCCTTTCCGCACACCCGCTACGCTGGCCGCATGACCCTCGATCACCGCCGCGAACAGGGCTTATCAGGCAGCGAGGTGGTGGGCGCGACGACCGTCGCGGTGGTCGGTGCCGCCGCGCTCGGCGCCGCGTGTGTGTTCAGTCCGAGTGGTGTGGAGAGCGGACCGCCGCTGTGTCCGTTCGCGTTGATGACCGGACTTCCGTGTCCCGGCTGCGGACTCACCCGGAGCTGGGTTGCCTTCATGCACGGCGACGTCGGGTCCGCGTTCACCTTCAATGCCTTCGGTCCGGTGGTGCTGGTGCTGACCGCGGTGACCGTCGTCGCGGCGACGGTCACCCTGGTGCGCCGTCGCGGGGCGCCGCTCGCCGGCTGGCGCGACCGCGTGCTCGGACCCGTCGGCGCCGTCCTGCTGGGGGTGTGGCTGACCTACGGTTTCGTGCGAATCCTCGACGCCGCGTTCGGGTGGGGGTTCTTCCCGGTCGTCGTGTGAACGGGCACAGTGGAGTCATGCAGATCACCCACTTCGGCCATTCCTGTCTGCTCGTCGAGATCGACGGGACCAAGGTGCTCTTCGATCCGGGGAATTTCTCGCACGGGTTCGACGGCATCGACGATCTCGACGCGATCCTGATCACCCACCAGCACCCTGACCACTGCGACGTCGCGAAGCTGCCCGAGCTCGTCGCCGCGAACCCCGACGCGATCCTCTACGCCGATCCCCAGACGACCAAGCAGCTCAACGACGACGACGTGGCCGGCGCGTGGACGGCCGCCCGCAGCGGCGACCAGATCGAGATCGGTTCGCTCACCGCGCGTTTCACCGGCGGCCGGCATGCCGTCATCCATCCCGAGATCCCGGTCATCGACAACGTCGCCTATGTCCTCGGGACCGCCGACCAGCCGGGCCAATTCATGCATCCGGGGGACTCGTTTTACATTCCGTTCGAGCATGTCGATGTTCTCGCGCTGCCGTCGGCCGCGCCGTGGATGAAACTCAGCGAATCGGTCGACTACCTCCGGGCGATGGCGCCGCGCGTCGCCGTCCCCATCCATCAGGCGGTCCTGTCCGACGCCGGCAGCGGCATCCACTACGGGCGACTCGCGGACATGAAGGACGACGCGACCGAGTTCACGGTGCTGGAAAAGGAGAGCGCCGCGCAGGTGTGAGGGGCCGGGAGGTGGCTTCGACTCGGTTCGTCGCTGCGCTCCTCACCGGCTCAACCAGCGAGGGGGGCCTGCGAGCGGGCTCCCTCCGGTCCCTGAGGAGCGAGCTTGCGAGCGTGCTCCCTCCGGTCCCTGAGGAGCGAGCTCGCGAGCGTCACGAAGGGTCGACGCGCAGCGCCCCCAGCACCTCGTCGTGCAGCAGTCCGTTGCTGGCGATCGCACTGCCGCCGGCGGGTCCGGGCGTGCCGTCGAGGGCGGTGAAGCGTCCGCCCGCCTCGCGGACCAGGATGTCGAGCGGCGCCAGGTCCCACAGCGAGACCTCGGGTTCGGCGGTCACGTCGACCGCACCCTCGGCGACGAGGCAGTAGTTGAAGAAGTCGCCGTAGCCGCGCACGCGCCACACCCGGTCGGTGAGGTCGATGAATTTCTCGCGGATGCCGCGATCGGCCCAGCCGGACAGGCTCGAGAACGCGAGGCTGGCCGACCCGAGGTCGGCCACTCCCGACACCGACAGGCGTCGGACATCCTCGTCGTCGAAACGCACGTGCGCACCGAGACCTGTTGCCGCCCACCAGCGTCGGCGAAGTGCCGGTGCCGAGACAACCCCGACCGTGGGCACGCCGTCGATGAGGAGCGCGATCAGCGTGGCCCATACCGGGACGCCGCGGACGAAGTTCTTGGTCCCGTCGATGGGATCGACGACCCACTGCCGCCCGGAGAGCACGGCGTCGCCGCCGAACTCCTCGCCGAGCACGGTGTCGGCGGGGCGACGGGCCGAAAGGCGTTCGCGGATCAGGGTTTCGCACGCCAGGTCGGCATCGGACACCGGTGTGAGGTCCGGCTTGTCGTCCACCTTCAGGTCCACGGCGCCGAAGCGGTCCATGGTGAGTGCGTCGGCGGAGTCGGCGAGGGAGAGTGCGAGCTCGAGGTCGTCGCTGAACGTCGTCGGACCGGGAGGGACGGACATGCCCGGTAGGGTAGCTGTCATGGTGCTGACCGTGACGTTCACCCTGTTGATCGCGGCTCTCGTGGTGGTGCTGGTGGTGCAGTGGCAGCGCGGCCGCAATCCGCAGCCGATGTCGGCGGCCAAGGCCTCCCAGTTCGTACAGGGCACGTTCACGGTCGTCGGGGTCTCCGACCGCGACGACGAGCCGACCAAGAGCGCGGCCGACAAGGACGGAAACCGGTTCTGCACCATCTCCGGGACGATCGTCGGTCCCGAGACCAGTCCGACCGAGGTGTACGGGACGCTCGTGCTGGGCGCGGGCGACCCCTGGCCCCAGGTCGGCGACGATCTGCCGGTCCTCTACAAACCGCAGAAGGCCGCGACGTCGTGGCGGTTCGGGGTGATGCCCGAAGCCGGTCCCGGCCCTCTGTAGATCCGCCGGGCGCTGACGCGCCCGACTGTCGGTACTCTGGATAACCGTGCATCCCGACGTGACCGCAGACCTCGACTCCCTCGACGCCACCTTGACCACCGTGGAGAAGGTGCTCGATCTCGAGGAGCTGCGTCGTCGCATCGACGAGCTCGAGATGCAGGCGTCGGACCCGGACCTCTGGAACGACCAGGACCACGCCCAGAAGGTGACCAGCGAGCTCTCGCACGCGCAGTCGGAGTTCCGCAGGGTCTCCGAGTTGCGCCAGCGCCTCGAGGATCTCCCCGTTCTCTACGAACTCGCCGAGGCTGAAGAGGGTGACGACAAGACGGCTGCGCTGGCCGACGCCGATGCCGAACGTGAGAGCCTGCGGACCGACATCGAGGCGATGGAGGTCAAGACGATGCTCGCCGGCGAGTACGACTCGCGCGACGCCGTCGTGAACATCCGTTCCGGCGCGGGCGGCGTCGACGCGGCGGACTGGGCGCAGATGCTGATGCGCATGTACATCCGGTGGGCCGAGCAGAAGGGCTATGGCGTCGAGGTCTACGACACCTCCTACGCCGAAGAAGCGGGCCTCAAGAGCGCGACGTTCGCGGTG
This sequence comes from Gordonia sp. IITR100, assembly GCF_002009645.1. Classification (NCBI taxonomy): domain Bacteria; kingdom Bacillati; phylum Actinomycetota; class Actinomycetes; order Mycobacteriales; family Gordoniaceae; genus Gordonia; species Gordonia sp. IITR100. Next base: position 93,919 of record NZ_MVKV01000017.1, on the reverse strand, counting down.
AAGGCCCCGTACATGTACGGCACGCTGTCGGTCGAGCAGGGCACCCACCGGCTCGTGCGTATCAGCCCGTTCGACAACCAGAGCCGCCGTCAGACATCGTTCGCCGAGGTCGAGGTGCTGCCCGTGGTGGAGACCACCGACCACATCGACGTCGACGAGAACGACATCAAGGTGGACGTGTACCGCTCGTCGGGCCCCGGCGGGCAGTCGGTCAACACGACCGACTCCGCGGTCCGGCTGACCCACATCCCCACCGGCATCGTCGTGACCTGTCAGAACGAGAAGAGCCAGCTGCAGAACAAGGCGTCAGCGATGCGCGTGCTGCAGGCCAAGCTGCTCGACCGCAAGCGCCAGGAGGAGCGCGCCGAACTCGACGCACTGAAGGGTGACGGCGGTTCGAGCTGGGGCAACCAGATGCGCTCCTACGTGCTGCACCCGTATCAGATGGTGAAGGACCTGCGGACCGGCGTCGAGGACAACAATCCGACGTCGGTGCTCGACGGGGAGCTGGACAAGTTCATCGAGGCCGGGATCCGCTGGCGGATGGCGACCGCCGAAGCGTGATGCGCGATCCCGGAGTCCTGCTGCTCGCCGCGCCGCCGAGCCCGACCGAGGTCTTGATCGGTCGGGTATATGTGTGGATGGCCACCAACGGCTTGGAGATCCTCATCTGGATCCTGGGCGCGGTGCTGCTCGCCCGATTGATCCGGTGGGGCGCCGACAAGTACGCCTCCCGTGTGGACTCGCGGTTCTCCACCAGCGACCTCATCGTCCAGACCGAGGACGCCAAACACCGTCGCGCTCTGGTCGACGTGGTGGCGTGGACGCTGATCGTGGTGATCGCGATCATCGTGATCATCCACACGCTGTCGGTGTTCGGAATCCCGTTGAGCGGGTTGACCGGCCCCACCGCGGTGATCGGTGCCGCCCTCGGCTTCGGTGCGCAGCGCATCGTGCAGGACATCCTCGCCGGCTTCTTCGTCGTTGCGGAGAAGCAGTACGGCTACGGCGACGTCGTCAACCTGACGGTGACGGGCAACGCGCCTGCCGAGGGCACAGTCGAGGACGTGACGCTGCGGGTGACCAAACTGCGCACCGCCGAGGGCGAGGTCATCACCGTCCCCAACGGCCAGATCGTCAAGGCCACCAACCTTTCGAAGGACTGGGCGCGCGCGGTCGTCGACGTCCCGGTCCCGTCCGAAGCCGACATCGGGCTCGTCAACGACACGCTCGACCGGGTGGGCCGGGAGTTCTACGCCCTGCCCCGGTGGCACGACCTGCTTCTCGACGCACCGTCGTCCCTCGGTGTCATCAGCCTCGAGCTCGACGCCATCACGGTGCGCATGGTCACTCGTACGCTTCCGGGCAAGCAGTTCGAGGTCGGGCGCGCGCTGCGTGTCCACATCATCCGAGCGCTGGCGCGTGAAGGTATCAATGTGCCCGCCCGCGAGGTCCGGTCCGCGGGTGGGCCGCCGGCGACACACGCCGATCAGGGCAATCGGGACGGGGGAGACTGATGGCTGAGACACCGAATTCCCCGCGCCGGAACGAGCCGGCTGGGGACAGGCCTGACGAGAGCCTGCCCCACGACGAGCAGCCCGGCGAGGGTGGGCCTGGTAGAGACATCCCCGCCGACGACGCCCCGACACAGATCATCCCGACGCAGGGCATCCCCCCCGAGGCCCCACCGCCGCAGCAGTCGCCGGACGAGTCCGACGGCAAGCGAGGGCACGACTGGCGGCACATCGCCCGCACCCGGATGCGGACCAGCACCGCGATCTTGGTTACGGTCTTCCTCGCCTGTTGCGTGCTGTACGGATACACCTCGCAGCGCTACGGTGTGGTGTACTCACCGGCACGGCCCGCGCCGACGACATCGCAGACGGTCGAACCGACGTACGAGCCGCCACCGTCGACGTCGTCATCCACGACCACCACCTCGACGGAACCGTCGACGACCGACTCGACCAGTGGCGTCGAGGGTACGGACGGCTCGTCGACGGACGGGGCCCCGGCGCCCGCGCCCGGTACGAGCCGCGAGACCATCCCGGGTCTGCCCAACATCCCGCTCCCGAATTTCGGCGGACAGACGCCGACCACCACGGTCCCGACACGCTGAACCGGCGGGGAATTCGCTGGTCAGGCGGGTGGCTGAGCTGGGGCGTCGTGCCTGAACGCACTCTCAGGAGTCGTCGTTACACTGGCACATCGTGATCAAGCTGGAGAACGTCACGATGCAGTACAAGGCGTCCAGTCGACCCGCTCTGCGAGATCTGAGCTTCGAGGTCGACAAGGGGGAGTTCGCGTTCCTGATCGGTCCGTCGGGATCAGGTAAGTCGACGTTCTTCCGTCTGCTCCTCAAGGAGGACCGCCCGACGAGCGGCGAGGTGTACCTCGGGGAGTTCCACGTCAACAGACTGAAGGCGCGCAGCGTGCCGAAGCTGCGGCAGTCGATCGGGTGTGTGTTCCAGGACTTCCGTCTGCTCCAGAAGAAGACGGTGGCCGAGAACGTCGCGTTCGCGCTCGAGGTGATCGGTCGGCCTCGCTCCACCATCCAGCGGGTGGTGCCGGAGGTGCTCGAGTACGTCGGCCTGGAAGGCAAGCACGATCGCATGCCGAACGAGTTGTCCGGCGGCGAGATGCAGCGCGTGGCCATCGCCCGCGCCATCGTGAACCGTCCGCTGGTGCTCCTGGCCGACGAGCCCACCGGCAACCTCGATCCCGAGACCAGCGAGGAGATCGTCGACGTCCTCGACCGGGTCAACCGCCGCGGCACCACGGTGGTGATGGCCACCCACGACCGCCACATCGTCGACGCGATGCGACGACGGGTTCTCGAGTTCGACAGCGGCCAACTCGTCCGCAACGACCCGCAGGGCGTGTACGGAATCGGCTGACGCGCAGCCCGACCCGACACACTTCCCCGAGACCCAAGGACTGTCTGAGCAGACATGCGAGCGAATTTCATCATCAGCGAGGTTCTCCACGGACTCCGCCGCAACGCGACCATGACCATCGCGATGATCATCACCACCGCGATCACGCTGGGAATGTTCGGCGGTGGGCTCCTGGTGATCCAGATGGCGGACAAGAGTCAGCAGATCTTCCTCGACCGGGTGGAGATGGAGTTCTATCTCAATCCCGAGGTGACCGAGCGTGATCCGCAGTGCGAGTCCGACCCGTGCGCCCAACTTCGCCGCGGGCTCGAGAACGAACCCGGCGTCACCTCGGTGACCTACCTCGACAAGGACGAGGCCTTCAAACGCGCGAAGGAGATCTTCGCGAACAACCCCGATCTCGCCGAGAACATCGTCGAGGGCACGTTGCCGGCCTCGCTGCGTGTGCGGGTGTCCGATCCCGGCCAGTTCGATGCGGTGCTCACCAAGTACGCGACGCGGAAAGACCTGGGGGTGGACGCCTTCAAGGACGACCGCAAGCTCGTGCAGCGGATCTTCAGTGTCCTCGACGGCGTCCGCAACGCGACCTTCGCCATCGCTTCGGTCCTGGCGATCGCCGCCATCCTGTTGATCATCAACACGGTTCAGGTCGCGGCGTTCACCAGACGGACCGAGGTGTCGATCATGCGCCTCGTCGGCGCGACCCGCTGGTACACCCAGTTGCCGTTCCTGCTCGAGGCGGTGGTGTCGGCCTTCGTCGGCTCGATGCTGGCCATCGGCGGTCTGCTGCTGGCCAAGAAGTTCTTCTTCGACAACGCGTTACGCGAGCTGTACGGGGTCAGCTTCTTCGCCCGGATCGAGCTGACCGACGTACTGTTCGTCGCACCGTGGCTGGTGCTCGGCGGAATTGTGTTGGCGGGTGCGACCGCGTATGTCACGCTTCGTGTCTATGTCCGGGAATGATCGGTCCGTCGGGGCGGTTCGGATTGTCGGCGATCAGCAACCGGTCGGTCACCAACAGGGCGATCGACCACACTACGAGGAGGTGAGTGCATGCCGAAGGAAAAAGGACGCAATGTGATCGCGTCCAACCGCAAGGCGCGGCACAACTACGCCATCCTCGACGTCTACGAGGCCGGCGTCGTCCTGGTCGGCACCGAGGTGAAAAGCCTGCGGGCGGGCAAGGCCTCGCTGGTCGACGCGTTCGCGACGATCGACGACGGCGAGGTGTGGCTTCATGCCCTGCACATCGCCGAGTACGGCAACGGCTCCTGGACCAACCACTCGGTCCGCCGCAAGCGCAAACTGCTGATGCACCGACGCGAGATCGACAACCTCGTCGGCAAGATCCGCGACGGCAACCTCACGCTGGTGCCGCTGTCGATGTACTTCAACGACGGCAAGGTGAAGGTCGAGCTCGCGCTGGCCCGCGGCAAGCAGGCGCACGACAAGCGCCAGGACATCGCCAAGCGGACCGCCCAGCGTGAGGTCGAACGTGAGGTCGGCCGCCGCGTGAAGGGCATGGGCTGACTCACGCGCCGGTGTCGGCCTGACCCTGTTGCTCAGTCGGCGTTCCCGGCGACGTGTTCGGTCCGTTCTGGTCGTCGGACTCGGAGCCGCTCTCACCGTCCTGGTTCTGTCGGCCCGGCAGGCCGCCCATCCCGGGCCCACCCATCTGCGGTCCACCCATCTGTGGTCCACCCATCTGGGGACCGCCACCCATTCCGGGCCCGTTGCCGCCCTGCTGCCAGACGGCGGCCGGCGACGGCCGCTCGGGCGTCGTGTTGTCCCCGGTGATGTAGCCGGCGCCGAAGCCGAGTGCGCCCGCGACGATGGCCAGCCCGGCTGCACCGGCGATCAGGGCCGACCGGGCCGGCGCGGTCTTCGGGGTTACCGGGCGCGGTTCGCCGACCGGGCCGCGTGAATCGGGTGAGTCGCCCGCGCCGATGGACTCATGGGAGTTCGCTCCCGGGGTCGGCGCCGGGCTGATCGGCGTGGTCGCGGCGTCGTCAGATGTCGTGGGTGCCGGCGGGGCCGGGGAGGTGCTGTCGGGGTCGTGTCCGCCAGGGGTCGGGGGCGTCATGTCGGTCTCGCTCTCGTCGGTCGGCCGAGTCCGTCCTCGGCTCACGAGGTCTCCACGATCCCGGCGGTGTCTTGGTCGACGCTGTCGGTCAGCTGTGAATGCGCTGGTGATCGCGGCGAACGGTAGCCGACCGGTAATGGGAATGAACTCTGAGTGACGAGTTGTTAGACTGAAGTGCTCGCTGACATCCGTCGGCGGCAACCTACTCGGGGCTGATCGGTTTCGACTTCGTGCGTCGAGATAGGGGAAGCGTGTCGGTGCAGGCTGGAGACCACCGTGAGCGTCGCAGCAACCAATTAAGCGCCGATTCCAATCAGCGCGACTACGCCCTCGCTGCCTGAGTAGCGCCGGCTAGTCTGTCGGCCCGGGTTATGCTCCCAGACCCGGTTGCCGGCATCATCCATGGGAGCTCACCGTCCTCGCCGGTCGCGGGTGAGGTCGGAACATCAAACAGCGACTGGGATCGTCATCTCGGCTTGTTCGCGTGACCGAGAGATCCGAGTAGAGACATAGCGGACTGCACACGGAGAAGCCCTAACAACACGACGGAGGACCCGGGTTCAATTCCCGGCAGCTCCACGAGAAGGCGCCCCACCGGACTCGGTGGGGCGCCTTTCGTTTCGCGCCGGCCGGTTCGCTAACCGGTACTCAACGCATCGAGCGTCGCGCTCTCGCGATGCTTGCGTCGTTTGGTGACGACGCCGTGGGTCGGGCTGAACAGGTAGACACCGAAGAACGCGATGCCCTGGACGAGGACGACCATCCCGCCGGGGGAGGTGTCCTGGTAGTAGGAGACGTAGAGGCCGATGACCCCGCAGATCGCCGAGATCGCGGGCGCGATGACGAGCATCCGGCCGAAGCGATCGGTGAGCAGTCGGGCCGTCGCGCCGGGGATGATGAGCATCGCGACCACGAGCACGATGCCGACCACCTGCAACGCGGTCACCGCAGTAAGGGCGAGCAGCGCGAGAAGGGCCGCGCCGAGCAGTTTCGGGCTGAGTCCGATCGCGAAGGCGTGCGTGCGGTCGAAGGCGTAGAGGGTGAAATCGCGCCTCTTGAGCAGCAGCAAGGTCGCCACGATCGCACCCAGGATCGCGATCTGCACGAGATCCGACGTCGAGACGCCTAAAAGATTGCCGAAGATGATGTGGTTCAGGTCGGTCTGGCTCGGCGTCACCGAGATCAGCACCAGGCCGAAGGCGAAGAGGGTGGTGAAGACGATGCCGATGGCGGCGTCCTCCTTGACCCGGCCGCCGTCGCGGACTGCGCCGATCAATGCCACGGCCAGGAAGCCGAAGATCACCGCACCGATGGCGAACGGCACGCCGACGATGTAGGCGAGGACCACGCCCGGCAGCACCGCGTGCGAGACCGCGTCACCCATCAGCGACCAGCCGATCAGCACGAGCCAGCACGACAACAGCGCACACACGACCGAGGCGATCAGCGTCGCCCACAGGGCACGCGTCATGAACGCGTAGGCGAACGGGTCGAGAAGGATGTCGACGATGTTCACGAGGCCTCCTCGTGGCGGTCAGACCCGAGGCGCCCGGACTCGAGACGCTCGGACTCTTCGCGTTCGGACGTCGGCCGGGCGAGTGGATCGAGCCCGAACGCGCGGACGAGGTTGTCGGTGGTGATCACCTCGGCCGGCGCGCCCTGCGCGATCACGCGGCGCATCAGCAGGATCGCCTCGTCGGCCAGCTCGGGCAGGACCTGGAGATCGTGCGTGGACACCAGGATCGTCGTCCCGGCATCGGCGAGTTCGCGTAGCAGTGCGGTGATGGTCCCCTCGGTGCGTTTGTCGACGCCGGCGAACGGTTCGTCGAGCAGCAGGATCTCGGCTTCCTGTGCGATGCCGCGGGCCACGAAGGCCCGCTTGCGCTGTCCGCCGGACAACTGGCCGATCTGGCGGTCGGCGAAGTCGGTGAGCTCGACGCGTGCGAGGGCTTCGTCGACGGCGTCGTGGTCGGCCCGCTTGGGGCGGCGCGTGAACCCGAGATGGCCGTAGCGACCCGTCATCACGACGTCACGGACCGACACCGGGAAGCTCCAGTCGATGTCCTCGGACTGCGGCACGTAACCGAGCGCGCCGGCTCGACGCGCCGCGGTGGGGGTCCGGCCGCCGAGCCGGACCGTGCCGGTCGTCGGGGTCACCGACCCCACGATCGTCTTGAACAGTGTCGACTTGCCCGATCCGTTCATGCCGACGAGGCCGCACACCTGGCCGGCAGGTACTCGTACCGACGCGTGGTCGAGGGCGAGGATGTCGCCGTACCGCACGGTCACGTCCGTCACCTCGATGGCGGAACCGCTTGTCGCTGAGACGTTCACGTGTTGCTCCCGGTCAGGCCCGACACGATGGTCGCGACGTCGTGGCGGATGAGGTCGAGGTAGGTGGGTACGGGGCCGTCGGCCTCGGAGAGCGAGTCGACGTACAGGGTGCCGCCGAACCGGGCGTCGGTCGCGTTCACGACCTGTCGCATCGGGGCGTCGGAGACCGTGGACTCGCAGAACACGCCGGGGACACGGTTCGCCCGGACGAAGTCGATCGTCTCGGCGACCTGTTGCGGCGTCGCCTGCTGTTCGGCGTTGACCGGCCAGATGTAGCGCTCGACGAGTCCGGCGTCGCGGGCGAGATACGAGAACGCGCCCTCGCAGGTGACGAGGGCCCGCTCGTTGGCGGGTAGTCCGGCGAGTGCGGAGGTGAGATCGGTCTGTACCTGCTGGAGCTGCCGCTTGTACGCGGTCGCGTTCGATTCGAAGGTGGCGGCGCCGTCGGGGTCGAGCTCGGTGAACGCGCGCACCATGTTGTCGACATAGATCTGCACATTCACCGGACTCATCCACGCATGCGGATTCGGCTTGCCCGCATAGGCATCCGACGCGATGTCGATCGGTTCGACACCCTCACTGACAACGACGTGCCGGACGTCGAGGCCGTCGACGAACTGGGCGAACCAGGCTTCGAGATTGAGACCGTTGTCGAGGACGAGCGACGCGGTCGCGGCCCGACGGATGTCGCCGGGAGTCGGCTCGTAGCCGTGGATCTCGGCACCCGGCTTGGTGATCGACTCCACCTGCAGACGGTCGCCGGCGACCTCCGAGGCGATGTCGGCGAGCACGGTGAACGTGGTGAGCACGACCTTCTCATCGGGCAGCCGACTCGACAGCGTGCATCCCGCGAGGATCGTGCACACGGCAGCAAGCAGTGCCCCGACGGTGACGAACCGGCGACGCACGAGCTTGGGCATGCCGACACTATAGTTTCGGTTCGCCGAACTTTCTAGTTCGGGGGGTACGTGCCCTGGAACAGCGTCATCGGCGTATCGCGAGGAGATGGAACTCGGCGAAGCGATGGGCGTCATCGGCACGTTTGACGGTGCGCCACTCCTCGTCGAAACCGGCATCGGCCAGGGCCGCCGCCATCCGATCCGGGTGCCAACGCCACGCGGGTGCCACCCGATGGTCGAACTCGACGATCTCGTCGTCGGGGGTCGTCTGACCGGCGACCAGGACGGTGCTGCCCGCGGCCATCCGCTCCGCCCAGCCGCCCACGATCTCGGGCACGGAGTCGGGTGGCACGTGGATCAGGCTGAAGCGGGCCAGTACGGCCGCGACGGTGACGTCGGCGAGCTCCGGAGCGTCGATGCGGGCGTCGCCGGAGACGAACCGGACGCCGGGGTGCTTCGACCTCGCGATCCGCAGCATCGCCGTACTCGGGTCGACGCCGACCGCGTCGAACCCGAGTGCGACCAACTCGGCGGTCAGGAGCCCCGGCCCGCAACCGACGTCGAGCACCGTTCCTGCGACACCGCTGTCGCGGACGTGCTCGACGAACGCCCCGAAGGCGTGGCGCTGCAGGATGTTAGTGAACGGGGACGGGAAGGTCTCGGCGTACAGATCGGCGAGCTCGTCGTAACCGGGCTGCGAACTCACACGACTCCCGACGCCCGCAGATCCTCGATCTCGCGGGCGGACAACCCCAGCAATCCGCCGTAGACGGCCTCGTTGTCGCAACCGGGGGCGGGGGGACCGGCGTTGCGGATGCCACCAGGGGTGTCGCTGAACTGTGGCACGACGCCGGGACCGAGGACGGTGCGCTGCGCGCGTTCGTCGTAGTGTTCGGCGATCATCCCCCGTGCCTGTAGATGCGGGTCGGCGACCACCTCGGCGACGGAGTTCACCGGTCCGACAACGACTCCCGCGGCACCGAGTACTTCGGTCAGCTTCTCCGGTGTGTACTGCCGCGACCATTCGCCGATCAAATCGTCGAGCTCGTCCTGGTTGCGTCCGCGCGCGGCGTGATCGACGAAGCGGTCGTCGGTCGCGAGCTCGGGTTGTCCCATCGCCGCGCACAGCCGGGCGAACACCGAATCCTGGTTGGCGGCGATGATGACGTGAGTGCCCGCGCTGGTCGGGTAGAGGTTCGACGGTGCGATGCCGTCGAGCCGAGTGCCCGACGGGCCGCGGACGACGCCACCTGCGTCGTAGTCCGCGATGGCCGATTCCTGCACGGCGACACACGATTCGATGAGGGAGGTGTCGACGACCTGCCCCTCGCCGGTCACCGAACGCCGGTACAGTGCCGCGAGGGCGCCCTGCGCGGCGAACATACCGGCCAGGGTGTCGCCGAGTGACAGCGCCAGCCGGGGCGGGAGCTGTCCGGGGTAGCCGTTGAGATACCGCAGACCGCTGGCGGCCTCGGCGACGGAGGCGTACCCGGCTCGTGTCGAATCCGGGCCGGTCTGGCCGTAGCCCGAGACCCGCACCACGACGATGCCCGGGTTGCGAGCGGACAGTACATCCGGGCCGATGCCGAGCCGCTCGAGCGTCCCGGGACGGAAATTCTCGACGATGATGTCGGCCCGTTCGACGAGATCGAGGAACAGCTCGCGCCCTCGGTCCGCCCGCAGATCGAGGGTCACCGCCTTCTTGTTGCGGCCGTGCACCGTCCAATAGAAGCGGTGACCGTCGACCTCCGCCTGTCCCCAGGTGCGGATCGGATCGGGCTTGCCGGGCGGTTCGATCTTGATGACGTCCGCGCCCATGTCACCCAACAGCCGTGCCGCGTGTGGTCCGGCGATGAGCGTGCCCAGTTCGAGGACGGTGACGCCGTCGAGCGGGCCGGCGGGACGGTCGCTCGTCGGTCTCGGCGAGGTGTCGGTCATCCAGACAGTGTGGCCGGTCACCCGGCGTGCGCCAAGGGTCGACCCCGGCTGGCCGGCGGATCGCGGCGCGGTCTCGCCTGCTGCCTCGACGCATCTGAACTTTTGAAACAAATAGCCCCCAATGTGTCAATGGGGACGAGCTGTCGCTAGGGTGTGTGTCGTCGAACACACCGAAGGGGCGGGAAGAACATGGTTGATCAGGCGTCGGGCGCGGGACTGCTGCCGGACATCCGGTTGGCGGACATGGTGTCGGGAGTCGCGTCGTTGCGTCGTGACGCCGGCACGATTCTGCGGACCCTACCGGCGATGCTGCCCACACCGCCGACCACGAAGATGTCCATCGGCAAGCGGTTCCAGCAGAGTGCGCAGAAGTACCCCGACCGGGACTTCCTCCGGTTCGAGGGTGCGTCGATCACGTACCGCGAGGCCAATGCTCGGGCCAACCGGCTCGCGGATCTCCTCACTCGCGAGGGTGTCGGGCGCGGTGACGTGGTCGCGGTGCTCTCGCGTAATCACCCCGATGTCGTCATCGCGATGTTCGCGATCGTCAAGATCGGGGCGATCTGCGGAATGCTCAACTTCAATCAGCGCGGCGCGGTGCTGGAACACAGTCTCGGACTCATCGAGCCGAAAGTGGTTCTCTATCAGTCCGATCTGCTGGAGGCGCTGGAATCGGTGCCGACCGGATGCCGACCGGAGAAGGAGTTCACCTTCGCCGAACTCGCCACACTGACCGCGCGCTGCTCACCGCTCGACCGGCCGGTCACCGACTCGATCGAGGTCGGGTCGACCGCGATCTACATCTTCACCTCGGGCACAACGGGTTACCCGAAGGCCAGCAAGATGAGTCATTACCGCTGGCTGGTGGCGATGAACGGCATCGGCGGGCTGGGAATCCGTCTGCGCGGCGACGACGTCATGTACACGGCGTTGCCCTTCTACCACAACAACGCTCTCACGATCTCGGTCTCGTCGGTCCTCGCATCGGGCGCCTGTCTGGCCATCGGCAAGCAGTTCTCGGCGTCGAAGTTCATCGACGAGATCATCGAGAACAACGCCACCGCGTTCGCCTACATCGGTGAGCTGTGCCGCTATCTCCTCGCGCAGCCGCCGAAGCCGACCGATCGCGCGCACCGCCTCCGGCTGGCCGTCGGCAACGGTCTGCGCCCGGACATCTGGGATGCCTTCACCGAGCGGTTCGGTATCGACCGCGTCGTCGAGTTGTATGCGGCGAGCGAGGCGAACATCGGTTTCATCAACGTCTTCGGCTTGTCCAAGACGGCCGGGTTCTCGCCGTTGCCGTACACGATCGTCGAATACGATGAGGAGACCGGCGAGCCGCTGCGCGGTCCCGACGGGCGGGTGCGGCCGGTCGGGAAGGGTGGTACCGGATTGCTTCTCGCGCAGATCAATTCACGGGTGCCGTTCGACGGTTACACCGACCCGGCCGCGACCGAACGAAAGATCGTCCGCGACGCGAAGCGCAAGGGCGACAAGTGGTTCAACAGCGGCGACGTCGTCCGCGATCAGGGCTTCTCGCACATTGGCTTCGTCGACCGCATCGGTGACACCTTCCGCTGGAAGGGCGAGAACGTGGCCACCACCGAGGTCGAGGCGGTGCTCGACGCGCACCCCGCCGTCGAGGAGGCGGTCGTGTTCGGTGTGCCCGTTCCGGGGGTCGACGGCAAGGCCGGCATGGCGGCGGTGAGCCTGCGCGACGGCGAGACCTTCGACGCCGACGGTCTCGCCCGACACGTTCGCGACGGTCTGCCCGCGTACGCCGTGCCGCTGTTCGTCCGGCTCGTCGAGGCGCTGGAACACACCTCGACGTTCAAGAACATGCGCACCGAACTCCGCAAGCAGGCCTACGGGCAGACCGGCGACGATCCGCTCTACGTGTTCGTCGGGGAGAAATACGTCGAGTTCTATCCGGAGTTCGTCGAGGAGTTGGCCGGCCGGCCGACGCGCTGAGGTCAGGCGCCGCGCAGCGCGGACAGGCGCTCGCCGACGAAGTCGAGCGCGCTGCGCTGCCAGAGCCCGATGTGATCGAGCATGGCGTGACCGCCGCCGGGGACCGGGATGAACTCGGCGTCGACGCCCAGCGCCGAGAGCTCGTCGATGCCCTTGCGGGTCCGCTTTGCGAGCGTGCGGGTGTCGGCGTCGCCGTGCACCGCGACGACCCGCGCGCCGGGCTGGATGTGTCGCCAGTCGGCGAACTGCCACCACGGCGCCAGGCCGAGGACGCCGATGACCCGGCGGTCGGCGGCGAGATGGGCGGCCACGCGTCCGCCCATCGAGTGTCCGATCGCGACCACCGGCACGCCCGGGTGCCGTCGGCAGATCTCGTCGAGTGCCGCACGGGCGGGGAGCAGAGGCGAGTTGTCGTCGCCGTTCCAGCCGTACACGCGGTAGCCGACCTGGTGGACGCGCACCGACCGGCCGAATCGCAGTCGCAGCGACCAGGTGAACGGGTACATGCGCAGGGCGGACGGCTGCCAGGGACTGAACGGTTTGTGGCTGTTGTCCGTGCCGCCCGGCAGGACGAGCACGAGCAGGCCTGGGGATCGGCGTCCGGGGGACAGCAGTCCCGACAATCCGGCGATCAGCATGTGTGCAGGCCCCTTCGATGCGACGTCGACGATCGTCCCACCGTAGCGATTCGGTATCCGGGTCCGGACGGATCGGTTCGTCGACCGGGCGAACGGCGTGTGGAGTGGCACAATCGCGGTCATGGCACATCCTCGCGCTGGTACCTTGGCCCTGCCCGAAGACCTCGTCGACGTGGACGCCCTGGTGCGTGCCTATTACGACAACACACCCGACCCGTCGGACCCGTTGCAGCAGGTCGTGTTCGGGACGTCGGGGCATCGCGGATCGAGTTTCGACAACGCGTTCAACGAGGCCCACATCCTCGCGACGACGCAGGCGATCGTCGACTACCGCCGCTCGGCCGGGATCTCCGGTCCGCTGTTCATCGGGTTCGACACCCACGCTCTCTCGGTCCCCGCCTGGCGCACCGCTCTCGAGGTGCTCGCGGCCAACGAGATCACCGTCTACACCGCCGAGAGCGACTCGTTCACACCCACGCCGGCGGTCAGCCGCGCCATCCTCATGTTCAACCAGGACAACCCGGGGGTGCTGTCCGACGGCATCGTCGTGACGCCGTCACACAATCCGCCGCGGGACGGCGGGTTCAAGTACAACCCGCCGACCGGCGGTCCCGCGGACACCTCGATCACCTCGGTCGTGGCGGCGCGGGCGAACGAACTGCTCGAGCAGAAGCTCGACGGTGTCGCGCGCATCCCGTTCGAGCGTGCGCGCGGCAGCGAGTTCGTGCACGACTACTCGTTCCTCCTCAACTACATCGACGGACTCGGCGATGTGGTCGACATGCGGGCGATCCGCGACGCCGGCATCCACATCGGCGCCGACCCGCTCGGCGGCGCGTCCGTCGGCTACTGGGCGCTGCTGGGCCTCCGATACAACCTCGAGCACCTGACGGTCGTGAATCCGACGGTGGACCCGACGTTCTCGTTCATGACGCTCGACACCGACGGCAAGATCCGGATGGACTGTTCGTCTGCCAACGCGATGGCCTCGCTCATCTCCTCCCGTGATTCCTACGACATCGCGACCGGCAACGACGCCGACTCGGACCGGCACGGCATCGTCACGCCCGACGCCGGTCTGATGAACCCCAACCACTACCTGGCCGTCGCGATCGACTACCTGTTCACGCACCGGCCGCAGTGGTCGCAGTCGGCGGCCGTCGGCAAGACGCTCGTGTCGTCGTCGCTGATCGACCGGGTGGTCGCCGGGATCGGACGACCGCTGCTCGAGGTTCCCGTCGGTTTCAAGTGGTTCGTCGACGGCCTGCTGAACGGTCGCGTCGCCTTCGGTGGCGAGGAGAGCGCCGGGGCGTCGTTCCTGACCTTCGACGGCAGCCCGTGGTCGACCGACAAGGACGGCATCATAATGGCGCTGCTGGCGTCGGAGATCCTCGCGGTGACGGGCAAGTCGCCGTCGCAGCGCTACGCCGAACTCGCCGAGGAGTACGGGACAACGGCGTACGCGCGGATCGACGCGCCGGCCAGCCGGGAGCAGAAGGCGGTGCTGTCGAAGTTGTCACCGGAGCAGGTGACGGCCACGGAACTGGCGGGCGAACCCATCTCGGCGATCATGACGACCGCACCGGGCAACGGCGCACCGATCGGCGGCCTCAAGGTCACGACGGAGAACGCCTGGTTCGCGGCTCGCCCCTCGGGGACCGAGGACGTGTACAAGATCTACGCCGAATCCTTCAAGGGCGCAGACCATCTCGCGCAGGTGCAGAGCGAGGCGCAGCAGGTCGTCGACGCGGCGCTGGGGGCGTGAGCGAGTAGCGGGCCGGCGGTGGTGGTCACCGCCCCGTTCCGGCTGGACGTTCCCTCAGACAATTTTCAGCGCGGCGCCGTTATTGTCGGAATGTGAGCAAGAAGCGCAAGCCGGGAGCATCGGTGCCCCGCACCACCAACTCGAAGTATCAGCCGAGCGCGCCGTCGAACACGATGACCTACGTGCTCGGCGGCATCGCGGTCCTGGTGATCGCGGGCCTCGTGATCGGCGGGATCTGGTGGAGCGGACGCGATCAGGGTGACACCGATCAAGCCGCGCTGGCGTCGAGTTCGACGATGATCGTCGGTCCCGAGACCGCTCCGCTCATCGACGTCTTCGAAGACCCGATGTGTCCGGTGTGCAAGGTGTTCGAGCAGCAGTCCGGACCGGCCATCACCAAGGCCGTGACCGAGGGCAAACTCCGCGTGCGCTACCACACGCTGCACTTCTTGAACTCGCGGTCGGCGACCGGTGACTACAGCTCGCGCGCTGCCGGTGCGCTGACCTGCGTGGCCGACGAGCAGAACACCGATCTGTTCCTGCGATTCCACAGCGCGCTGTTCGCCGCCCAG
The DNA here is from genome assembly GCF_002009645.1 of Gordonia sp. IITR100. Taxonomy (NCBI): domain Bacteria; kingdom Bacillati; phylum Actinomycetota; class Actinomycetes; order Mycobacteriales; family Gordoniaceae; genus Gordonia; species Gordonia sp. IITR100. The sequence continues at coordinate 78,822 of NZ_MVKV01000017.1, read as the reverse complement.
CCGCCCGAGGACGGCACCGGCAACATCACCAGCCCCGAGCTCGCGCGTGTCGCCACCGAGCAGGGCGCGACGCCGGCCACCGCCACGTGCATCACCGACAACGCGAAGGTCGCCCAGGCCGAGGAGAACGCGCAGAAGTCGACCGACGAACTGTCGAAGGCGACCGGCGGCCAGGTCGGCACCCCGACCGTGCTGCACGACGGCGAGCCCGTCAACGGCGTCCTCGAGGGCACCGGTTGGCTCGACAGCATCCTGGGTGGCGGCAACTCCTGAGTCGCGGACGCCGACTCGACACCAACCGGGTCGGCGTCCTGGCGATTTGGCTGGTATCGCCGAGATGGTGTAACTTCGCCAGTGCCCTTGAACAGGGCGGAACAACAAAATACGGGGCTATGGCGCAGCTGGTAGCGCACCACACTGGCAGTGTGGGGGTCAGGGGTTCGAGTCCCCTTAGCTCCACCGAACGAAGCCCGTTCCGACCGATGTCGGAACGGGCTTCGTCGTTGGTGGGATAGAGTCTGTCGAACCGAGTTGCGTAGGGACGAACGGCTGCGCGCTCTACGGAGGCGGCGACGTGTTCTAGCTACCGGATTCGAAGTAGGGTGCGATATCCCTGACGAAATCGGTTGTGCCAGAAGCTGCGAGAGCATCGAGAAACTGTTCGGTGGTCACCGGTGGGCGACGACGCTTGTCGGCGGTTTGGGCTACAGATGCCACCGCACGCGCCGGATTGCGGTGGAGTAGGTCCAGCAGGAATTGGTCGGAGCTGCGTATGTGCAGCCCCAGCGGCTCCACAACTGCATTGGGAAAATGCTGGGTGTGGTCGGTGACGATCGCGGCCGCGTGGCCTCTCACGGCGGCTGCGACAACGTGTCGGTCGTCAGGATCGGGCATTCCTGAGATTGCCTCTTCAAGTGGTTCCCAGCCTTCGACGCACGCGTCCTCGAAGGCATCGTTCATTGCATCGACCCGCAAGCGTGCGGTCGCCTCTGAGACTCGTCCCTTTGTCGCCCGATTGATACCGCGCACCGTCTCGTCCATGATGCGGTTGCTCCACAGAGGGTAGAACGCCCGGTGCTCGGCGAAGGTGAGCAGCAGATCGGCCTTGTCGATCGGCACCAGAACACACGCGTCGAGCATCACACGAAACCCCGCCACTACCGCTTGCGCTCCTCGGCAATCTCGCGGCGAGATGTGCGCATGGCTTCCCGATAGTCCTCGGCAGGCACGTCGTACAGACCGCTGTCTTCGGCGTCATCGACGAGAGCTTGCAGCGCCCCGCGCCGCTCGATTGCGCGCTGTGACTGATACTCGAGTAGATCGCCCAACTTCACGCGCCGGTGACGGCTGCCTTCTACGGTCTCGAAGGGGATTCTGCCGCTCTCCAGCAGTTTGATGAGAGTAGGGCGGCTGATGCCGAGGTAGTCGGCAGACTCCTGCGTCGAGAGTTTCTGGTCGACCGGAGCGACAACGACCGCGCGGTGCGCGCGCATCGCATCCACGATCTGTGTCAGCGTCCGATAGACCTCGAGCGGGAGAGGCACTTCTTCACCGTCGGGCCCGACGAGCGCGGCGGGCTCGTGGTGGTGATCGAGGAACCGCGACAAATCCCTGAGGGCGTCGAGGTCGGGGGCGTCAGTCGGGGGGAAGAACGTTCCTGTTCTGCGCGGTGCGGTAGTCGGGCTCATCTGACAAGTTTGCCGACTAATCGAAATATCCGCAATCCTTTTGTGGCTGTATTGGCAGTGTGGGGGTCAGGGGTTCGAGTCCCCTTGGCTCCACCGAACGAAGCCCGTTCCGACCGATGTCGGGACGGGCTTCGTCGCTGTCCGGTCCGTTCAGTCGCGTCCGATACCGACGGGCATGGGGAGGATCTCGACGCGGGCGAGGCCCGAGGTGACGGCCGGGTCGGCGGCGCTGATGGCCCGGACATCGTCCTCGGAGTCGGCGCGCACCACGCCCAGGCCCCAGTTCCCGGTCGGGTCGACGACGGGACCGAAGATCACCGCGGTGCCGTCGGCGAGGAGCCCCGACCAATACGCGCCGTGGCGGCCCATGATGGCGGCCTCGTCGTCGGACATGTCGCCGGGACCGAAGGTGGGACGCGGCGGGACGAGTTTATACACGAAGTGGGTCATGTTCTGACGCTCTCTCTTCAGGGGTGGGTCGATTCGATGACGTCGACGCAGGCCGCCAGGGCGGCGGCCCAGCCGCCGGAATACGCGCCGGAGCTGTAACCGCCTGGCGCGGCGCAGTCTTCGCGAAGCTGTTCCTCGCTCAGATGTTCCCAGCCGCGGTGTTCCACGGACACCCGCGTCAGTGCCGGACCCAGCGAGGTGAAGGCCAGCTCGACCTCGGTCGGCTCGGGAGTGTTCAGCCACGACATGACGAACCGACTCGGGGGTTCCCACACCGCCAATCGACCCCATTCGGCGGTCGTGCCGTCGTCCCAGGTCTCATAGACCCGGCCGCCGGTGAACTCGTCGATGGTCACCGTCCGTGCACGGTCCCCGCCGATCGACATCGGCTGCAGCGGCCACCAGACCCCGATGGTCCGGACAAAGGTGGTGAAGACGTGGTCGAGATCGCTACGGACGGTGGTGGATTGACGTATCGGAGGCCGTCGGAGCGGGAGAACGGCACCGCCGTCGCGACTTCCGGCGCCGTCGACCTCCCGTTCACCCGGCACGGTTCACCTCGTCGGCGTCGGTCAGTCCGCGTTCGGCCTCGACCAGTTGCCGCGCGACGTCGAGAGATGACGCCCACATGTCGTCGAGCAGGTCGCGTAGTCGGTCGATGCCCTCGGGTCGGGCGCGGTAGATGCGTCGGGTCCCCTCGCGGCGTTCGGCCAGCAACCCGGCGTCTTTCAACACCGTGATGTGCTGAGAGATCGCGGTGCGGCTGACGTCGAACCGGGCGGCGATGTCGCCCGCGGACAGCTCCTCGCCGGAGACGAGTTCGAGGATGGCGCGGCGGCGGGGCTCCGCCATCGCGCGCAGGGCCTCGTCGACGCCTGGGGACTTGTCGGTCACGCCCAGAGTCCGATCGAGTTGCCGTCGGGGTCGGCGAACATCGCGAATCTGCCGTACCCATCCGGGAGGTCCGTGGGCGGCACGAGTGCCTTGCCACCGAGCGTCTCGGCCCGGTCGAGGGACGCCTGCAGATCGTCGACGCGCATGTAGACACTCACCCCGCTGGTCCCGCCGGGTTCGGACACGGCGCCGATGCCGCCGGAGACGGCGCCGTCACCTGCGCCGGTGTCGACGAGCGAGTATTCCGGGCCGGAACTGTCGTCGATGGTCCAGCCGAACAGATCGCGATAGAACGCGGTGAGACGGGTGGGGTCATGCGAGGTGATCTCGAAGAATGCGACTGGTGCTCCCATGAGGACTCCTTGTGCCGGTATATGTCGGTAATGGCTAACGTTAGCGATCGCTGACGGAACACGCAAGGGTGTGGAGAGCCATGAGCGGCCTCGGCCCGTGCCCTAGAGTCCAGCCATGGGTGTCGCACTGTCGTCGGAGGTCGTATGGGGGATTCGGTGAGTCACGACCGGCCGTGGCGGCGCCCGGGTGCTCTTCGCTACGGCCTGCGGCGGTTGCGGAACGCCGTACGTCCGCCGGTGACCATCTACCCGGCACCCGACGACATGATCAAGGATGCCGACGTCCCGGTGGTGATGCGCGACGGGGTCACCCTGCGGGTCAACGTGTATCGGCCGGCGGGGGATGGTCCGTTTCCGGTCCTGCTCTCGGCGCACCCCTACGGCAAGGACGCGCTGCCGGTCCGGACGCGGTTCGGGTGGAAGATCAACTTCCAGTACCGGATCATGAATCAACCTGCGCCGTATCGCGTTTCGAGTGAGACGGGCTGGGAGGCGCCCGACCCCGCGGTCTGGACCTCGCGGAGCTACGTCGTCATCAATGCCGACCTGCGCGGCGCGGGGACCTCGGAGGGAACCGGATCGCTGCTCTCCGACGCCGAGGCCCTCGATGTCCACGACCTGATCGAGTGGGCCGGCCGGCAGTCCTGGTCGACCGGAGCGGTCGGCATGCTGGGCGTGTCGTATCTCGCGCTCTCGCAGTACAAGGCGGCCGCACTCCACCCGCCCCACCTCGCGGCGATCTGTCCGTGGGAAGGGTTCACCGACCTCTACCGCGACTTCATGAAGCCCGGTGGAGTCGACGAGAGAGGGTTCTCCCGCATCTGGGCTCTCGTCACCCGGAAGGCCGCCCGGTTGTCGGAGGACATCGGTGCCGAACGCCGCCGCCACCCCCTGCGAGATGACTGGTGGCAGAGCAAGACACCGAATCTTACGGCCATCGAGGTGCCGATGCTGGTGTGCGCCAGTTTCTCCGACAGCAATCTGCACAGCGCGGGTTCGATGCGTGCGTTCGAGCGGGCCGGGTCGGCTCACAAGTACCTGTACACCCACCGCGGACCGAAATGGGCGACGTTCTACAGCGACGACGCGGTGGCGACCCAGCACGCGTTCTTCGACCGACACCTGCGCGGGGACACGACCAGGACCCTGCCACGGGTCCGCCTCGAAGTCCGGGGGTCGCGGACCGAGGTCACCGATGTACGCGAGGAACATGAGTGGCCGCCGGCGGCGACCACGTGGACCGAACTGCTACTCGCTGACGGTGATCGTCTGACCCGGGTCACCGGGGGAGGCGTGGCGAGTGGTTCGTCGGTTCTCGACCTGCGCGGGGCCGGGCTGGCCTACGACCTTGCCATCGATTCTCATCTCGAACTCTCCGGACCGATGAGTGCTCGACTATGGGTTAGCCTGCCGCGCGGTGGGGATGCGACGTTGTTCGTGGCAGTGGAGAAATGGGCCGGAACGCGGTGGGTCCCGTTCGAGGGTTCGTACGGATACGGCCGGGACCGCATCGTGACGGGTAGGCAGAAGCTCTCCCTGCGAGCACTGGACCGCGATGCATCGTCGGTGGCCCGGCCGGTGCACAGCTTCGACCGCGTTCAGTTGCTGGAGCCCGGTCAGATCGTGGAGATAGAGGTCGGACTCGGTTCGTCGGCAACATCTTTCATGCCCGGCGATCGCCTGCGGCTGGTGCTCGCGGGACGGAACGTCGACCGGGGCAACCCGTTGACCGGACATTTCCCCGCCCGCTATCAGACCGGTCCCCGCGGAACGTGTCGGATTCATCGGGGCGGAGATCATCCCTCGATGCTGACGGTGCCGCTGATCGAGGCGACGAATCCGGCGGCCGGTCTGAATCCGTGACGACAGCTGAGGAGAGTACGTGGTGACGACCGAACCCCCGACCTGGCTGCTACTGCCGGGAACCCCGCTGTCGCCGGCGGTGTGGGACGGCGTGCGTGCCGAGCTGGCCGAGTACGGACACGTGATCACGCCTGCGATCAGCCCGCCGCCGGGTTATGCGGATGACGACCTACCCGCGCGGCTCGCCGCCGGGGTCGCGGAATCGGCTGCGTCCGAGGCGCCCTGGCATGTGGTGGGACATTCCTTCGGCGGACAGGTGGCCCTGGAACTCGCGATCCGGCGCCCCGAGCTCGTCTCCCGCCTGACGCTGCTGTGCACCCGAGACACGCCCTTCCCGGCATTCGACGCTGCGGCAGCCGCCGTCGAGGCCGACACCGTCGATGTCGACGGCACACTCGGACGCTGGTTCAGCGCAGACGAATTGCGCAACGATGGACCGGTCGTCCGCTACGCTCGCGAAGCCGTGGCCGCCGCGGACCACGCGTCCTGGGCGTCGGCGCTGCGCGCGATCGCCCACTTCGACTGTTCGCAACGCACCGCGTCGATCTCGTGCCCGGTGACCGTGGTCGCGGCCGAACACGACACGGTGTCCGACGTCGCCTCCATGAGAGCCATGCATCAGCGGATACCGGGATCGGACTTCATCGTCTGCGCCGGGGCCTGGCATATGAGCATCTTCGACGACCCGGCCGCGGTGGCGCGAATCCTCCTCTGACGACCGACGAATCTCGACCGTCGGGCTTCAGGTCGCGTCGGCGATGATCTGCCGCTGGGCCGTGAACATCTCGGCCAGATTGTTGCTGACCGTGGTGTCCATCGCGGGCGGTGCGTCGTCAACCGTGTTGTGCGTGACCGTGAACGATACGCCCCGCTCCTCGCCGACCACGATGATCCCGGCGAGGTGAACCTCGATCGCACCGACCTCGTACTCGCCGGTCATCCGGACCGCTTTGTAGTCACCGTCGATCGGCAGCTCGACCTTCTCGAGCGCGAGAGTGACCGGGACGTCGCCGTCCTCGAGGGTCAGCGTGAAAGACGAACAGGCGGAGACGATCTCGTCGAACTCGTCGTAACCGTTGTCGGCCGGCTTGGTCACGTCGGCACTGTAGTTGTCGAGACCGAAGAGTATCTCGTTGGAGGACGAGGTCTCGGTGAGCTCGCGCTCCGCGCGTTCGTTGCCGGTCTGCTGAGACTGGACCAGCGTCGCACACTTCTCGTTGTCCACGGTGCTGCCGTCGTCGTCGGTACTGCCCGTCTCCGTGCTGAATTCGCCCGTGATGTCCGGGAACTGGTCTTCGGGCAGCACCAGTTGGAGGGCCGAGGCGGTCGGGATCGACGGTTCGTCGTCGCCACCACCGCGCAGGGTCAGCGCCAGCACCACCGCCACCACGACGATCAGTACGAGGACCAGTCCGCCGCCGCCGATGAACCACCACTTCTTGCTCCCACTCTTGGCCGGAGGGGGTGATTGCTGACCGAACGGCTGGCCATACGGTTGTTGGCCGTACGGCTGCTGGCCGTAGGGCTGCCCGCCATAGGGCTGTTGGCCGTACGGCTGCCCACCGTACGGACCCGGGTTCGGCGGCTGGCCGGGAGCCGGCTGCGGCCCGCCGGGTTGGTGACCGCCAGAAGGCGGCCAGCCGGGTTGCTGCGGCCCCTGCGGACCCATGGCGGTCGGCTGGTTGGGGTCGTAGGGACTGCCCACGGTCGGCTCCTCCTGGTCGGTGACCTTGGGAGATTACCGCGCTTCGATGGGGGCATCGCCGGGTTTCATGCGACCGAATGAGCGACGTCCGGCGGACGGGTCCGGACGTTCACAGGAGCGCGGGCGGTGGGTATTTCGGTTCGTACAGCGTGATCTCCCCGGCGCCGGGGACCTTGACCCGGACAGTCACGCCCCAACCCTCATCGGTCGGTGTGCCGGCGAACTCGGCGCCCCGGCCGGCGAGTTCGCGCATGGTGGAGTCGAGATCGTCGCACATGAACGACACGTCGAACTTCTGATCGGTGCGCCCGGCGCTTCCCTCGTGCTCCCAGGCATTCGGGTGGGCTCCGAGTTCGCTGGGACCGGTCTGGAAGATCAGCCAACCGCCGCCCGTGTCGACGTGCGGGAAGCGCAACACGTCGCGGAAGAAGGCGCGGGCGGCGTCCGGGTCGTCGCAGTAGATCAGTGTGTGCACCGCGGTGATCATGGCTGTCAGGGTAGTCGGCCGCGGAGCCGAACCGGCGTTGTTCGCAGAAGCCGGAACCGGCTCCCAGCGCTGAATCTCCGTCCCCGTGAGTCGGCGCGAAGGGCAATATACCCTTCAAACCTGTTGAGGGGGAGGCAAATTCGCTGGGAGGACGATCCCGCGCCGGTTGCTGGCCCTTCGTGGCTCGTCGCTAACGCTCCTCACACCTCCGGGAGCAGGGCTGGGACCTGCGGGTTTACAGTCTTTCGGATGAGGCAGTAAGGGGAAGGTCAGCTCACCGCCTTCGCGACCAGCGTCGCAATGGTCTTCTCGGCCTCGGTGTCCAGGGTGCTGACCGCGAACGACGTCGGCCAGAATCCGCCGTCGTCGAGGTTGGCGTTCTGGGTGAATCCGAAGGTGGAGTATATCGCTCCTTGTCGTCGTGCCCGCTGCGGAAGAAACACACCACCTTGCCCTTCAGCGCGTAGGCCGGTTGTCCGTACCAGAGCTTCGGTGCGAGGTCCGGTGCGGCCGTGGTGACGATCGCGTGGATGCGTTCGGCCAGCGCGCGATCGGCCGGGTCCATGCTCTCGAGCTTCGCGAGCAGATCGAGTTCCTCGGCCGCCTTCTTGTTCCCGCGCCTGCGGGTCTTCTCCATCTCGAGTTCCGCGGCGCGCTCCTTCATCGCGGCCCGTTCCTGATCGGAGAATCCTCCAGAGCTGCCCATTCGCGTTCCCTTCGCGGTCGACGGCCTCGGGGCCGAGGCAGCTCTCACGGTAGTGCGGCGGGTCTAGGGGCTTCTCGATTCCGAACCGGTCACAGGTCTCGACGCGGACTCACACCCGCCCTCGCAGGATCGCGTTCCAGTACAGGCGCGGGAGGGCATATCGGTCGAAGGCCCACGCACTCCGGCGCGGTTTGAGCGGGTCGATGACCGACGGCAACGACGACGTGATGGTCCCGTCGCGGTCGAACTCGGCGGCGATGAGATGATGTGCGTCCGTCGCGATCGGAGCGACGGTGTACCCGTCGTAGGCGGTGAGCTCCTCGCCGGCCCGCGCGGCCGCGATGTTGTCGGCGAGCACCGAGATCTGCCGTCGCAACCCGCCGCCCGACGGGTCGGTCGCGATCGCGGCGCCGTCACCGGCTCCCCAGATGGACGGATGGGTGCGGTGACGCAGCGTGTGGGGATCGATGTCGACGAGCCCCCGGCCGCGGGCGCCGGCCAGGTCCGAGTCGGTCACCAGGTCGGCACCTCGGAAGGGCGGGACGAGGTGCAGCATGTCGTAGTACACATCCTGGGTGTCCGAGCCGGTGACCACGGTGACCCGGCGATCGACCGGATGCAGTCGTACGGAGCTGTCGAGCAGCACGCGGACGCCGAGTTCGTCGAGGCACTCCGAGAGGCGGGCGTCGAGGGCCGCGACGCCGAGCAGATGGGGCCGGTCGACGGTCATGGTGATGTCGAGCGACTCGAGGATTCCTCGACGCCGCCAGTGGGCGGCGGCCAGGAAGAGTGGTTTGAGTGTGGTCCCGGTGCAGCTGACCGGCGGACGCGGGACGGTGAACACGGCCCGTCCACCCCGCGGCATCGAGGTGACGAGATCCCAGGTCTGTTCGGCCCGGTCGAGATAGTTGCTGGCCACCGCCGGGTCGGCGATCGCGAGCTCGATCCCCGGCATCGCGTCGTGATCCGGTACGAGTCCGACGGCCAGGACGAGGTCCCGGTAGCCGACGTCGGCGCCCGAGACGCAGCGGACCGTCCGCTTTCCCGCGTCGACGACGACGGCGGTGTCGCGCAACCACGTCACCCCGTCCGGCGTCACCGATCGCTGCGTGCGCTCGGCGTCCTGCAGCGTCGCCTGACCTCCGCCGACGTAGGAGAGCAGTGGGCGGTACGTGTGGACGGCCTGCGGTTCGATCACCGCGACATCGGTGACGCCCAGGCGCAGCAGTCGCGCCGCCGCGCTGAGGCCGGCGTTTCCGCCGCCGACGATGACGACGTCGAAGTGTCGGGTCTCGCGAGATGAGGTCATGCGGGTCAATACCCGGCCGGGCGCTCGGGAAAACCGGGGGAGCCGGCTGCCGCGTGCCGGAGCCGCCTCGGCCGGGTCCTCGTGGTCCGAGAGCTGGGTGCGACCATGGACCGATGACCGCCACGCTCGTCGCCAAGGACGTCGCCGGGGGATATGCCCACCGCGTCCTCTTCGACCACCTCGATCTCACGGTGGCACCCGGCGACGTGATCGGCGTGGTCGGTGCGAACGGTGCCGGGAAGACCACGCTGCTGCGGGTACTCGCCGGTGATCTCGCGCCCCTGGAGGGGACGGTGACCCGTGCACCGTCCGACGCTTTCGTCGGATGGTTGCCGCAGGAGCACGAACGGGTTCCCGGTGAGGTGGTGCGCGCGTACGTCGCCCGCCGGACGGGGTGCGCGGCGGCGACGACCGCGATGGACGCGGCGGCGGACGCGTTGGCCGACCCCGACGCCGCGGCGCCGGGAGATCCGGCCGAGACGTATGCGGCCGCGCTCGACCACTGGTTGGCCACCGGGGCGGCCGATCTCGACGAGCGGCTGCCCGCGGTCCTCGCCGACCTCGGGCTCGGTGACGGTGTCATCGACCCGGATGCCACCCTGATGGCGGATCTGTCCGGCGGCCAGGCCGCCCGGGTCGGGCTCGCCGCGCTGCTGTGCTCGCGCTTCGACATCGTGCTCCTCGACGAACCGACCAACGACCTCGATCTCGACGGTCTCGCGCGCCTGGAGGAGGTCGTGGCCGGCATGCGGGGCGGCGTCGTCCTCGTCAGTCACGACCGAGAGTTTCTCGCGCGCAGCGTCACCCGGGTGCTCGAACTCGACCTCGCGCAGCACACCAACACCGTGTACGGCGGCGGCTACGAGAGCTACCTCGAGGAGCGTGCCGTCGCCCGACGTCACCGTCGCGAGGAGTACGAGGAGTTCGCGGCCAGGAAGGCCGACCTCGTCGCACGCGCTCGGACCCAGCGTGAATGGTCGAGCCAGGGTGTCCGCAATGCCATCCGGAAAGCGCCGGACAACGACAAGATCCGACGCCGCGCCGCCACCGAGTCCAGTGAGAAGCAGGCGCAGAAGGTCCGGCAGATGGAGAGCCGGATCGCTCGGCTCGACGAGGTCGCCGAACCGCGCAAGGAATGGGTTCTCGAGTTCACCATCGGGTCCGCGCCGCGCTCCAGCTCGGTGGTCGCCACCCTCAATGAAGCGGTCGTGCGACAGGGGGATTTCGTGCTGGGCCCGGTGTCGTTACAGGTGAACGCCGGCGAACGCATCGGCATCACGGGCCACAACGGTGCCGGCAAGACGACGCTGCTGCGGCTACTGCTCGGTCGCGTCGAACCCGACGAGGGGACCGCGCGACTCGGTGCCAACGTCGCGATCGGCGAGATCGACCAGGCGCGTGGCCTGTTCACCGGTCCCCGGCCGCTGGCCGAACGGTTCGAAGCGCTGGTCCCCGAATACTCCACCGCGGACGTGCGGACGTTGCTCGCCAAGTTCGGCCTGCGGGCCGATCACGTGGACCGGCCGGTCGGAGAGCTGTCACCCGGCGAACGCACGCGGGCCGGACTCGCCCTGCTGCAGGCGCGGGGCACCAATGTCCTTGTCCTCGACGAGCCGACCAACCACCTCGACCTGCCGGCCATCGAACAACTCGAGTCCGCTCTCGATTCCTACGACGGCGCAGTGCTTCTCGTGACCCACGATCGGCGCATGCTGCAGAACGTGCGCGTCGACCGGCACTGGGACGTCGACGGCGGCCGGGTCGGCGAGCGCTGAGTTCTCTCAGCCCGCGAGCCGGGTGTCTACCCCACGCACGTCCGCGGGCAGATCCTCCTCGGCGCTCCCGAGCCCGAGGTGCTCGCGCAGGGTCGTGCCCTCGTACTCCGTGCGGAACAGGCCGCGGCGCTGCAACTCCGGCACCACGTAGTCCACGAAATCGTTGAAGGTGCCCGGGGTTTGCGCACTCGACACGATGAACCCGTCGGCCTCACCGCCGGTGAAGGACTCCTCGATCTGATCCGCGACATCGGCGGCCGTGCCGACGAACTGCGGCAGCAGGACTCCCTGGGCGTAGAGCTTGCCGATGTCGCGGAGGGTGAGACTGTCCCGCTCGGAGAGGCGTCGGGCGACGTCGAACAGCCCCTGTGTGCCGCTCACCTGGACGTCTTCGACGGGAGCGTCGAGATCGTAGGCGGAGAAGTCGTGGTCGGTGTGAACCGACAGCGTGATCAGGCCGGAGATCGGATCGGCGAGTTCGTTGTGGAACGCCTGCTTCTCCCGGGCGATCGACTCGGTCTCGCCGATGAACGGGATGAACGCCGGGAAGATGTTGACGTGGTCGGGATTTCGGCCGAAGTTCACCGCCCGCGACTTCACGTCGTCGTAGTAGGCCCGGCGTCCCTCCGGGGTCGGGTCGATCTCGAAGATCGCCTCCGCCCACCGCGCGGCGAAGTCCTTGCCGGTGTTCGACGACCCCGCCTGGATGAGTACCGGGCGATGCTGCGGTGAGCGGGGCTGGTTGAGCGGACCCCGCGTGCGGTAGTGCGTGCCTTCGTGGTCGACGGTGTGGATCTTCGACGGATCCGCCCAGACGCCGGACTCCTTGTCGGCGGTGACGGCGTCGGCATCCCAGCTCGACCACAGCTTGATCGCCGTGCTGACGAACTCCTCGGCACGCACGTACCGCTCGTCGTGTCCGACGTGGTCGTCGAAGCCGAAGTTCTGCGCCTCGGCCTGCGACAGCGACGTCACGATGTTCCACGCGATCCGTCCACGGGTGAGGTGATCGAGGGAACCGAAGACGCGCGCGAGTTCGTAGGGGTGAAAGTAGGTGGTGGACTTGGTGACCGCGATACCGAGTCGCGTGGTGACGGCGGCGATGCTCGCCGCGACCAGGCTCGGATCGATCGTCGCGGCGGCCTGAGTGCCGCGCCGGAAGGGTTCGGACTGGTTACCGCCGAACCGGACCGGTGCGGCGAGCAGGTCGGCGAAGAAGGCGAAGTCGAACTTGCCGCGTTCGAGGATGCGGCCGACCCGGTGGTAGTGGTCTGGCCCGAAGTAGTCGGTCTCCGAGCCGGGATGACGCCATGCGGCGTGCGAATGGGTGACGGGGGAGGCGATCAAGAAACCACCGAGGTGGAGCTGACGGGTCACGAGTGGGGTCCTTCGGGTTCGGGATCGCGGAGTCGGTCCGGTGGCGGCGACGCGCGACGGGTGCAGCGAGACGGTCGGGACAAGTCAAGGCGCAGGGTCCGCCGGAGGCCAGGGTTGAGCCCGTCGTGATCGCAACAGACCCTTGACATACAACCAATTGGTTGTATGTTTGAGGCGTGGCCGAGAATGCAGGCGAACCGACAGACGAGGATCGGGCCGACGCCCTGTTCCACGCGTTGTCGGACCGCACCCGTCGTGACATCCTGCGACGCGTGCTCGCCGGCGAACACTCGGTCTCGGTGCTCGCCGCGAAATACGACATGAGCTTCGCGGCGGTACAGAAGCACGTCGCCGTCCTGGAGAAGGCCGGTCTGCTCACCAAGCGTCGTTCCGGACGCGAGCAGCTGGCCAGCGGCGATGTCGCGGCAGTGCGTTCGGTGGCCTCGATGCTCACCGAGCTCGAAGCGGTGTGGCGTGGTCGTATCGCCCGCATCGACGATCTACTCACGCTCGAATCACCCTCACCCACAATCACACCGGAGGAATGAACAATGCCTGTCATCGATGTGACACCCGACCTGGACGCCCGGACGATCACCATCAACGCCGAGTTCGCGGCCCCGATCGAACGGGTGTGGCAGATCTACGCCGATCCGCGTCAGCTCGAGCAGATCTGGGGCCCGCCCACCTATCCGGCGACCGTCGTCGACCACGACCTGCGCCCGGGCGGCAAGGTCACGTACTACATGACCAGTCCCGAGGGCGAGAAGTTCGGCGGCTACTGGAAAGTCGAATCGGTGGACGAGCCCACCGGCTTCACCTTCCTGGACGGCTTTGCCGACGGGGACCTCAACCCGATCACCGACATGCCCGAATCCCGCAATTCCTACGCATTCACCGAGACGGACGGTAAGACCGTCGCCACCTTCATCAGCACCTACGACTCGGCCGAGGCGTTGCAGAAGGTGCTCGACATGGGAGTCGTCGAAGGTGCGTCGTCGGCGATCAACCAGATCGACGAGTTCCTCGCGGCCTGAGGGTCACAGGTTCGAGTTGAGTGTCGGAAACCCCTCGGGCAGTTCGGCAGCCGGGCCACCGGCGCCGGACCCCGTGGGCTCGACCTCCAGCCCGTGCGTGTAGGCGGCCATCGAGATCGACCCGGCGGCATGGCCGTCCACGAGCAGATTCAGCGGGGCGTCCCCGGCGAGTCCGGCGATGTACAGCATCGGCAGATAGTGGTCCGGGGTCGGTACGGACTTGTCGAAGTCGGGATGTCCGTCCAGACTCAGCACACTCGACGGCTTGTCCAGCAACACCTCTCGGGCCGCATCGTCGAACCGGTGGGCCCAGTCGAATCCGCTGTCGGGCTTCGCGAAGTCGACCGCGCGTAGGTTGTGCACGATGTTGCCGCTGCCGATGATCAGCACACCCTGGTCGCGGAGCGGGGCGAGCCGGCGGCCCAGTTCGTAGTGGTGTTCGTGGTCCTTGAAAGCGTTGAGCGACAACTGGAGTACGGGTACGGACGCATCCGGGAACGTGTGCACCAGCACCGACCACGTGCCGTGGTCGATACCCCAGCTGTCGACGTCGTGACCGCACCACGTGGGTTTGACGACATCGGAGACCATGTCGGCGACATCCGGGTCGCCCGGGGCAGGGTACTCCACGTCGAAGAGGTCCTGCGGGAAACCGTAGAAGTCGTGGATGGTCCGTGGCCGTGGCATCGCCGTCACGGCGGTGGCGTTGGTGTACCAGTGCGCCGAGATCACCAGGATCGCTCGCGGTTTCGGCACCGATGCACCCAGAGCGGCCCAGGCCTCGGTGTACTTGTTGCGCTCCAGGGCGTTCATCGGGTTGCCGTGACCGATGAACGCGACCGGCATCGTCCCCGAGCTCGTCGCGTCTACCGCTGACATCGTCGCCTCCTCCGGCCGATTGCGGACGGAGTCGACGCTACTCCGGAATCGACGAAGTCGCCGACAGGGGTTCGGCGCCCGTGAAAATTCGACAATGCACAAGCGCTGGTCAATGCTGATTGCCGCGGTCCTCGCGATCGTTCTGGCGGCGTGCGGCACCGGGGGCGGTGCCGAACCCGCGTCCTCGTAGGCGTCGTCGTCCAACCCGCAGCAGGCGGCGCAGATCGAGTAGATCGTCGAAGGACTGATGGAGTCCCAACACCTCAAGTCGGTGATCGTGCGTGTCACCGACGACGGCCAGGAGGTGACCACCAAGGCGTTCGGCGAGTCGCAGACCGGTGTACCCGCCACCGCGGACATGCACTTCCGCAACGGGTCGGTCGCCATCGCCTACGTCGCGGCGGTGCTGTTGCAACTCGTCGACGAGAAGGCGGTCGCCCTCGACGACATCATCGCGACATGGGTGCCCCAGATCCCCAACAGCGACCGGGTCACCCTCCGGCAACTGGCGACGATGACGTCGGGGTATCAGGACTATGTGCTCGGCAACGACGCGTTCGAGATCGAGGAGCTGACGAACCCGTTCAAGGCGTGGACGACCGACGAGATGTTGTCCTACGCGGTGAACAAGCCGCTGCTCTACGCGCCGGGGACGAACTGGAACTACGCGCACACCAACTACGTGATCCTCGGCCTCGTGCTGGAGAAGATCACCGGTGAATCGGTCGCGGATCTACTCCGGCAGCGGATCTCCGAGCCGCTCGACCTCGACAAGACGGTGTCGGATCTGACGGCGGTGATCCCGGAACCCGCCCTGCATGCCTACTCGTCGGAACGCCGCGGGATTCTGAACCCTCCACCGTCGACGCCGTTCTACGAGGAGACGACCGGCTGGAACCCGTCGTGGAGCATCACCCACGGTGCGATCCAGACGTCGAACATCTACGACGTCGAGGCGACGGCCCGGAAACTCTTCGCGGGGGAGACGCTGTCGGCCGAGGGCTACGACACCATGGTCTCCACCCGGCTCCGCGGCGTGGCGCGTCCGCTGGCCGGTTGCTCGACGTGCCGGCCGATGAACGAGGAGTACACCTACGGCATGGGAGTCGTGCTGACCGGCGGCTGGATCGTGCAGAACCCGTTGTTCAACGGCTACGCGGCGGTCGTCGGGTATCTCCCGTCAGAGAAGATCGCCATCGCGGTGGCGGTGACCTACGACGCCGAGGCGTTCGGTCCGGACGGCTCGTACGCCAACGGCGGCAATCCGATCTTCGCGCAGATCGGCGCCCTGATGGCCCCCGACTCCGCGCCACCGATCCCGCGGAACTGACGCCGCCGCGAGCCCCGGCCGTCGTGCTGCGAAAACCCACCCAGCGCGGGTGCCATAAGGTGGCAGGTATGGTCGACCGCCTCCCCGACGACGATCTACGGGTCGGAAACCCGGAACGCGAACGGGCCGTGACTCTTCTCAACGACGCCTTCTCGTCGGGATATCTGGAGATCGCGGAGTTCGAGGACCGGTCCGGTCTGGTGTACGCCGCCAAGACCCGCGCAGACCTGCGAGCCGTCCTGGAACACCTGCCGAACGCCGGTCGCCTGTTCAACGAGCCGGGCCAGGCCGTAGCCGCGACCCCGGCCGTCGCCGTCCCTTCGGCCGGGCCCGTGCACCTCGCGGCCGAGTGGGAGACGGTTCGACGCAAGGGCACGTGGCATGTTCCGCCGTCGACGCTGGTCACCGGCAGCATGGGCACCGTCGACATGGACTTCACCCATGCGACGTTCCCCGGGCCGTCGACGATCCTGCAGCTGCAGGTCTCCATCACCACGGTGAAGCTCCGGATCGGCCCCGATCAGGAGATAAGGTACGGCGACCTCCAACTCTCCGGATGGTCGAAGGTGAAGGACAAGGCCGGCGCACCGACGCGTCCGGGCGGACCGGTGATCGAGCTGACGGGGTCGGCGTCGGGGATGACCGGCATCGTCATCAAACGGAGCTGACGCACCGAACGGTATCGACCGGGGCTGACCGCTCGCCGTTACGCGAACGCTGGGCGGGTGGCCTACTTGTGCTCACGCTGAACTCAACGGTGTCGCGAGTGTTTCCCGATTCGTAACGTTGCCGCACGTGGCCGACCGAACACTCAGTATCAGCGCGCCCGGCGATCCGCGGGCGGTGGACCCGGGGTCGTCCGACTCCCCATCGGCCAAGGCGGGCCGGTCGTCCCGGCTGCACACCATCCTGCGCGCGCTGTCACCCATCGCCGTTCTCGTGCTCTGGCAGGTGGGCAGCGCACTGGGGATCATCCCGCAGGACAAGCTGCCCGCACCGTCGCTGATCGCCGAGGCCGGGTGGGAGGTCCTGAACAACGGACAACTCCTCGACGCCATCGCGGCGTCGGCGCAGCGGGTCGCGATCGGACTGACGATCGGCGTCGCGGTTGGGATCGGTCTGGGCCTGCTGGTCGGCCTGAGCAAGTTCGCCGACTCGGCCATCGACCCGAACATGCAGGCTATACGCGCACTTCCGCTCTTCGGTCTGATCCCGTTGTTCATCCTGTGGTTCGGCATCGGCGAGATGCCCAAGGTGCTGCTCGTGTCCCTCGGCGCGCTGTTCCCCCTCTACCTGAACACCTCCGCCGCGATTCGCCAGATCGACGGCCGCCTGGTGGAAACCGCTCGCGTGCTGGGCTTCTCGCGGCTGACCACCATCCGCGATCTCATCATCCCGGGTGCCATGCCGCAGATCCTGGTCGGTCTGCGCCAGGCCCTGGCGATCGCATGGCTCAGCCTCATCGTCGCCGAGCAGATCGCGGCCACGTCCGGGCTGGGATACCTGATCAACAACGCGCGCGACTTCCTGCGCACCGACATCATCTTCTTCGGCCTGATCGTCTACGCCGCACTGGGTTTGATCACCGACGCCATCGTGCGTGCGCTGGAGCGCTACACGACCCGATACCAGAACCGGTGAGGCCCCCAACCCGCACATCCCGAGTCTAGGAGGCCCTACCATGACCGCCATCGCCACCCGCGATCTCGAGGTCCCGTCCGCCGACGACCTGGTCGACCCCGCCGGATACGCCGCGGAAGTCGAGAACGCGAGCCTGAGCTACGGGGACAATCTCGTGTTGCGGGACGTGACCCTACGGGTCGGGGCGCACGAGATCGTCGCGCTCATCGGACGCAGCGGCAGCGGCAAGTCGACGCTGCTTCGCCTGCTGGCGGGCCTGTCGCAGACCGAGTCGGGTAGCGTCCGGACCGCCGGTCACCCGGCGGTGTCCTTCCAGGAGCCGCGACTCTTCCCCTGGCGCACCGTCTTACAGAACGTCGCCTTCGGCCTCGTGCGCGAGAAGGTCGGCAAGTCACAGGCCCGCGAACGCGCGCGCCGCACCCTCGACGAGGTCGGCCTGAGCGACAAGACGGCTGCGTGGCCCGCGCAACTCTCGGGTGGTCAGGCGCAACGGGTCTCGCTCGCCCGTGCGCTCGTGGCCCGTCCGCAACTGCTGCTGCTCGACGAGCCGTTCGGCGCACTCGACGCCCTCACTCGGCGCACGATGCACGAACTGCTCATCTCGCTGTGGCGCGACAACGGGTTCGGTGCACTCCTCGTCACCCACGACGTCGACGAGGCGTTGCGGCTGGCCGACCGCGTCGTCGTCCTGGCCGGTGGCGAGATCGTCGAAGACCTCACCGTGCCCCGTCCACGTCAGGCCGGCGACGTCGATGATCTCGACTCCGAGATCCCGCGCCTGCGAGCCGAATTGCTGACCGCACTCGGCGTCGCCGATCCGGCGCGCTGACCCTCCCGTTCCCTGACCGAAAGCCGATCTCGATGACACACCACCATCTTTCCGTGCGCGCATCCCGGCCCCGACGGCGCCGCGTGCTCGCCGCCGTGCTGGCCACCGCCGCCATGACCCTGAGCCTCGCGGGCTGTGTGCAGCGGGAGGACACCGCCGAATCGATCGCGAACGAGACGGTCGACGTCGCCTCACTGCAGGACCTGACCCTCCGAGTCGGAGACCAGAAGGGCGGCACCGAAGCCCTACTGCGCGCCTCGGGCGAACTCGAGAAGCTCCCGTTCACCATCGAATTCTCCACCTTCACCTCCGGCCCGCCGCAGATCGAGGCCGCCACCGCAGGCAAGATCGACTTCGCGGTCACCGGGAACACGCCGCCCATCTTCGGCGCCGCGGCGAACGCGAAGGTCAAGATCGTCACCGGGTACGCGAACAACGCCAGCGGCGACGCGATCCTGATCCCGGGAACGTCGACACTGGCCTCGGTCGCCGACCTCAAGGGCAAGAAGGTCGCCGTGGCGAAGGGCAGCTCGGCCCACGGACATCTGCTGCTGCAACTGAACAAGGTGAATCTGACCCTGGGGCCCGGCAAGGACGTCGAACCGGTCTTCCTTCAGCCCGCGGATGCGTTGTCCGCGTTCACCTCCGGGAACGTCGACGCATGGGCGATCTGGGACCCGTACACCGCGATCGTCCAGCTCGAGAACAACCCGAAGACGCTCGTCACGGCCGAAGGCGTCTCGAACGGTTACGGTTTCGGGATCGCGGGCGACGAGGCGCTGGCCGACCCGCGTCGCAACACCGCGGTACGGGAACTGGCGCTCGGGATCGCGCGGGCCGCCAACTGGGCCGAGGCCAACCCGGAAGAGTGGGCCGAGCAGTACTCCGCCGAGGTCGGAATCGACCCGCGGGCCGGCGCGATCGCCCAGGGCCGCAGCCTCCGACCCGCGATCGCACTCGACGACAGCGTCGTGGCGTCGGAGCAGGAGCTCGCCGATGCCTTCGCCGACTCCGGGCAACTCCAGGGGCAGGTCGACTTCGCGACGTTCGTCGACAACCGCTACGACGAGGCCCTGGCACCGCTGTTCGGCACGCCCCAGTCCTAGTGGTGCGTCTCGGAAATAAGTGACTGGTCTCCGGCGCTCGATCGGCGCCTGGCTGCGTTGTCGTCGGTCGAGATAGCTCCGCTATCCCTCCCTCCTCCGCCTTGCCAGACCACCGATCGCTCCACCGGATACCGGCCACCTATTTCCGAGACACACCACTAATGATGCGAGAAGGGAACACGCCCATGAGCCATTTCCATTGGTTTCTGCCGACCGCCGGTGACAGCCGCGGGATCGTCGGAGCCTCACGTGCATCGGCGACGAAACGGCACCCTCCGGGTTACCGTGCGCCAGACCTGCCGTACCTGATCGATGTCGCACGCACCGCCGATCGGCTCGGCTACGAGAGTGTCCTGACCCCGACCGGAACCTGGTGTGAGGACGCGTGGCTGACCACGGCCGCCGCGATCACCCACACCGAGCAGTTGACCTTCCTCGTCGCATTCCGCCCCGGGCTGATCTCGCCGACCCTGGCCGCACAGCAGGCGGCGACGCTCCAGCGATTCTCGGGTGGACGGATCGCGGTCAACATCGTGACCGGCGGTGACGAGGTCGAGCAACGCCGGTTCGGTGACTGGGTCGACCACGACCGCCGTTACGCGCGCACCGACGAGTTCGTGCAGATCGTCGACCGGCTCTGGTCCGGTGAGACCGTCGACTTCGACGGAGAGTTCTACCGTATCGCCGGGGCGTTCCTCGCGGATCCGCCGACCGATCCACCGCGGATCTACTTCGGCGGGTCGTCGGACCCGGCACTGACCGTTGCGGCCTCGCGTGCCCAGGTCTACCTCACGTGGGGCGAGCCGCCGGCGGTGGCCGGAGAGAAGATCGCGGAGGTGGCGCGACGCGCCGAGACGGTCGGCCGGTCACTCGAATACGGTGTGCGGCTGCATGTCATCGCCCGCGAGACCTCCGAGGAGGCGTGGCGGGTCGCCGACACACTGCTGCAGGGGATCTCCGACGACGAGATCGAGACCGCGTTCGCCCTGCACTCGGTCTCGGACTCGACCGGTCAGCGTCGGATGGCCGAACTCCACGGCGGACGTCGCGATGCGCTCGAGATCCATCCCGGCTTGTGGGCGGGGGTCGGGCTCATCCGTGGGGGAGCCGGCACCGCGCTCGTCGGCAGCTACGACGAGGTCGCGGCGCTGATCGGCGAGTACGAATCCGAGGGCTTCTCCCACTTCATCCTGTCGGGCTATCCGCACATCGAGGAAGCGCACTGGTTCGCCGAAGGCGTGCTGCCGGTGATCCGAGACCGGGTCGACGCCCTGAGCTGACAGCGTTCTGGACCGCTCGGGCCCCACCGGGACAGCTCAGCGGGCGAGCCACTCCGACAACCGGTCCGACGACCATGTCGTGACGATCCGGTCGGGGTCGATGCCGTGGTCGACGGCCCGCCGCGCGCCGAGGATCTTGAAGTCGAGTTGCCCGGGTGCGTGGGCGTCGGAGTCGATCGCGAACAGGCAGCCTGCGTCGTCGGCGATCTCGATCAGTTCGTCGGGCGGGTCGACCCGCTCCGGACGGGAGTTGATCTCCACGATGGTGTCGTGGGCCGCGCAGGCGGCGAACACGGCCTCGGCGTCGAAGGTCGAGGGCGGGCGGTGGCCGCGCCCGCTCAGCACTCGCCGGCCGGTGCAGTGGCCGAGGACGTGAACCCGTGGATCAGAGACCGCGGCGATGAGCCGGTCGGTCATGGCGTCGTGCGCCATGCGCAGATTGGAGTGCACGGACGCGGTCACGACGTCGAGCCGGGAGACCATCTCGTCGGTCTGATCGAGCGTGCCGTCGTCGAGGATGTCGATCTCGATTCCACGGAAGAGACGAAAGTGGCTGCTGTGACCGGTGTTCCAGTTGTCGATCGCCTCGATCTGGGCGGCGAGCCGTTCCGCGCTCAGTCCGTTCGCGACCGTGAGGCGCGGCGAGTGGTCGGTGATCGCGAGCCAGTCGTGGCCGGAGGCCTCCGCAGCCGCGGCCATCTCGTCGATGGGCGCGCCGCCGTCGCTCCAGTCGGTGTGGGCGTGCAGGTCGCCGACAACGGCCTCCACGAGGCCCTCGGCGCCGTCGGGGGCGAGGGGTGGATCTTCGCCCTGCAAGCGCGCGAGGTACCCCGGTAGCTCACCGTCGGCGGCCTCGGCGATGACCGCCGCGGTGGTCTTGCCGATTCCCTTGATCGCGGTGAGAGTGCCGGCGGCAGCCCGCGCGTGTAGCGCGGACGGGTCGAGTCCGGCGGCCGCCTGCCCGGCGCGGCGGAAGGCCTCCACGCGGTACGTGCTCTCCCGACGCCGCTCGAGCAGCCACGAGATGCGCTCGAGTGCGCGAATCGGGTCCACCGGAGCCGACAGCGGGGTCAGGGGCCTCATCGGCGAACAGCCCTTTCAACGCCTGTTGCCCGGCACGCGAAAGGCGGCCGGGCAACAGGTCTCATGTGTGATGACGGTCAGGTCTGACCGATCAGTGTGCGGCTTCGAAGGCCTCGATGATGCTCTGTGGGATGCGACCGCGATCACTCAGTTCGTAACCTTCGCGGATGGCCCACTCGCGAATCGCCTTGGTGGTCTCCTTGTTGCGTCCGCCCCCGGTCGCAGTCGACGCCGTTGCGGTGCGCTTGGTCACGCGACCGGTCTGGCGGGAGATGTCGAGGTACTTCGACAGCGAATCGCGGAATTGCTGCGCGTGCTTCGACGAAGTGTCGAACTCGTAGTTCTTTCCATCGAGTGACCACCGGACGGTTTCGTACTGATCCAGCACCTTACCGTCGAGATCGTCGATGACCTGAACGATTTCCTTTTTCGCCATGAATTGCTTGTCCCCTCGAATTGTGTCATCCGACCAAGACGGACGTGCAAGGCCCGAAAACCTGCGTCCCCCCGTTTTGATCTATTCCAACTGTGCACAGCTTAGCCTCAAACCATGAGTACTTGCTGAGAACCCCCGCCTAGACCATAAATCATTGAATAGCGTTAGGGAAGTCGAGACACGTCCGTTTGTTGACAAGTCGGATCCATGCTGGTCTCGACGGCGGGTTACGCGCAGTGGCGGTCCGGTTCGAAGTAGGTGTGGTCTAGCTCGTGGGCACAGTCCCGGTCGTCCGCCGGGACGATTCGTCCGATTCCTCGGGCGACACGCTCACCAACGCTTCGGGCGCCCGATCTGCTGCATAGATGGTTTGGTAACCGTTCGGGGTGATTGCGAATCCTGATTGAGAACGCGATTCGAGACAGAACATTCCGACGGTCTCAACGAGACAAGAGAATCGTGATATCGAAATTGTGCGACCGAAGTCGACAATCGAACTGCGATACAGAACGGGATATCGATTGGCGCACGCACCGCGCTGCGGTCCATCCGGTCCCAGGACGGCATAATCGCGGGCCCAGTCACAGGCGCCCGAGTCGGACGACGGGCGTTCCGCCGAGGAATCGTCGTCCGCATCCTCATCGATCCGACAGGCGAGGGCCGACGAACCGTTGGTACCGGTCGAGCAATTCACCGCCCGATCCGGCGTCGAGAAATGGAAACCGGACGAGTCCTGCAGCGGCGAATCCTCCGTCACCGAGCCCTGGTGGAAACGCGAGTTGTCGACGCGTGGTGCCATTGCGACGACTCGCCCGATTGTCCAGTCGGGCAGATTCCGCGCCGAGTCCTCGCCGGTGGTCGATGTCGTCGACGAGGACTCGATTTCGGTCACCGTCGACAACTCGTCGGTGGGCGGAATGACGATTCGGGACGGGCCGGAGTCCGACGGCAGGGAGCATCCGGCGAGTGCGACCGAAACGGTCAGAGTCCCGATTGCCGCGGTTGCGCAGATCACGCGCAGAAATCGGCGGTCGCGGGACCGTGATGTGGATTCGGGGCGGGGTCGCCGATTTCCGTACCCTTGCACTGTGCCGACCCCCAAGATCGTCTTGTTCTACGTCTTCGTTCCGCTGCCCGATCCCGAGGCCATCCGGTTGTGGCAGCTGGCGGTGTGCGAGTCGCTCGGGGTCCGGGGCAGGATCATCGTGTCACGCCACGGGATCAACAGCACCGTCGGTGGCGACATCGCCGCGGTCAAACGCTACGTCAGGACGACCCGCGCGTACCCCGGGTTCGCGGGGGCGGACATCAAATGGTCCGACGGCACGGGCCGGGACTTCCCGCGGTTGAGCGTGCGCGTCCGGCCCGAGATCGTGACCTTCGGGGTTCCGGACGAGATCGAGGTCGACGAGAACGGGGTCGTCGGCACCGGAACCCGGCTGAGTCCGGAGCAGGTGCACGAGCTCGTGGACGCCCGCGGCGACGACGTGGTCTTCTTCGACGGGCGCAACGAGATCGAGGCAGAGGTCGGGCGATTCGCCGACGCGGTCACGACCAAGGCGCGGACCACCCGGGACTTCGTGCCGTTGATCGAGAGCGGCGCGTTCGATCATCTCAAGGACCGGCCGATCGTCACGTACTGCACGGGCGGCGTGCGCTGCGAGGTCCTCAGCACGGTGATGCGGAACCGCGGGTTCGCCGAGGTCTACCAACTCGACGGTGGCATCGTGCGTTACGGCGAGCGGTACGGCGACGACGGGCTCTGGCAGGGTTCGCTCTACGTCTTCGACGACCGCATGGGCGTGGAGTTCTCCGACCACGCGGAGGTGCTCGGCCGCTGCGTCGAATGCCGTCGTCCGACGAGCAATGTCGCCAATCACCCCGATCGGGACGGCCGCGACCTCGCCGTGATCTGTGCGGACTGTCTGGAACCCGACCGCCGGTGATGAGCGCTGCGAAGACCCCCGATCGCCGCGGTCCGGTTCCGGTCGTCGTGGTGGCCGGGTATCTGGGTTCGGGAAAGACGACACTGCTCAATCATCTGTTGCGGTCTGCCGGGCGCACCGGCACCCGTTTGGGCGTGCTGGTCAACGACTTCGGCAAGGTGAACATCGACGCGCTGCTCGTCTCGGCGCAGGCGGACGGCACGGTGAGCCTCGGGAACGGGTGCATGTGCTGCACCGTCGACACCGACGGCCTCGCGGACGCGCTCACCTCGCTGGTTCGTCCGAGCGCGGGGATCGACGCCATCGTGATCGAGGCGAGCGGGATCGCCGAACCCAAAGCGCTCATCCGGATGGTGACGTCGGTGGCGGACGCACGACTCCGCTACGGCGGACTGGTCTACGTGGTCGACTCCGCGCACGTCGAGGAGGTGCGCGGTACGCATCCGGAGCTGGACTCGCACGTCGCGATCGCCGACCTGGTGCTCGTCAACAAGGTCGACCTGATCCCGGATGAGTCCCGACGCGTCGTCGAAGAGCTTGTCGCACAACTCAATGCGACCGCACCGCGGGTGGCGACCCGGAATGCCGCGATCGATCCGGCGCTCCTGTTCGATGTCGTTCAGCGCGACGTCGCGCAGGCTCGGTCCGGCCAGATGGCTTTCGACGAGTTGCTGCTCGACGACGCGGGTCACGCTGACCACGAGCATCTGCACGCTGAATACGAGTCGGTGTCGTTCTCCAGTGACCGGCCGATGGATCCGCGGCGCCTGGCGCGATTTCTCGAACGTCCGCCCAATGGGTGTTTCCGGATCAAGGGAATCGTCCATTTCGACGAACCGAGGCATCGGCAGCGGTTCGTCGTGCACGGAGTCGGCGGCTTCGTGCGCGTGATGCGTGAATCCTGGGAAGGGCGGCGTCCGGCCACCGAACTCGTCGCGATCGGGCGCGGTCTCGACGAGGCGGCCGTGCGCGCCGAGCTGGAGGCCGCCGTCGCCCGACCGGAGGGCGCTGCGGACGAGAACGGCATCCTCGGAATCCTGCGGCACCTGGCGGACTGACCCGCGACACGCTCGACACGCCGATCGGAGAGGTCACAGCTCCCTAACGAAATGCCGTTGTCCCAGGACGACCATTTCGGAATCCCGCATTCGTTTGTTTCACTGTTATGTCTGTGACCAGTGTGACCAGTGGTACTCAACGGGAGGGAGTGAGGCAAGTGACCAGCGCCTCGGCGCGTCGCGGCCTCGACAGCGCAATGTTCCGAAAGACGACAGCCCAACGCCTTGCCACGATCGGCTTCGCCATGGTGGCCGCCACGTCGATGGCGGTCGCCTCGAATGTGGCCGCGGCACCCGCCGAAGCGGCCCCCGCCCGCGGGACGGCACTGGCGGGGAAGACGATCTTCCTCGACCCCGGTCACCAGGCCTCGGCCGCCGGTCACGACCTCAGGGCACAGGTGCCGGACGGGCGCGGTGGCAAGAAGGACTGCCAGACCAGCGGCGCGACCGGTGTGAACGGCGCCAAGGAGCACACGGTCAACTGGCAGATCGGGCAACTCGTGAAGGCCGGCCTCGAGAGCCAGGGGGCTCGTGTGGTCCTGAGCAGGCCGGACGACACCGGCTGGGGCGGTTGTGTGGACGAACGCGCCGCCGCCGCCAGCCGCTCGGGCGCCGCGGTCGCGGTCAGCCTTCATGCCGACTCGACGGCGCGGGGAGCCGACGAGTCCAAGAAGGGCTTCCACATGATCGTGCCGTCGCTGCCGGTCCCGGATGCCACCGTCGACCGCGTGCAGTTCGGCGAGGGACGCAAGGCCTCGACCACCATGCGCGACGCCTTCGTCAAGGCCGGGTTCCCCTCGGCGAACTACGCCGGTGTCCGCGACGGCATCCAGACCCGTCCGGACATCGCCGCGGTGAACCTGACCAAGGTCCCGGCGGTCTTCATCGAGATGGGCAACCTCGCCAACCCCGGTGAGGCCAAGGCGCTCGCCGGCCGGGACGGTCAGGTCAAGTACGCCATGGCGATCACCGACGGCATCCTGAACTACGTCAACGGGAACGCCGCCACCGGAGCGGGCCCGGCGCCGTCGGTGCCGACGGACGACGCCAGCGGACTGTCCTCGGTCATCCCATTCGTCGAGCAGCTCCTCGCCACCGAGGACCCCGAAGCCGTGGCGCGGCTGCTGATGACCCAGGGCCAGGACGTGTCCGCACAAGTGCTCAAGGCGATGCTGACCATCGTCTACGCGCTCTTCGACGGGAAACTGCCGATCGGCTGACGTCGCCGGCGCGCGGCCCGATCCGGCGTGGGCGATCCGTCGATCGGCTGAGGTCCGCCGCGGCGGACGGCTAACCTCGCGTCATGGGTCTCAGAGAGCTGCTGTTCATGGACACCCCGGTGCCGTCGCTGCGTGGCCGCAAGGTCCTCATCACCGGTGCGGCGAGCGGAATCGGCAGGGCCACCGCCCAGGCCGCCGCTGCCCGGGGCGCCGAACTGGTGCTCACCGACCTGCACGCGGATCAGCTCGACGAGGTCGTCGCGGCCATCACCGCGGCCGACGGAACGGTCCTCTACCACGTGGCCGGGGACGTCTCGGACTTCGACTGGGTGGCCGGGTTCGCCCGCCAGGTCGACGCCGAGGTCGGCGTCATGGACGTGGTGATGAACATCGCCGGGATCTCGGCGTGGGGAACGGTGGAGAATCTCGAACACCGGCACTGGCGGAAGCTGGTCGACGTCAACCTGATGGGGCCGATCCACATCATCGAAAACTTTGTGCCGCAGATGATCCGACGAGGACGCGGCGGACACATCGTGAACGTGTCGTCGGCCGCCGGCCTGTTGGCGCTGCCGTGGCACGCCGCATACAGCGCCAGCAAGTTCGGGCTGCGGGGCGTGTCGGAGGTTCTTCGATTCGATCTGCGGCGTCACGGGATCGGGGTGTCGCTGGTGTGCCCCGGCGGGGTGGACACGCCGCTGGTCGACTCCGTGGAGATCGTCGGCATCGACCGCGAGAACCCGCGGGTCAAGGCCGCCATCAACGGATTTCACAAGGTCGCGGTGTCGCCCGACGTGGCGGCGGCGGCGATCCTGACCGGGATTCGCAAGAACCGCTTCATGGTCTACACCTCGTTCGACATCCGGTTCGGGTACTGGTGGGCGCGAAAGTTCGCACTGCCGTATGAGATCGCGATGCGAGTCGCCAACGATCGTTTCGACCGGCTCGCGCGAGTGAGTGCGAAGAGTCTCGAGGCGACGGCGACCGACGAGCATTCCTCCCGGTGAGTCCCGCCTTCACCAAGACGCTGCGCGAGAGCGGCCCGCGGGGCGGTCATCCCGACTTCTTCGCGGCCGAAGCCGCCGGGTTGCGTTGGCTGTCGGCGTCGGGAGCGCCTGTCGTACAGGTGATCTCGGTGAGCGAAGACGCAATCGAACTCGAACGCCTCGAACGCGGTCGGCCATCGCCCGGAGCGGCACGGGAGTTCGGGGCCGCGCTCGCTCGGATGCACGACGCGGGCGCCCCGCAGTTCGGTTCCCCGCCTGCCGACGCGGACGGAACACCGTTCTCCGGTCAGCTGTTCATCGGTCGCCGAGAGTTGAGCTCGGTCGAATACCGGTCGTGGGGTGAGTTCTATGTCCGGGAACGGGTGGAACCGTATCTGGCCCCGGCACGCGCGGCCGGGAACCTCACGACCGAGGACGAGGACGCGGTCCGCGACGCATGTGTCCTGATCGCGGACGGCGTGTTCGACGACGACGAGGGGCCGGCACGCATCCACGGCGACCTCTGGAACGGGAATGTGATGTGGACTCCGCGGGGCGTGGTGATGATCGACCCGGCCGCGCACGGCGGTCATCGGGAGACCGATCTGGCGATGCTCGCATTGTTCGGGTGCCCGCACCTCGATGCGGTCCTCGACGGCTATCGAGACGCGCACCCGCTCGTCCCCGGCTGGCAAGACCGCGTCGACGTCCACCAACTGCATCCGCTCGCCGTGCACGCGGCCGGCCACGGACCCGGATACGGCTCGTCGCTGGGCCGCGCGGCGCGGGCGTCCGCCGCGCTCGCCCGCGGCTGACACACGCCATAATCGTCGGCGTGACTCACAACGCGCTGCCCCGACCCGGTGTCCTCGTCGTCTCGGCGACGCGGGCCGAGGCCAGACATGTGCCGCCCGGGATGCGGGTGCTCGTGACCGGCATCGGCAAGGTGCGCGCGACGATGGCGCTGAGCCGGGAACTCGCCGGCGGGGCGCCGGTCTCCGAGGTCATCAACATCGGTACCGCGGGGGCCCTGCGCGACGGTGTGAGCGGCGACGCCGAGTTGGGTCTGTTCCTCCCGTCGGCCGTGCTCGAGCACGACATCAGCAGCACCGAATTACGGGCGATGGGTTACGAGATGACCGACCGCTGGGAGCTACCCGGCGGTGACGGAACGGTGCTGGCGTCCGGGGACACCTTCGTCGCGGATCCGGTTCGTCGGCGCGAACTCGCCCGGCATGCCCACCTCGTCGACATGGAGGGATGCGCGGTCGCCCACGTGAGTGCCGAGTTCGGCGTGCCCTGCCGCCTGATCAAGGCGGTCACCGACAACGCGGACGAGGGTGCGATGGAGTGGCCCGCGCTCGTCGACGCCGCAGCGCGTCGGCTGGGGCGTTGGCTGGAACGCAACGTCACGAGCTGAGGCTCAGGACCGAGTGTCGGCGACTCCGGCCGGGGGGATGTCGGTTGCCGACTCATACGTCGGGATGTCCGTGCGTCGCGGCGCGGGCGTGGCGTCCGACGGCGTGAGGTCGGGGGCCGCGAGGTCGGCGACCGTCGGTCGCGGCGCGCCCGTTGCGGTACGAGAACCCTTCGTCGCCGAGCGGGACGTCGCGGACGGCCGGTCCGGAGCGCCGGTCGAACGCGGTTTCGCCCGCGATCCCGGCGCGGCCTTGGTCGACGGCGAAGACTGCGCTGCCGATCGGTTCTTCTCGGGAGACGCCGACGGGGCCTCGGTGGCGGCTCCGGACGAGCCGGCTCCCTTGGCGCGACGATGCGTTGCCGCGCGGCCCGAGGGCCGGTCGGCATCGCCGCTCCCGGCCGCGGACCTGCTCGGGGGCGTCCGGCCCGCCCTGTCGCGACCCGCGGCCCGGCGTTTCGCCGGCTCGGCGGCCTCGCGGGTCAGGAACCACCGGGCGAGCACGATCCCCAGGGTCACGAGGAACGTCGTCAACATCCAGGGGAAGTCCGCCGCGATGGGGAGCAGGACATTGAAGACGAGGCTCTTCAGCCCCGACGACGCCTGCTCGGAATTGAGGCCGTACAGGGTGACGATGCTGACGAAGAAAGCGATGAGCGGGGGCTGCGCGGCGGCGGTGAACAGGGCACGACGACGCACCGCCAGCGCGGCGATCACACATCCGACGAGGTAACAGAACTTGTAGATCGAGCCCAGCGAATCGTTGCTGCCGGCGTCGATGGCCGCACCGAGGCCCGTGATCCCGGTGGCCAGGAGAACGGCGCCCCACCACGGCACACCGCGGACCGCGGGCAGTACCGACTGCTGGTCCAGTGGTACCGCGGTTTGGAGACGTTGCGGGAAAGGCACATGGTCACGGTACCGGGTCCTCGACAGAAATCGTTTCACCCCCGGACCGGGGCGTCGATGCCGCCTCCGGCGCCGTCCCAGGCCGGGCGGTCGGCCCCGCCGGGCGGCAGGTGTCGTGGATCACCGGTGGTCGTGGGGCGTCCGGGACATCGCCCAGGGCGTCGAGCTCGGCCAACCGGCGTGCGGTGACGCCGAGGCGACTGTCCACCGAACCGATCGTTGAGTTGTAGGCGTCGACCGTGCGCTGCAGCGACGTGCCGAGGGTGCCGAGGTGAGTGAGCACCCCGGCGAGCCGCTGATGGAGCTGCAGACCGAGATCGTGGATGACCGCGGCGTCGCGAGCCATCGCATCGTGACGCCATCCCAGTGCGACGGTCCGTAGCAATGCGATGAGGGTGGTCGGGGTGGCGATGACGACGTTGCGTGCGAAGCCGAACTCGAGGAGGTCGGGGTCGGTGCGGGCGGCGGCTTCCAGGACGACGTCGCCCGGCACGAACAGCACCACCATCTCCGGTGTGTTGTCGAAGGCGGACCAGTAGGACTTCGCGGACAGTCGTGCGATGTGCGCGCGCAGGGCGCGAGCATGTTCGCGGATGAGTTTGTCGCGAACGGACGTGTCGGTGGCCTCGGCCGCCCGCAGGTAGGCGTCGAGGGGCACCTTGGCGTCCACGACGATGTCGCGGCCGCCGGCGAGGTGGACGACGAGGTCCGGCCGCAGCGTCGTGGCACCCCGGCCGTTTCCGGAACCGTTCGGATCGGCGGGGTCGGTGACCGACACCTGGGTGCTGAAGTCGCAATGCTTGGTCATGCCGGCGAGCTCGACCACGCGCTCGAGCTGGACCTCACCCCATCGGCCGCGGGCTTGCGGGCTGTGCAACGCGTTGGCCAGCTGGCGGGTCTGGTCGTTGAGCGCGATCGACGCCGAGTGGATCCCGCGCACCTGCTCGGTCAGTCCGGCGTACGCGCCGATCCGGTTGTTCTCGACCCGGCGCAGTTCGTCGGCGAGCTGGGCGAGGTTGGCGCGCAACGGCTCGACGATGTGCGCAACCGAGCTGCCGATCGCCGACGACTGCCGGCGTGCCGCGTCCTCGGTGGCCCACGACAACGAGGACGCGACGTCGTCGCGGGCGGCGCGCAGCATCTCCACCTCGGCGCGAGCCGCCGCCACGGTCGCGGCACTGCGAGCGGCGTGCGCCCACCAGCCCAGGGCGATCCCCAGGGCGAGGCCGACGACGAGCGAGAGAGCGGCAGCAGTCATGTCGTCGATGGTGTCGGACACCCCCGACAAGTTCGGCCGGACCGCGGGCGACGGGCACTATTGGTCGCCGGAACCGCTCCGCTCGTCCGGGCCGCTCCGCGCGCCGGCCTCGAAGTCGAGCAGCCACTGCTTGGTGGGCAGGCCGTAGCGGAAACCGCCGAGGCTTCCGTCGCTGCGCTTCACCCGGTGGCAGGGCACGAACAGGGCAGCCGCGTTGCGCGCGCAGGCGGCTGCCGCGGCCCGGACCGCCGCCGGCTGACCGGCCAGTTCGGCGAAGCGGGTGTAGGTGACGGGGTTTCCGGGCTCGACCAGGCGCAGGGCGTCCCAGGCCGGACCGAGGAAGGTCCCGCCGGAACGTTGGACGACCGGAATCCGCGACGGCGCGGCGAGATCGCCGTCGTAGTACGCCGACACGGCGTCGGTGATGGCGCCGAGCGCTGCCGATGGCTGGACCGATTCCGGGCGTAGCGCGCGGTGGACGAGCGCCATCAGGTAGGCGGGATCGTCGGTCCACCCCGACGCCAGGACCCGGTGGTCGGGATCGGCGACTACGGTGAACGCCCCGTTGGGAGTGGCGACGGTGGCATAGCCGCCGACTGTCGTTGTGTGACCGATGGATCGGGCACTCCCCGGTTCAGGGGTGTCGGGCCCGGAGGCGGCGGTGGTGGTGGTCGGTGCGGACATTGTCGCTCCTTGCGGATCGCTGGGGATGTGATCGGAAGAGAGATCGCTACGAGATGCCGGTCGTCGGAGTCTGCTCACTGCTCGTCACACGGCCTGTCCGGCGGCGTCGAGTCGGTGTCGCCACAGGTGCATGGTCGCGTACGAGCGCCACGGTGCCCAGTGCCGCGTGTCCCGCAGATCGATTCCGAGGTCGGCGGCTGCCCGGACGACCACGAGGTCGTTCGTGAGCAGGACGTCGGGATCGCCGGTGACTCGCATCGTGACGATGTCGGCGGTCCAGGGGCCGATGCCGGGCAACTCGAGAAGCTGGGCACGAAGATCAGACGCATCGACCCCCACATGCGGTTCCACCCGACCTTCGGCGAGTGCCGCCGCGACGCCGATCACGGCATCGATCCGCCGCCGCGGGCCGCGGAGGACCTCGTGTCCACGGGCGGCGACGACACCCGGCGTCGGGAAGGACTTCGACGACGGACCGTCGACTGTCGTCGCCGTCTCGGACGGGGTGGCGAAGGCGTCGCCGACCGGTTCGCCGAGGGCCTCGACGAGCCGGTTCACCTGGTTGCGCGCGGCGGCGAGACTCACCTGCTGACCGAGCATGGTCCGGATGATCGTCTCGGCCGGATCGAGGCTGCCGGGCGCACGGAGGCCCGGCGCCTGGCGCAGCAGCCGCTGCATCGTGGCGTCGGCGGCCAGTGCGTCCTCGGCCGCGGTGATGTCGGCGTCGAGGTCGAGCAGACGCCGGATCCGGTTGACCGCGACCCCCACGTCACGCATGTCCAGTCCGTGAAGGGCGACGACGGCGTGGTCGTCCTGCGGCTCCACCTCCGCCGACGCTGTTCGGTGGGGTAGGGCGAGGACCCGGCGGTAACGCCAGCCGTGCGGACTGTCCGGGGCGTCGACGACGGATTCGACCCCGGCCACGGCGTGCGCGTCCAGGAACCAGCGCATCCATGGCCAGCGATACGACGCGCGGAACGGCAGGCGCAGGGTGACGCTTCCCGGGGCGGAATCGGTGCCGATCGCATCCTTCCTGCGGCTGTGCAGGCGTCGAAGCTCGGTGGGGGTGAGCCCGAAAACCGCGCGGACGGTGTCGTTGAACTGGCGCACGCTGGCGAATCCGGCGGCGAACGCGACGTCGGTCATCGGCATCGTCGTGCACTGGATGAGCACGCGGGCGTTGGTGGCGCGATGTGCTCGGGCGAGCGCGAGCGGCCCGGCTCCGAGATGCCGGGTCAGCACGCGGGTGAGGTGCCGGGGTGAATACCTCAGACGCGCCGCGAGTCCGTCGACCCCTTCGCGCTCGACGACGCCGTCGGCGATGAGCCGCATCGCGCGAGCCGACATGTCGGCGTTGATGTTCCACAGCGGGGACCCCGGAACGGCGTCGGGTGCGCAGCGTCGACAAGCACGGAAACCCTGCTGCTGGGCGGCCGCCGCGGTGAGGACGAACGCCACGTTGGCGGGCCGGGGGGTTTGTGCCGGACACGACGGACGGCAGTAGATGCCGGTGGTGCGGACCGTGACGAAGAACTGACCATCGAAGCGGGCGTCGCGGGCCTGCACTGCGCGATAACACCGGTCGAAGTCCGGCGCGAAACCCCCGGTGTCGGGTTCTGTTGCGCTGCCTGTGCTCACCCGTCCACTGTGTCATCCGTCGACGTCCCGGTCTGGCGGGAATCGGACATCGCGACGGCATCCCACTGAGCGGACGAAAAGTGTGATCTGGGTTACATGTCTGTGGCAGCATGGCGCCATGACCACCCGGTTCGATGGCCGCCGCAGAAGTCGGCACGACGACCAGTCCCTGTCCGGACTCCCCGCGTGGGGGCTGGAGATGATGATGGGCCTCTACGGCCCGGAGACGATCAGGCGTGCCTGCGCCGAGGAAACCGAGCTCGGCATCACGGCGCGGGCCGAGCGGGCCGCCCCGGCCGCCGGATGCGCTCCGTCGTCGGCCGCGCCCCCGCCGCGATCGGGCGCCGGGCCCGCCGGGCGCGACGACACCCCGGTCGTCTTCAACCAGGTCGACGCCGAACTCGAGGCCATCAACTCGCTGGTTCGCTACCTCGGACGGAAATTCCGCCGCCGCTGATCATGTCGTCGGACGGACCACATGTTCGTACGACCGTCGCCGCGTCGATGTCGCATTGTCATGCCGATGTGTGAGGATCCTCGGGTGACCGACAGCTCGGACGATCAGCGCGCGGACGACTCGTCCGCCGACGCAAGACCAGACACCACCAAGGTCGGTGCCGACGCCGTCCTCGGCGGCGATGCGGTGCTCGGCGGCGGTGAGAAGACGTACCCGACCCGGCTCCAGGTGATGATGACCGGCCTGCGGTCGTGCGCGACGGTCGGCGCGCAGATCGTGTTGGTGGCCGCCGCGCTGTGGGTGCTGTTCTGGTTGCTCGGCAAGTTCTGGGTGATCCTGTTGCCGGTCCTCCTGGCCATCATCGCGTGCACGATCCTGTGGCCGCCGGTGCGGTGGATGCGCAACAAGGGCGTGCCGGCCGCCGCGGCGTCGTTCCTGATGATGCTCATCGGACTGGGTGTGTTCGCCGGTGTGATCGGGCTGATCGTCCCGTCGGTCGTCGACCAGGCGCCCGAACTGGCGAGCCGTGCGACCGATGGTGTGGAGCGTCTGCAGGACTGGGTGCAGGGTCCGCCGCTGAACGTCGACGACCAGCAGCTCGACAACATGGTCAGCACCATCACCGACCGACTGCAGTCGAGCGCGTCGACCATCGCGGCCGGTGTGTTCAGCGGCGTCGGAACGGCGACGTCGCTGCTGATCACGATGTTCACCTCGCTCGTGCTGGTGTTCTTCTTCCTCAAGGACGGTCCGAAGTTCGTGCCGTGGCTCGACCGCACCGTCGGCAAGCCCTCGGGCAACCACCTCGGTGAGGTGCTGACCCGCATGTGGAACAGCCTCGGCGGCTTCATCCGCACACAGGCGATCGTGAGTTTCGTCGACGCCGCGCTGATCGGTCTCGGTCTGTTCATCCTGGGCGTCCCGTTGGCTTCTGTGCTGGTGGTCATCACCTTCCTCGGCGGATTCATCCCGATCGTGGGTGCCTTCGTCGCCGGCGCGCTCGCGGTGTTGATCGCACTCGTGTCCAACGGTCTGACCACGGCCCTGATCGTGCTGGGCATCATCCTCGCGGTGCAGCAACTCGAGGGGAACGTGCTCCAGCCGTGGTTGCAGTCGAAGTCGATGGATCTGCACGCGGTGATCGTGCTGCTGTCGGTGACCTTGGGCGGCACGTTGTTCGGCATCACCGGCGCGTTCCTCGCGGTTCCCGCCGTGGCCTCGCTCGCCGTGGTGCTCCGCTACCTGAACGAGCAGATCGCCGAGCGGGCCGGCGAGTCGTTGCCACCCGCGAACACACCGGTCACGACCCAGGTCGGTGTTCCGAACGATGACCCGCCGAAGGATCCCCCGAACCCGGTGAAGGGGTTGCTCGACCGGGACTGACTCCTCGGACCGACGCCCCGCCGGGCGTCGCGCTGGCTGCCGATAGACTGGGCCCCCGTGAGTCTCACCCTGGGAATCGTCGGTCTGCCCAACGTCGGTAAGTCGACCCTGTTCAATGCCCTGACCCGTAACGACGTCCTCGCGGCGAACTACCCGTTCGCGACGATCGAGCCGAACGTCGGCGTGGTCGAACTGCCGGACAGCCGCCTGGGCCGCCTCGCAGAGATCTTCGGCAGCGAGCGGATCCTGCCCGCCACGGTGTCCTTCGTCGACATCGCCGGCATCGTGAAGGGTGCGTCGGAAGGTGAGGGCATGGGCAACCAGTTCCTCGCCAACATCCGCGAAGCCGACGCCATCTGCCAGGTGGTCCGGGTCTTCGACGATGGTGACGTCGTCCACGTCGACGGTCGCGTCGATCCTTTCGCCGACATCGAGGTCATCGAGACCGAGCTGATCCTGGCCGACATGCAGACGCTCGAGAAGGCCATCCCGCGTCTGGAGAAGGACGCGCGCAAGAACAAGGACCTGGCCGAGACCCTCGCTGCCGCCAAGAAGGCGCAGGAGATCCTCGACACCGGCAAAACACTGTTCTCGCAGAAGGATTCGTTCGACCTGGCGTCGGTGCGCGAGCTGCACCTGATGACCGCGAAGCCGTTCCTCTACGTCTTCAACTCCGACGAGGGTGTGCTCACCGACGACGCCCGTAAGGCGGAGCTGCGCGCCGCCGTCGCACCCGCCGACGCGGTGTTCCTCGACGCCAAGGTCGAGAGCGAACTCCTCGAACTCGACGAGGAGGACGCCCAGGAGCTGCTCGACTCCATCGGGCAGGACGAGCCGGGTCTGACCTCGTTGGCGCGCGCGGGTTTTCACACCTTGGGCCTGCAGACCTACCTCACGGCCGGCCCCAAGGAATCCCGCGCCTGGACCATCCACCAGGGCGACACCGCGCCCAAAGCGGCGGGGGTCATCCACACCGACTTCGAGAAGGGCTTCATCAAGGCCGAGATCGTCTCCTTCGACGACCTCGACGCCGCGGGCTCGATGGCCGCGGCCAAATCCGCCGGCAAGGTGCGCATGGAGGGCAAGGACTACGTCATGAAAGACGGTGACGTCGTCGAGTTCCGGTTCAACGTCTAGACAAGCGATGACGTCCGTGCCGCCGAACGAGGAGATCTACCTCGCGGGCGGTTGCCTGTGGGGTGTGCAGGCATTCGTCGCGACGCTGCCGGGGGTGACCTTCACCGAGGCCGGCCGGGCCAACGGCATGAGCCACACCCTCGACGGTGAGTACGACGGCTACGCCGAATGCGTGCGGACTCGGTTCGATCCGGCTGTCGTGAGCGTCGACCAGTTGGTCTCGCACCTCTTCGAGATCATCGATCCATACAGCGTGAACCGACAGGGGCCCGACGTCGGCGAGAAGTACCGCACCGGTGTGTATTCCGACCGGCCGGAGCACCTCGAACATGCGCGAGCCTTCATCGGTGCGCGGGCCGACGCGGATCGCGTCGCCGTCGAGGTGCTTCCGCTGACCAACTATGTGCGAAGCGCCGACGAGCACCAGGATCGGCTCGCACGGTATCCGGAGAGCGCGTGCCACCTTCCGCAGGAGCTGCTGACCAAGTACCGCGGCTGACGGTTCAGCAATGGGTATCCCTCAGCGATACCTGCTGCTGAACCCTCCGCGCCGAGTGCCCGACCATCCCCGGCCGGCCGGCCGTGCACGGTCTCGCGACACGCTCATGGCCGTCGCCCATCGTTGCTAGCGTGACCTCCATGTCCATCACACTCGAGAACGTCGCCATCGCCGTGCGTGACCTCGACGCCGCGATCGCCTTCTTCACCGACCTCGGTCTCGACGTCATCGGCCGGGACACGGTCCGCGGGGAGTGGGCCGACACGGCGGTCGGGCTCGACGGCAACCACGTGAAGATGGCGATGCTGCAGACCCCCGACGGTCACGGGCGGCTCGAACTCTTCGAGTACATCCATCCCGAGGCCATCGAGACGCCACCCACGCAGCCCAACGACATCGGGATGCACCGGGTGGCGTTCTCGGTCGACGACATCGACGAGGCCCTCGAGGTGGCGGCACGGCACGGGTGTCATCCCGTGCGCGGCGTCGCCACCTACGAGGACGTGTACAAACTGACCTACGTGCGCGGGCCGAGCGACATCCTCGTCATGCTCGCCCAACGACTCTCGCCGGGCTGATCCGACGCAGCTCGGGTCAGGGGTTCTGGCCGAAGGGGTTGCCGCCGAACGGCAACGGGGAACCGCCCGATCCGCTGCCGGATTCCGGCACCGTCGTCTCCTGCTCGTCGACGGCACTGCCCAGCTTCACCTGGACCGTCCGGGCACCCGAACCGGAACCGGTGGTCACCGGCACGGTCTCACCCGGCTCGTGGGTGAGGATTTGCGCCATGAGGTCGGCGTAGTCGGAGACGGTGGTGTCCCCGATCTTGGTGATGACGTCGCCCTCTCGGATACCCGCGTCTGCCGCGGGCCCGCCACGCTGCACCGACGAGACGGTCGCGCCCTCGGTCCGGTCGCCCGCCGACAGTGAACCCGACACTCCCATCACGGGTTTGGTGGCCTGACCGTCCTGCAACAGTTGATTGGCGATGCGCTTGGCGGTGTTGATCGGGATCGCGAAACCCAACCCGAAGGACTGCGGTCCACCGGACGCGGCCTGGCCGGTGTCCACCGCCGAATTGACCGCGATCACCTGCCCCTGCAGATTCACCAGTGGCCCACCGGAATTGCCGGGGTTGATGGGGGTGTCGGTCTGCAGACCGTTGTACACGGTGAGCGACGAACCACTGGCGTCGCCGGCGGTCACCGTACGCGACAGCGCGCTGACGATGCCGGACGTCACCGTGTTGGTCAGGCTGTCCGGGCTGCCGACGGCGACCACCTGCTGGCCGACCTTCAGCGCATCCGAATCACCGAGTGTCGCCGGGGTCAATCCCGACGCACCCTCGAGCTTGATGACCGCGAGATCGTATGACGGGGCGTTCCCGGTGACGGTGGCGTTGTGCTGATGCCCGTCGCCGGTGGTGACGACGATCGTGCTGCCGGAGCCGGCCCCGGCGACGACGTGGTGGTTCGTCAGGACGTAACCGTCGGGGGAGAGGACGATGCCGCTGCCCACCGCGGTTCCGTTCGCGGTCTGGACCTTGATGTCGGCCGTCGACTTCGACGCCACGCTCGCGGCATACGTCACCGAACCGGGTTGCGCGTCGGCGGCATTGGCCGCGGCGGCCGGTTGCGAGTTGAGGATCGGTACCGACGCGGCGTCGTGCCCGAGCAGCGAACTGCCTCCCATGCCGACGGCGCCGCCGAGCAGTCCCGCGAGGAGCGCGGTGACGATGATCGGCTTCGTCACGCCGGCACGCTGCCGCGCGACCGGAGGAGGCGGCGGGGGTGAGACGAATGGCGGCGGGGTGGCCTGCGGGTTCATCGCCCAGGGCCCGGGCGGCGGCACCGGTCCGCGCGGCGGCGCAAAGGGTTCGGTGATCGGGTCGTGGTCGTCGTCGGGCATGGGGGTCTGGGGCGTGTTCACGGCACCACGATGCCTGCGCCTCATGTGAACAGGGCTACGGAAATCCTGCGGATTTGCTGACAAGCTCGACGCGGACTCTCAGGTGTCTCTGACCTGTCCACTGCGGATTTCCCGCGCCACGAGATATCAGTGTCGACCGAATGTGGTTCCGCGGTAATGTGACCCGCCGACCACCCGCATCCGACTCAACCCTCGAGGACAGTGACATTTCCATCGACCACGCGATCATCGCGGATCTCGACGATGCCGCCGGCACTCTCGCCGCCGCTTTCGACGCCTATCCCTGGACTCGATGGTCCATTCCCGAGGACGGCTATCGGGAACGGTTGCACCGACTACAACGGATGTATCTGGGATACGCCTTCGACCACGGTGTCGTGCTGGTCACCACGGACCGGTGCGGCGTGATCGCCCTGCTGCCCCCGGATGTGCCGGAGCCGGATGGACAGTTTCAGGCCGAAGCGGTCGCCCTGCACGGCGATCGGCTGGCCGCGGTCGCCCGGGCCGAGACCCCTGCGCACCCGGTAGGCGCATGGAACCTGGCGACACTCGGAGTCCACCCGGACCGCCAGGGCAAGGGGCTGGGAAGCGCGCTGGTCCGCGCCGGACTCGCCGCGGTCGACGACAGGTGTCCTCCTCCGGGTGCGTGCGTCGCGCTCGAGACTTCCGACGATCGCAATGTGATGATCTACGAACGTCGCGGGTTCGTCGTCACCGCAACGACTCCGGTCGACACGGGCCTCGTTGTCCATTCGATGCTCCGCGATCCGGATGGCGGCGGGTTGTCGGCGACCGTGTGAGGACACTGCTAGCGTTTCGGCCGATGGCGGACTTCGAGTTGACCGATGACGACTTGCGGGTCGTCGTGCGTTGTGCGACCGAGTGGGCCGAAGAAGTGCTGCCGGTCTTCGAGCGAACGCGGCCCGACGACCCGCGTCCCCGCGCGGCCATCGAGGCGGCCCGGGAATTCGCCGCCGGCGCACGCAGATCGACGCGACAGCGGACGGCGGCCTTTGCGGCGCATCGGGCCGCGAAGGACGCGCAGTCGGAGACCGCTCGACTGGCCGCCCAAGCCGCGGGCGACGCAGCGGCGGCGGCATATCTGCATCCGATCGCGAAAGCGCACCAGGTCGGTCACATCCTGCGGGCCGCGGTGAACCGGGTATACATCGCCGAACTCGACAGCGGCGGAGACCCGGCGGTGGGGAACGAGATGGTCGAGGCCGTGTGCCAACGGACACCACCCGAGCTCATCGATGTGCTGTGTCGGTACCCGGAACCGGATGCCGGGGCATCACGGGCGGCCCGCCTGATGGCCGAACTCGACAGCCGGTTGCGGGCGTCGGGCAGACGGACGACTGGGACGCCTGACTGAGACGAGTGGCCGCTCGGGCACATCAAATCCCCTGTGCAGGAACGGTTTTTGTTGATCATTCGCCTGACAAACGACATGTCGCATGACATGGTGTTGCCTGGCCGATGCGCGCAGTCGGGCTCAACGGCCATCCAGTTGGCACATGTCGAAAGGTCTCCAGTGTCCTCGTCTGAACTCGGTCTCACCATGTTGTTCGCCTTCATCGGTCCGCTCCTGGCGCTCTACGCCAACGGCAGCTAGGGGTACGACCTTCCGGGTGAAAGTTGCACATCGTGCGCCGTTCGTCGTCGATACTGCATCGGTGACTCCTTCCAGACGAACCGTCCTCGCCGCGGCGATCGTGGTCCTGCTCGCGGTGGCCGGGCTGCTCGTCCCGACGCCGGCGAGCAGTGCCGCCGCGCCCTCGGGTTGGCGGTACACGATGGTCGCGTTCAGCAATGCGAGTGCGCGCGACATGGACGTGTACGAGTCCTCCGACGGCCTCGAGTACACCCTGGTGCGCAGGTCCGCGTACCGGCCGCCGACGGGCTATGTCCGGGATGCGAGCATCTTCCGGCACACCGACGGCTGGTATTACGTGACGTACACGACCGCCGACGGGGCCAGCATCGGGTTCGCGCGCAGCCGCGACCGCGTCAACTGGAACTTCCTGTACAACTGGCCGGTGCCGCTGTGCTGTGCGTTCCTGCCGGGGACCGGTGACGGCAAGGGATTCGGCTCGAGCGGAATCAGGTTCGTCCGGCTCGTCCGGGTCGGCGGGTTCGAGTGACGGTCCGTCGTTGTCGCCGTTCACGACCAAGGCTTGGGCGCCCGAATGGTTCGTGGAGGGTGGCCGGGTCAACGTGATCCTGTCGATGTCGACCGGTGGTGGTTTCGTCCCGTATGTGATGACGGCGCTCGATCCCGGGCTGCGGATGTGGAGTCCGCCCGTGCCGCTGTTGAGCATCGGCGCCGACCACATCGACACCACGGTCATCAAGGTCGGGCCGACCTATCATGCATTCACCAAGAACGAGACGCGAAAGTTCATCGAGCACGCGGTCTCGGGCTCGCTGTTCGGGCCCTACCGGTTCGTGCCGCCGGGCAACTGGGGTCGTCTCGTCGAGGGTCCGTCCGTCGTCCAGCTACGGAACGGCGCCTGGCGGATGTACCTCGACGCCTACCGGAACGGCCGATACCTCTACTCCGACAGCACCGATGGGATGCGCACCTGGTCGCCGGTGAAACAGATCCCGGGCATCTCCGGCACCGTCCGCCACGTAGGCGTGATGCGCGAGCGCGCCTGACGGCGACGGATCCGCACGCTGCCGCGACACGACGCACCGGGTCGCGTACGTGCGTCAACCGTCGTGCTCGGTGAGATTCGGCACGGTGCCGAGAAGCCGACGGGCACCTAGTCTCGGTGACGTCGGGGGTGTTTTGCCCGTTTCTCGAGAGGTTCCGATGAGTACTTCTGTCCTGCCCGCGCTGGTCGACGTCGCCTGGTTGCGGGAGCGGCTCGACGACCCCACCGTGGTCATCGTCGACGCGACCACCCATCTCCCGATTCCGAAAGAGGGGCCATATGTCCCCGAATCGGGAGCGGAGTCCTTTCGCGCGGAACACATCCCGGGTGCGGTGTTCGCCGATCTGCTGACCGACTTCGCCGACGCCGACAGCCCCGAACCGTGGACGGTCCCGTCATCCGAGCAGTTCGCCACGGCCGCATCGGCGTTGGGGATCGGAGACGGGGCGACCGTCGTGGTGTACGACCAGCTCGAGGGGTTCTGGGCAACGCGCTTCTGGTGGCACCTGCGACTCGAGGGTTTCGACGCCGTGACCGTGCTCGACGGCGGCCTGCCGGCCTGGAAGGCGGCCGGCGCCCCGGTGACCGATGCCGAGTCGACCGTCACCCCGCGTACTTTTCACGGGACGCGTCGTCCCGAACTGTTGCGCTCGACCACGGAGGTCGCTGCCGCGCTTGATGATCCGTCGACGCTGCTGGTGAACGTCCTCGACGAGCCGACTTATCGCGGTGAGACCACGACGTACGCCCGTCAGGGCCACATCCCGGGATCGGTGAATCTCCCGGTGTTCTCGATCCGTGACGCCGAGACCGGCGACCTCCGCCCGGTCGACGAGCTGCGTCGGGAGTTCGAGGCGGCCGGGCTACTGGCCGACGACACCAAGGTCGTGACGTACTGCGGCGGCGGCATCGCGGCCACCGGGATCGCGCACGCGCTCGCACTCGTCGGACGCGACGACGTCGCGGTCTACGACGGTTCGATGACCGCGTGGGCCAACAACCCGTCGCTCCCGCTGGTCACCGGACCGGAACCGCGTTGACGACGCCGGGCCGCTCCAGCGGTCTGGCGCTACGCGTGAATTCGCTTCCCCCTCAGCAGGATCGAAGGGCACATTGCCCTTCGACCCTGCTCACGGGGACGAGCTTTTCCGGGCCGGCCGGCCGTTCCCCAGGGTGCGAGTGAAGCGAGCCTCGAAGGCTAATGGCTACAGGAACATCCCCACCAGACCCTTCGAGGCTCGTCGCTATCGCTCCTCGCACCTCAGGGAGCGGGGGTCGCGCACCTAGCACCTCAGTATCTGCGGCCTGGCGCCCGTCGTGAACCACGAAAGCACTCTGCTCCCTGAGGAGCGAGCCTGCGAGCGTCACGAAGGGTTACGCAACCCTCGGTCGCCGGACCCTTCGTGACGCGACCTCCGCAAGCTCCGGGCGCTCCTCAGGGAGCGGAGGGGGTTCGCGCTTTTCCGCCTCGGGAGTGGAGGGCCAGGTCTCAGCCGACGGTGATCGCGTCGAGGCGCTGTCGGATGAAGTCCCCGGACACCACCGGTTCGAGTCCGGCGCGGCGGCCCACGGGTGGGGCGACGGGGGAGACGAGGGCGTCGTGATCGAGTTCGTAGAAGAAGATCAGCGAGACGAGGTCTTCGGCGGGTGCGTCGGGTTGCGGTGGCAGGACGCGGTGCCGGCCCGCGGGCCAGCGCCCGGCCGACCAGTACTCGAGGATGTCCCCGATGTTGACGGTCAGGGCGTCGGGGTTCCACGGTGCGTCGGCCCACCCCGATCGCTCGCTGTAGACCTGTAATCCACCGGCGCCGGGTTCGCGGTCGAGGATGGTGACGGTGCCGAAGTCGGTGTGCGGTCCGATGCGGAACTGGCCGGGTTCGGGGGTTCCGACGTCGTGCAGCGGCGGGTAGTGGTTGATGTTGGACGACCACGTCGGCTTCGACGCGAGGTCGCGGAACGGATTGTCCGGGCCGACGAGGCCGAGTGCGGCGGCCATCAGCGCCAGCAGGTCGTCGGACAGCCGCCGCATCTGAGACGTCCACGCAGTGATCAGTTCTCGCAGTTCGGGCGTTTCCGCCGGCCACACGTCGGGGGCGAACCAGTACCCGTCGATCTCGGGTATGCCCACCGGCGTCTGCGCACCGGAGGTGAACGATTCCTTCAGGTCCGGCGGGGTCTCGGTGCCCTCGGCGAAACCGTTGGCCTCCTTGCCGGGACCGATCCAACCGCGGCCGCCGACACCGGCGGAGTACCGGCCCTTGACGTCGGCCGGGAGAGCGAAGAACCGACGGGCCGCCGCGCGAAGGGAGCGCGGCAACTCGGGATCGAGTCCGTGCCCGGTGACGAGCAGGAACCCGGCCTGCTGCAGGGATTCATCGACAGCGGCACAGACCCGTTGCGCGGCAGCACCTCCGGAGTGCCACTCCCGAAGGTCGACGGTGAGTACCGGGCTGTCGGTCATGACATCTCCACGTTCTCGTCGGCCGGGGCGACCCCGATGTCCTCGTTCCACACCGCAGGATTGGCCGCGATGTACGACGACATCATCTCAGCGCACCGGTCGTCGTCGAGCACGATGACCTCGACACCGTGCTCACG
Source organism: Gordonia sp. IITR100 (assembly GCF_002009645.1). Lineage (NCBI taxonomy): Bacteria > Bacillati > Actinomycetota > Actinomycetes > Mycobacteriales > Gordoniaceae > Gordonia > Gordonia sp. IITR100. The sequence goes on along the minus strand of NZ_MVKV01000017.1, from coordinate 34,815 downwards.
CAACCAGTCCTCTCCGCCGTAGAACGAGGTGTGTTCGCCGATGACGACCGTGCCGATGCCGAATTGGCGGATGAGGCCGGAGCAGTACCAGCACGGCGACAGGGTCGTCACCATGATCGTCGGCCCGTAATCCCGTTGCCGCCCCGCGGCGCGGAATGCATCGGTCTCGCCGTGCGCCGACGGATCGTCGGCCTGCACGCGACGATTGTGGCCCGCGCCGAGCAGCGCGCCGTCGGCCGCGAAGAGGGCCGCACCGATCGGGATGCCGCCCTCGTCGAGGCTCGTCCGTGCCTCCCGGTAGGCAACGTCGAGCATCCCGGACACGTCGAGACCGGCATGGCCGGGCAGCGAGATCGTCATGCTTCGAGAGTGCCGGGTGGCCCCGACGGTGACAACTGACAGATCGTCGTACTGCGGCCGAGGCCACCGGTGCATATTGTCTTCGTCCATGACGCTCGAACGACCCCCGACGGATACCGCCACCCCGACGCTTCGGGAGATCCTCGACGACCACCTCGCGGTCGCCGAGCCGCGGGTCCTGAGCGGCCACGAACGTCTCGACGCACCGGTGCGGTGGGTGCATTCGAGCGAGATCTACGAGATCGGGCCGCTGCTCACCGGCGGCGAGTTGCTGCTCACGACGGGGCTCGGTCTGCGCGGACTCGATGCCGGCACCCGCAAGCACTATGTGCAGGACCTGTCGCAGCGCGGGGTCGCGGCGGTCGCGATCGAAGTGGGTCGGACGTTCGAGGCGGTACCCGAGGAGATGGTGCGGGCGGGATCGGCGGTCCGGCTGCCGATCATCGAACTCCGGGCGGTGGTCCCCTTCATCGACGTGTGCCGAGCGGTCAACACCGCGATCGCCGCCCGCGAGGTCGACGAGTTACGAGTCCGTTCGACTCTCGTGGAATCACTCCACGACGACCTGGCGGCCGGAGCGGGGGTCGCGCCGATGCTCGGTCATGTGGCCGAAACCCTGCATGCGCCTGTCGTTCTCGTGTCCACATCCGGGGCGCTGCTGTCCGCGCACGGCGTCGACGACGACTCGGCGGCGTGGCGGGTCGTCGACCGGGCCGTGTCGGAGGCCACGGTCCACAGCAAGGGACGTCCGATCGCCCGGCTGATCGTGGGCGAGCGCACCGACGCCGGCCCGATCCCGTTCGCGCAGAGTCTGTTGCGTGCGGCCGCCGGTCCGGTGGCGGTCGGCCTGACCCGGACCGGGGTACGGGGTTCGGCCCTGGCCGCGCGGCTCGTCGAAGACCTGGTCGACGGCAGACCGATGCGACCCGCGGATCTGCGGGCACGCCTGGCCGCCGCGGGGGTGTACGTGGGGGCGCCCACCGTGGTGGTGCCCCTTGCGGCGGAGGCCCCCGACCCGCGGATGGCCGATGCCGCGGTCGCCGGCGCCGAGTTGGATTCGGTGGCACGCAGCATCGTCGACGCCACGGTCTACGCACTGGCCGCGGTGCCGGCCGGGGTAGGAGAGGGCGCCACCGACCCGGTCGACCGGGTGGCGTCCTCGTTGACACGGCAGGGCAACCGAATCGGACGCACCACGGTCGTCGTCGGAAACCCCTGTGTCATCGACGATGTCGGGCCCGGCGCGGATGTGGCGTCCGTCCTCTCCGCCTCACTGCGCCGATGCGGGCGGCAACTCGGGCTCGCGGCGTCCACCGCCGCGGGCCTCGGGACGGGACGACGGGTGTTCACCTCGCGCGAACTCCTCGTCGACGAGGCGATCGGTGCGCTGGATCCCGCTCTTCGGACGGAGCTGCGGTCCCTGGTGGAACCACTCGTCGCGGCCGATGGACGCTCCTCGTCGGACCTCGTCCGGACCCTGGCGGTGCACCTGGCGCACGGCTGCAGCGCGACGCGGTCGGCTGCGGCGCTCCACATCGGCAGGCAGAGCCTCTATCAGCGGCTCGAACGGATCCGGACTGTGCTCGGTTTCGACCCCACCGACCCGGCCGTCTACGCGTCGACGATGCTGGCCCTGCGTTCGGTGACCCGCGAGGTTCACCAGGTGGCTCACCAGTTGTAGTCGAGGAACTTCCCGTCGAAGGTCACGACCACGCGGTCGCCGTTCGGGTCGGGCCGGCGTCGGATGTCGATGTTGAAGTTGATGGCGCTCATGATGCCGTCGCCGAACTCCTCGTGGATGAGTGCCTTCAGCGCGGGCCCGTAGACGTCGAGCGCCTCGTAGAAGCGGTAGATGGTGGGATCGCTCGTCGCCGCCTCGTCGGGTGTCCGCGTCGGCTGTTGTCGCAGACTCTCGGCGACGCCCTCGCCGAGGCCGAGCAGTTCCACCACGGCGGTGGCCTTCGTGGCCGGGACCGGATGTTTGCCCAGCAGCGCAGCGACGGTCCAGACCAGCGGGGCGTCGATCTTCTCGGCAATTGTCGCCCACGTCAGTCCCTGGCGAATTCGCGCGGCGTTGATCAGCTCTGCGGCATCGGTTTTCGGCATGATCGGGGTGGTCATCGTCATCTCCATCGATAGTGTTGGACCACACCCACATTGCCCATCGGCGGGCACGATGCCAAGTCGAGTCAGCGACTTTCGGCAGTGTTCACACGATCGACACGCCCACCGCCGACCGCGACGACACCAGAACTTCACACCGCGACCTGGACCGAGTGAGGGCGGTGTAACAGGGAGACTCGTCGATGACACCGAACGGACATGTGGCCTCGGTTCCATGGGCGCATCAACTGAGGAGTTCGAGGAGAACCACATGTCCTATGTGAAACCGTCCGAATTCGCGGTGAAGATGGTCGACGCCGGCGAGTCCAAGGCGTTCATGTCCACCCGCGACACCCTGATCAGGGCGTTCATGGCCGGCGCGATCCTGGCTCTGGCCGCGGCCTTCGCAGTGACCGTCACCGTGCAGACCGGCCAGCCGCTGGTCGGTGCGCTGTTGTTCCCGGTCGGCTTCATCCTGCTCTACCTGATGGGATTCGACCTGCTCACCGGTGTGTTCACGCTGGTGCCACTCGCACTACTCGACAAGCGACGAGGAGTCACGGTCCGGTCGATGCTGCGCAACTGGGGTCTGGTGTTCCTCGGGAACTTCCTCGGCGCCATCCTGGTCGCGGTGATGATGGCGGTCATCCTGACCTATGGATTCAGCGTCGCACCCGACGAGGTGGGACAGCGGCTCGGCGAGATCGGCCACAGCCGTACCGTCGGTTACGCCGAGCACGGGGCCGCCGGCATGCTGACGCTGTTCATCCGCGGCGTGCTGTGCAACTGGATGGTGTCCACCGGTGTCGTCGCCGCGATGATGTCGACATCCCTGCCCGGCAAGGTGATCGGGATGTGGATGCCGATCATGCTGTTCTTCTACATGGGCTTCGAGCACTCGATCGTCAACATGTTCCTCTTCCCCTCGGGTCTCATGCTCGGCGGTGACTTCTCGATCGCCGACTACCTCGTCTGGAACGAGATCCCCACGGTGATCGGCAATCTCGTCGGCGGACTCACCTTCGTCGGTCTGACGCTGTACTTCACCCATGTACGGACCGCTCCGGATCGTCGACCCCCCGCCCACGACGCGACGACCGAGGTCGACGTGGCCGCGCCGGTCCGTACGACGACCGCTTAGTCCCGAGGCCGACCCGTATGACGTCGTGCCCGCATTCCGGGCACGACGTCATACTGTTCGGCAGGGTCATACGGCTGTCGCCGAATCCGGCTCGGCCGGGTCGTCCTGGAGAGCGCTGGCGTACCAGGCGCCCAGGCCGAGCAGGATGAGTCCGGTCACGATGAACACGATCACGCGGAAGATTCCGTCGAGGGTGGCCAGGTCGAAGAGGAACAGTTTCGCCATCGCCGCGGCGACGAGGACGAGACCCCCGGTGACCGCGGCGGTACGTGCGGCACCGGTGCGACGCCGGGCATAGGCCAGCGCCGTCCCCGCGAGGACCATCCAGCAGGTTGTCGCCAGCACGTGACCGGCGAGGAAGCCGTCCGACCCGGCGACCAGGACGCCCGCGGTCACACTGATCGCGGTGAGTGCGTAGACGACGACCACTCCGGCGGCGATATGGGCTGCGCGCGAAACTTTCTCGTCGGTGAGGCGGGCCCACCCGACGGCCAGGACCAGGGCGCCGGCGGCCGCGAACACACTCGCCACGACGATCCCCAGAGACGCGTCCCGTCGCATCAGGTCCGCATCGGCGAGCACATACGGCGGCGCCGCGTCGAGTAGCGCCGCGAAACCGATGGCCCACAGGACCGAGCCACCGGCGAGAAGTACCCGCGAGGTCGTCGACCATGTCCGGGCGGCAAGCGCGGTCACCGTTGCCAGGCCGAGCAGGACGGTGATCGCGACCGTGCCGTCGAAGGCCACCAGAACGGCGACGAACAGCAGCAGAAGGGCGGTCGCGGACCAGATCTGCGCAACGACGTCGGGCACGCGCGGGGTGGAGCCGGTACGCGAGTCGGGAAGCCCCGATCCGATCAACACGGTTCCGATCAGCGCGCCGGCGATGCAGGTCTGCAGGATCACCGCGCCCGGCATGTTCATCACCGCTCCGGCGAACAACGCGGGGATGGTCGTCGCACTCGCCAGACCGGCCAGCGTCTCCCGGAACTGCGTGGTGGGCATCGCGATCAGGGCGCCGGCGACCCCCAGCACGACGACCACGACGACCGCGGCCGCGAAGACGGTGTCGGCGGCACCGGCCGACGTCCACCCGGCCAGCGCGAGGACACCGACCAGGGTCAACGGAATCGTGGGCGCGGCGAGCCGTACGGCATGCAACCAGATCCAGTCGCGACCGAGCTGGACCCACGCCGAACCGGCGGCGAGGACCACCATGAACGCGATGAGGGTGGTGTCCAGTCCGCCGGTGAGCACCGGTGCCAGAGCGATCAACGGCACGACGACGAGCAGCCCCAGGTGTTCGCTGCGCCACCGATGGGCCAGCGCGAGCCCAGCCGCGGCGACGAGTCCCGCGACGCCGAGGCCCACGACGATGGGCAACCAGTCGTAGATCTTGGTCGCGGCCAGGACGTCGAGGTAACCCGCCGCGATGCCGGTGGCCGTCAGCGCGATGGCACCGATCCGGCCGTCGGCCCGCCCGCGCAACCACATCCCGCCGGCGACGAGCGCCGCGGCGAGGACCGCGCCACCCGCGACGCGGAATTCCGGCCGGAGCATTCCCGCCTGCGCGGCCAGGACGAGGAGCAGTGCGACACCGATGAGGGTCACGCCGACGCCGGCGGTGGCGAGGATCTTGCCGATCAACCCGCGTTCGGCGGCCGCGCCGATCCGTTCGGACATCGACGGCCCGGCCGGCCGCGGAGGCGAGGCGACCGGCGGATACGGTCGCGCACTCGCCGGGCGGGGCATCGGCGGAGGGCCTTGCGGGACCGGCGGAGCGATCGGAGGTCGTTGGTGGCCGACTGGCGGCGCCGTCGGCAACCAGGGCCGGGACGGGGGTGTGGGCCGAGGTCCCGCGGCCTGCGCAGGAGCTGCCGCCACCGTCGGTGGTGTGAGGCCGGCGGCGGGTGGCTGCCCGGAAGGTTTCGGTGCGGCGGATTGCGGTGCGGGGGCGACGTCGCGAGCAGGCTCGTCGGGCTGGGCGACGATGCGTCGAAGCTCGGCGAATTCGGCTGACACGGTGGACATCTGGCGTGCTATAGCGTCGAACTCGGTCGAGATCCGCGCCAGGGTGGCAGTACTCGGATCGCCGCCGAATGTGCTGCTGGGAGAGTTCATGTGTCGACGATGACCGGTCGCGCCCCGGCATGGATGAGTAGTCCTACCCATCAGGGGTGGGGGATTCGTGTGACGGGGTGCGCGGCGAGGTGATTGCCGGACGGCCCGGCAGGGTATCGCTGGACCATGACTGATCCGCACAATGCCGCCGACCGTGGACGCGCCGACGTCGAGAAGCGCTGGCAGGACACCGGAAGCTACCGGTCCGCGGCCCTGTATGTCGTGGCCGTGGTCGCGCTCGGCGCGGTGGCCTGCGCGGTCTTCCTCGCCGTCGACCGCGCCAATATCGTCCTCGCGTCGCTCGTCCCCGGTGTGTTCCTTCTCGGCGGGATCGGTGCGCTGGTCAACGCCTACCGCACCTATCGCCGGGGCGGCACCTGGCCGATGTGGCAGGGCGCGGCGTGGTTCCTGTTCGCCCTCATGCTCGTGGCGCTGGCGTTTCCCGCGATGGCGGGCTGATGCCTGTTTCCCACTGTGACGGGCTGATGTCTACTGTGGGGCCATGCCTGCGCAACGGGTGCGAATCGACAAGACCACGCCGCAGGTCTACCGAAAGCTGATCGCGGTATCGGCCGAGGTCGCCGCGGCCGCCGAATCGATCGGGCTGAGTCGGTCCCTCGTGGAACTGGTGAACCTGCGGTGTTCGCAGCTCAACGGTTGCGCCTTCTGCATGGATCTCCATGCGCAACTGGGCCGCTCCGCGGGTCTGACGACACAGCAGGTCGACGTCATGGCCGGGTGGCGGGATGCGCCGGACCTCTACGACGACGTCGAGCAGGCGGCCCTGGAGATCGCCGAGCTCGTCACCGAACTGCCGGCGCACGACGCGGCCGACCTCGCCTACGACCGGGCGACGGACATCCTCGACACCGACCAGACCGCGGTGCTGATCTGGGCGGCGGTGACCATCAACGCGTTCAACCGGATGTCCATCGTGAGCGGGTACCGCCCCCGGCCCGGCGCCTCGCCGCAGAAGGCGGCAACACCGTTCACCCGTGGCGCGACAGGCTAGTCGGCGTCCTCGCCTCACCGCCCCTTGCGCGCGAACACCCAGCCGGCCGCCGCGAGTGACACCAGCGCGATCGCCGCGCACCAGGCCAGGCCCGTCACCGCTGTCGACGGCAGATCGTGCACCGGTGACCCGCCGGTGCCCATGCCGACCAGCAGGGCTCGAATGGACTCGATGACCGGTGTGACCGGTTGTGCCTCGGCGAAGCCGCGCAGCCAGGCCGGCATCGTCTCGGGTGGCACGAACGCACTCGAGACATACGGCAGGAAGAGCATGACGAAGCCGAAACCGCCTGCCGCGGCGGGCGTTCGCACCGCCACGCCGATGAACGCGGCGATGCAGGTGATGGCCAGGATGTAGGCGAGGACCATCCCGGCGGCACCGAACCATTCGAACAGCGACGCCGACGGCCGGAAACCGATGGCGACCGCGACGATCAGGACGACCGCGGTGGACACGGAGTTCTTCACCAGGCTGGCCGCGACATGGCCGAACACCATGGTCGCGCCAACGATGGGCATCGACCGAAAGCGGTCGATGACGCCGCCGTTCATGTCGTTCGCCACCGCCAGTGCGGTATTGGACGCGCCGTAGCCCGCGCACAGCAGGATGACTCCCGGAGTCGCGTAGGTGATGTAGTCGGTACCCACCGACATCGCGCCGCCGAAGACGTAGACGAACATGAGCATGATGGCGATCGGCAGGACGAGCGCGAGGATCAACTCGTCCGGATCGCGGCTCATCATGCGCAGCGATCGCCCGAACATCGTGGTCGCGTCGATCTGCAGGTGCCGAAGTCGCTTCGACGACGAGCCCTCGGCGAGGACAGTGGTGAGACTCATGCCGCGACCTCGTTCCCGGTGGCCGGTTCGGCGGGTTGTCCGGTTGCCGCGAGAAACACGTCGTCCAGTGTGGGAGAGCGCAATTCCCAGGAATCGACGGTGGCGACGGTCCGATCGGCGAGATCGAGGACCGCGCGTGTGTGGGCCACCGACCGGTCGGTGGGCACGCGGACGATGGTCGACTGGACCGACGGCCCGAAAGCCGCCAGGTCGGAGGCCAGTGCGGCGGCGTCGGCCGCAGTCGGCACGACGAACTCGAGCGCGGCCTCGCCGACGCGGCGTTTCAGGTCGGCCGGTGTACCGGCGGTCCCGATCCGGCCGCCACTGATGAGGACCACGCGGTCGGCGAGGCGGTCCGCCTCCTCCAGATACTGCGTGGTCAAAAGGACTGCCGTCCCCTGCGCGACCACGTCGTCGATCACCTGCCAGAGCATCTGACGGCTGCGCGGGTCGAGGCCGGTGGTCGGCTCGTCGAGGAAGAGGACCACCGGCCGGTCGAGGAGTCCCGCGGCGAGATCGAGACGCCGGCGCATACCGCCGGAGTACGTCGCGACCAGTCGGTCGGCGGCGTCGGTGAGATCGAAGGCGAGCAGGAGTTCGTCGACGCGGTGATCGACGGTGCGGCGGGGATGGTGCGCGAGCCGACCCATCATCCTCAGGTTCTCGCGACCGGTGAGTTTGTCGTCGACGGCCGCGTATTGCCCGGTGAGACTGATGATCTCGCGGACCCGGCGGCGATCGGCGACGACGTCGAAGCCGCCGACACGCGCGGTCCCCCCGTCGGGGCGGGTGAGGGTGGACAGGATGCGCACCGTGGTCGTCTTACCCGCGCCGTTGGGGCCGAGCAGGGCGACGACCTCCCCGGCACCGACGTCGAGGTCGAGCCCGCGCAGGACGGGCACCCGGGAGTCCCCGCGGCCCAACGATTTCGTGAGGCCGACGGCCTCGACCGGCATGGGTGACGAACGGTCCGGGACGGTCATGTCGGACTCCGATCTGTTTAGGTCCGAAACTGTTTATGTCGGTAACTGCGTACAGTAGACGCAGTTGTGCGCGACGGCAAGGGTCGCCGACCGAGAGGACCGCGAATGGCAGAGGGTGGGGACGGGACGCTGCAACGGCTGTGGACTGGTGGCAGGGCGGGCAGCCGTGGTCCCAAACCGGCCCTCGATCTCGACCGCATCGTCGACGCCGCGATCGCGATCGCCGACACCGACGGCCTCGACGCGGTTTCCATGGCGCGCGTGGGTGAGGCGCTCGGCTGTTCGGCCATGGCCCTGTATCGCCACGTGTCCGGCAAGGCTCAGCTGCTGAGCCTCATGGTGGACGCGGTGGCGGGTCAGCTCGCGTTGCCGCCGCGCCGAGGGGAGTGGCGCGAGGATCTGGCGGCGTGGACGCGGGCGCAGATCGACGGCATGGTCGAACGCCCCTGGTTCCTCGAACTGCCGCTGACGGTCGCGGTCCCGGGGCCGCGTCGAATGCGTTGGATGGAGGCGGGTTTCGAGATCCTGAAGGACTTCGACCTGCCCGGTGACGACAAACTCGAGATCCTCGGCCTGCTCGCCCAGTATGTGCTGTCGGCAACCCGGCTGGAGATCGAGATGCGTCGTGCGACGGGTACCGATGTGGAGTCGGACTTCGAGCAGGTGCTGACCGGTCTCGCCGATCCCGCGCAGTACCCGTACCTGTTCGCGGCGATGCAGAGCGCGGGCGGGGAGTCCGACGACCGTGAATTCGGGCTGCAGCTCATTCTCGACGGCATCGCATCGCGCGCCACCGGCTCGCCCTGACGCGTCACCGGGCACGCTGACCGGCCGCCCACCGCCGCACTCGCATCGGTGCGGCATGATGTCACCCATGTCGACTGTGCGCTCGGGCCGGCTCGCGGTCGGCACGCTGTCGCTGCTCACCGTTCTCTACTTCGCGCAGGGCCTGCCCTACGGATTCTTCAGCCAGGCGGTGCCGGTCATCCTCCGCGAGGAGGGCTACTCACTGACCCAGATCAGCGTGTACGGACTGTTGTTCGCGCCCTGGGGCCTGAAATTCCTGTGGGCGCCCTATGTCGACGCCTACGGCACCCGGCGCAGATGGCTGGTGTCCCTGCAGTTGTCGTCGGCGGTCGTCGCACTCGTCTTGGCGACGCTCGATCTGTCCGGGTCCCTGGTCTGGCTCCTGATCGGCATCGCGGTCATCAACCTGCTGTCGGCGACGCAGGACATCGCGACCGACGGGCTGGCGGTGTCGATGCTGGAGCCGCGTCAGCGCGGTCTGGGCAACGGAATCCAGGTGGGCGCGTACCGAATCGGCATGATCGCCGGCGGCGGCGGGCTCCTCTGGCTGTTCTCGTTCGCCGGCTGGCGCACCTTGTTCGTCGTGATGGCGGTGCTCCTGTTCGCGGTCACCGTCGGCGTGTGGTTTCTCGCCCGTGAGCCGAGCCGACCGACCGGCGATGCGCCACTGACACCGTCGAAGCGGGTGTCGCCCGGGTTGTTGCTGACGGGCTGGTCGTCGCGGCTCCGACGTCCGGGCGTGATCGCGTTCATCCTCGTCGTCGGCGCGTTCAAGTTCGGGAACTCGATGGCGTCGGCGCTCGTCGGCCCGTTCATGTCCGACATCGGACTCACACTGGGCCAGATCGCGCTCGTCGAAGGTGCGTTGTCGTCGGCCGGGGCGCTCGGCGGAGCCGCGCTCGGCGGGTGGCTCGCGTACACCTACGGTCGGCGGCACGCACTGCTCGTCGGCGGTGTCACCCAGACACTCAGTCTCGGACTGTATCTGGTCGCGTCGATCGGCGTCGGCGGCTTCTCGCTGGTGGTCACGGCCAGCCTCGCCGAGCACATCCTGGGTGGCGCGGCGACCGTCGCGGTGTTCACCCTGATGATGGATGCGTGCCAGAAGGGCTACGAGGGCAGCGACTACACCTTGTTCGCGTGCGCGGTGGTCGGCGTGCAGGGCGCGGCCGGGTTCGCCGCCGGGATCGTCGGCGACCTGTTCGGGTTCCCGGCGATCTTCGCGTCCGGCCTGATCCTGTCCGGCCTCGGCTGCCTGGTCATGATCCGGGCCCTCGATCGCGGTCTCATGGAACGTCTCGGGTAGGCAGGAGGGTCGCCATCGCCTCGTCGACGACGCGGTCGAGGTCGTCACCCAGGCTGCCGGCCAAGAACTGTTGCACCAGTTCGGACATCGCGCCGGTGAAGATCGCGGCCCGCACCCGGCTCGTGAGCCGGTCGGTGTCGCGGGCGTCGGCCTCGGCGAACGCGAGGTCGCGGAGCATGCCCTGGGTGGTGGCCCGCCGTTCGGCGAGAACGGGATTGGTCACCCCGGCGGTGAACAACACGCGGCCGCGCCGCGGATCCGACGACGCGTGGCCGAGGACCGCACGGATACCCGCGCGGGTGCGTGACCGGACCGAGGGGCCCGCCTCGCGCATCGCGGCCTCGACCACCGCACCGAGTTCCGCGGTCGCGGTGTCGTAGACCGCGCCGAGCAGATCGTCGGTGTCGGAGAAGCTCTCGTAGAAGTACCGGGTGTTGTAGCCGCAACACCGGCACACCGAGCGAACCGACAGCTCGGCTTCCGCGCCGACGCCTCCGAAGATGTCGAAGGCGGCCGCGATCAGGGCCGCTCTACGCTCCGCGCGCCGGTCCGCGAGCGGTACGCCCGCCCAGCGGGTCGGTGAGGACATCTGCTCACCATAGTCGGCCGCGAACGTGCCCCGCACAGATCTGGTCACGACTGTACCCAAAGAGTTACTCTGGGTACGACCGTGACCAATGGTCGACCCGAGCGGAAGGTCTCCAGATGACTGTGTCCATGGCTCCTCTCCGACTGCCGTCGACCGACTGGATTCCGGTTCCCCTCCCGCACGAGTTCGTCGGGTCGTGGCTGAACGGCAAGTTCGACGCCCACGTCCGAGCGAAGTTCTTCCGCGGGATGGACTTCGAGAAGCCGGCCGGCGATCCGGGTTGGTTCGGCCCGGGCAGCGCGACCTGGTACGTCCATTCGCACACGCCCGCGCTCATCTTCGGACTGCAGTGCGCGTCGTACCTGGAGCGTCTCGACCCGAGCATCTTCTGGATGGGTGTGCAGCACTCACGGCTGGTCCGGCGGCGCGAGGACGGAACCCCGACCCTGTCCATCGACCCCGACGGCGCGATGACCAGACTCGGGCACTCGCTGGCCTTCTTCATGGGGACCGCGTACGGCTCGACCGAGTCCGCCGAGCGACTGGCACGGACGGTGCGCGCGATGCACCACACCATCAAAGGTGTGCGGCCCGACGGTGCGGCCTACGACGCCGATGATCCGGCCTGGCTTCGCTGGAACTATGCCACCGTCGTATGGGGTATCGCCACCGCGCACGAGATCTACCACCCGCGGCCGCTACGGGGCACCGAACTCGACGGCTATTACCGGGAATTCGTGCGCGTCGGTCATGCGCTGGGCGGGACCGACCTGCCCACGACCAAAGCCGACACCCTCACCTGCCTGGCCGAGTATCTGCCGAAACTCGCACTCACACATGGCAATGCGATGGCCACCGGGTTGAACGTACGCAACCCGGCCCAGGGCGTCGTGGACTGGGCGATCCGTGACACGATGCCCCGCTGGGCCCAGCAGCTCATCATGTACCGCCCGCCCAATCCGGTCGAACGGCGTGCGCGCCGGAGTGCGGTGTGGGGTCTGATCAACTCCGCCCACCTGACGATGGGGGAGGCGCCGAAGTTCGCAGCCGCTCGTCGCCGCGTGGCGCACGGGACGACGGTGCCGCACACGCTTCCGCGCTATGAACTCGGATCCGACCCCGAGCGTACCCGTGCCGAAATCGAGGCCTCGTTCGCCCATTAGCCGCTGTGGGCGCTCATGTCAAACCGGGTCACTCCGAAACATCAATGAAGGCAACGGAATTCGCGGGCATCAGATCGTGACGGCGGGTCCGGAAGCGGAAACATCGATTTCATCTCACGTCACGCCGGTGTAACAAAGTCAATTTACGTTTACCTCCCATACGCCAGATCGCAAGGCTTGCGACGCGTATCTCATCGGGGGTCACGCGGTGACAGGCCGCGTGTTCGTCGTGCCCCCATCTGAGTGGACCTGAGACGTAATGAGAAAGGCTTCGCCGATGCCGTCTGTTCCGTTGCCGCCCGGCCCCCCGCCGGCGGACATCCCGCCGTCCGCCCCGACCCGGTCACGCCGTCGGCGGTACGGCATCCTGGTCCCCGCGGCGCTGTCCGCGGTGGCGCTGGTCCTGAGCGCCTGTGGCAGTTCGGCCAGCGAGGAATCGGCATCGAGCGCCGAATCGTGTGTCGACACCTCCGGGAGCACCATCAAGGTCGGCTCGCTGAACTCGCTGTCGGGCACCATGGCGATCTCCGAGGTCACCGTGCGTGACTCGATCAAGCTCGCCGTCGATCAGATCAACGACAACGGCGGAGTGCTGGGCAAACAGATTCAGCTCATCGGCGAGGACGGGGCCTCCGAGCCGACGATCTTCGCGGAGAAGGCCGAGAAGCTGATCTCGAGTGATTGCGTCGCAGCGGTGTTCGGCGGTTGGACGTCGTCGAGCCGAAAGGCCATGCTGCCGGTCTTCGAGGACAACAACTCGCTGCTGTACTACCCGGTGCAGTACGAGGGCCTGGAGTCGTCGCCGAACATCTTCTACACCGGCGCCACGACGAACCAACAGATCGTGCCGGCTCTGGAGTACCTGAAAGAGGAGGGCGTGAAGTCGCTCTACCTCGTCGGTAGCGACTATGTCTTCCCGCAGACGGCCAACCGTGTCATCAAGGCGTACGCGGAGGCCAACGGCATCGAGATCAAGGGCGAGGACTACACCCCGCTCGGTTCGACGGACTTCTCGACGATCGTCAACAAGGTCCGTACCGCCGACGCCGACGCCGTGTTCAACACTCTCAACGGCGATTCCAACGTCGCGTTCTTCCGCGAGTACAAGAACGTCGGACTGACCCCGCAGGCCATGCCGGTCGTCTCGGTGTCCATCGCGGAGGAAGAGGTCGGCGGTATCGGTGTGGACAACATCGAGGGCCAGCTGGTCGCGTGGGACTACTACCAGACCGTCGACAACCCGGTGAACGCCTCGTTCGTCCGTGACTACAAGGCCGCCTACGGTGCCAACAAGCCGACCTCCGACCCGATGGAGGCCGCCTACGTCTCGGTCTACCTGTGGAAGAACACCGTCGAGAAGGCCCAGTCGTTCGCCGTCGCCGATGTCCAGAAGGCTGCCGGCGGAGTCACTTTCGACGCTCCGGAGGGGCTCGTCACGATCGACGGCGAGAACAACCACATCACCAAGACCGCGCGCATCGGTGAGATCCGTGGCGACGGACTGATCTACACGGTGTGGGATTCGGGTCAGCCGATCGAGCCGGACCCCTACCTGAAGTCGTACCCGTGGGCCGAGGGCCTGAGCAACTGACACCGTCGACGACCCGTCCCGCGTCCTCCGGCGACGCGGGACGGGTCGCGCACGGTCCCTCCCGGCGAACGCGGCACTCGCCGACGACGAACGGATAGACACGTGGAAACCGTTATCGGACAGCTCTTCACCGGGCTCAGTCTCGGTTCGATCCTGCTTCTCGCAGCTCTCGGCCTGTCCCTGACCTTCGGTCAGATGGGCGTGATCAACATGGCCCACGGGTCGTTCATCATGGCCGGGTCCTACACCGCGTACACGGTGCAGGAATACCTGATCTCCAATGCCGGGGTGTCCCTGCTGGTCTCGCTCGTCATCGGATTCCTCGTCGGCGGCCTGATGGGCGTTCTCCTCGAGGTCACCCTGATCAAGCGCATGTACGACCGCCCCCTGGACACACTCCTGGTGACGTTCGGTGTCGGATTGATCCTCCAACAGCTCGCCCGCGACATCTTCGGCGCGCCGGCGGTCGACGTCGTCGCACCGTCGTGGTTGTCCGGCGGCGTCGACATCCTCGGCGCGGTCGTCCCGAAGACGCGCCTGTTCATCATGCTGCTGGCCATCGTCGCGGTCACCGCGATCGCGGTGACCATGAAGTACACGCCGATGGGTCGTCGCATCCGCGCCGTCGTCCAGCACCGGGATCTCGCCGAGACGAGCGGGATCTCCAGCCGCCGAACCGACATCACGACGTTCTTCATCGGTTCGGGACTCGCCGGCATCGCCGGGGTGGCACTGACGTTGATCGGCTCCACCAGCTCGAACACCGGGATGACCTATCTGATCGACGCATTCCTGGTCGTCGTCATCGGCGGACTGGGCCAGATCAAGGGCGCGGTCATCGCGGCCATCGCGCTCGGCGTCCTGAACTCGTTCATCGAATACAACACGACGGCGTCGGTGGCCAAGGTCGCCGTGTTCGTCATCATCGTGATCTTCCTGCAGATCCGGCCGCAGGGACTGTTCACGGTCCAGTCGAGGAGTCTTGTGTGAAGGACTATTTCAGCAGTTCCTGGAAGGTCTGGGCGGGCTTCGGCGTCGCCGCCATCCTGTTGTTCGGGGTCGCGCCCGCCGTCCTCTCGGACTTCCGTCTCAACCTGCTCGGCAAGTTCCTCTGCTTCGGCATCGTCGCGGTGGGCATCGGCCTGGCCTGGGGTCGTGGTGGCATGCTCACCCTCGGCCAGGGTGTGTACTTCGGGCTGGGTGCGTACATCATGGCCATGCACCTCAAGATCTCCGACGCGGAACTGCGCGGCGACGACGTGCCCGACTTCATGCAGATCGCCGGGATCAGCGAACTGCCCGGGTACTGGAAGCCCTTCGCCTCACCGGTGGTGACGATCCTGGGCATCCTGCTGGTACCGACGTTGCTGGCGATCCTGCTGGGACTCGGCGTGTTCAAACGGCGTGTCAAGGGCGCCTACTTCGCGATCCTGTCGCAGGCGTTGGCCGCGGCCTTCGCGATCCTGCTCATCGGTCAGCAGACCACTGGTGGCAGCAACGGCCTCAACCGTTTTCGCAGCTTCTTCGGGCTCGCCCTGAACGACCCGGTGAACCGGCAGCTGCTGTTCTTCATCACCGCGGCCATCCTGCTCGCCGTCGTGGCGATCACCCGTCAGCTGATGTACAGCCGGTACGGCGAACTCCTGGTCGCCGTCCGCGACCAGGAGGAGCGGGTCCGGTTCCTCGGCTATGACCCGGCCAACACCAAGGTCGTCGCCTACGCGATCGCGGCGCTGTTCGCGAGCATCGCGGGCGCCATGTTCGTTCCCATCGTCGGCATCATCTCGCCCGCCGACGTCGGGATCGTGCCATCCATCGCCTTCCTCATCGGCGTCGCCATCGGCGGGCGCACAACGCTTCTCGGCCCGGTCCTCGGCGCCATCGCGGTGGCCTGGGCGCAGACCAGTCTGTCGGAGAGCTTTCCGTCCGGCTGGACTTATGCGCAGGGAATCCTGTTCATCGTGGTCGTCGGGTTCTTCCCGGCCGGGCTGGCCGGCCTGGGGGCACTGGTCAAGTGGCGCCGGAAGAGAGCTCCGGTTTCTTCCCCGACCGGCGACATCGACGAACACACCAGCAGCAAGGTAGGAGCGTCGTCATGACCGAAGCAGAATCGACGGTCGTCGGGCACCCGCCGGTCGCCGGCGGCAACGCCGGGATGGACAGCGACTACCTCCAGGTGCGCGGTCTCAGCGTGGAGTTCGATGGTTTCAAGGCCGTCTCCGACGTGGATCTCACACTGCTGCAGGGTGATCTGCGGTTCCTGATCGGCCCGAACGGTGCCGGCAAGACCACCATCATCGACGCCATCACCGGTCTGGTGAAGTCGACGGGCTCGATCCAGAAGTCCGGTGTCGAACTGGTCGGCAAGAAGGTGCACCAGATCGCGCGGCTCGGGGTGGGCCGGACCTTCCAGACCGCGAGCGTCTTCGAGGAACTGAGTGTGCTGCAGAACCTCGACATCGCCGCGGGCGCCGGGCGTTCGGTGTGGACGATGCTGCGGCGTCGACCGACGCAGATCCCCGACTCGATCGCCGAGGCGCTCGAAACCATCGGCCTGCAGGACCTGGCCGACACACCCGCGGGCGTACTGGCCCATGGTCAGAAGCAATGGCTCGAGATCGGGATGCTGCTGGTGCAGAACGCCTCGGTGCTGCTGCTGGACGAGCCGGTCGCCGGGATGAGCCACGAAGAGCGTGAGGAGACCGGGAACCTGTTGCGCCGCATCGGCGGTGAGCGCACCGTCGTGGTCGTCGAACACGACATGGACTTCATGAGGTCCTTCGCGACATCGGTCACCGTGCTCGCGCGGGGTCGGGTGCTCGCCGAGGGCACGGTCGCCGAGGTCCAGGCGAACGCGAAGGTCCAGGAGGTGTACCTCGGGACCGCGGCCGGCGGTGAAGAACTCGCGGAGATCGCCGCCGAGGTCGACTCCGACACGACTGCGACTTCGGCGAGCGCGGCTGCAACGCAACCGATCACGGAGAAGGGCTGAACCATGCTGAAGATCTCCGGAGTCCATGCGGGCTACGGTCGGACCGAGGTGATCCACGGGGTCGACATCGAGGTACCGACCGACGGCGTCGTCGCGGTGATGGGACACAACGGGGCCGGGAAGACGACCCTGCTCCGCGCGGCCGTCGGGTTGGTGAAGACCACCAAGGGCACCATCACGTTCGACGGCGTCGACATCACCCGGGCGCGTCCGAGCGTACGGGTCGGGCACGGCATCGCCTATGTGCCCCAGGGGCAGCAGAGTTTCGGCCATCTCACCACCGCCGAGAACCTGCAGGTGGTGGCCGACGGCCGCAAACGCGGCAAGGAGCTGGTCGCCGAGATGCTGGACATGTTCCCGGCACTCAAGGAATTGCTGGGACGACGCGCCGGCCTGTTGTCCGGCGGCCAGCGTCAGCAGCTGGCGATCGCGCGCGCGCTCATCACCGAGCCGCGGATGCTCATCCTCGACGAGCCGACCGAGGGCATCCAGCCGTCGGTCGTCGCCGAGATCGAGCAGACCATCACCACGCTCACCCAGCGCGGTGGGCTGGGCGTGCTCCTCGTCGAACAGCACATCGGGTTCGCCCTCGAGGCGGCGCAGCGGTACTACGTGCTGGAGAGCGGCCGCGTGACGTCGTCGGGTGAGGGCGGTACGGCCGCCGAAAGTGCGGTGCGCGAGGCGATGACGATCTAGCACGACGCGCGGGTCACCTCAGCCGGGCGCTTGCCGGCTGAGGTGCTCCCACTCGTGATAGCCCCGGTCACGTGCGCGGTCCATCTCGAGCACATAGTCGAACGACTGGCTGCCGACGATCAGGCGCCGAGGCGGGTCGGGGAGCGCCACGAGTTCCAGGATGACCGGCGCGGCCTTGCCCGCTCCGTAGAAACCGACGGTGGCCATTCCTCCGCCGCTGCCCATCGACGTCACCTGCAGCAGGCGGCCGCCGCCGCCGGCGCGCAGGTGGGGCAGGACGGCTTGCGCGACCCAGACGGCACCGAAGAAATTCAGGTCGAGGTGCGCCCTGATCTGGGCCTCGGTGGCCTCCTCGACCATTCCGTAGAGCATTCCGCCGGCGTTGTTGACGACGATGTCCGGTCGGCCGAACGCGGTGACCGCTGCATCGACGCCGTCGAACACGGCCTGCCGGTCTGTGACGTCGAGCGATAGGGGATGGAGTTGATCGGGATGTCGCGTGGCCAGCGACGCCAGCGGTTCGATGTTGCGGGCGACGGCCACGACCTCGTCGCCGGCGGCAAGTGCCGCTTCGGTGAACGCGCGTCCGAGTCCGCGGGATGCGCCGGTGATGAACCAGACCCGTGAGGTGATCATCGAATTTCCTCCTAAGTAAACGGAACGGTCCGTCTCGGAACAACTATGGCCGAGCTCGCTCGGTGGCCGTCGAAGAGCGCGGTCGTCTTCGCAGCGGTGCTCGCGCTGAGCGAGGGGGCCGACGGGCAGTCGGTCGAGTTGCCGGACACCGGGGATCTCGAGGCGGACCTGAAACAGGTCATGCGGGAGACGGTGGCAGAGTTCGCCGATCCGTCCTTCGATCGCCTGATCCGCGCGGTGAACACGGAGATCGCGAATGACGCCGACCTCGCGGCGGAGTACCGGGAGAAGCTGTCGCGACCGTTGGACGACGCCAAGAAGGCTCGGCTTCGCATGGCCGAGCGGGCGGGCCAACTGCCCCCCGACACGGACCTCGACCTGTTTCTGGAGATGCTCTACGCCCCGTTGTTCCAGCGGTGGTTGCACCGCAGCGGCCCGCTGACCGAGACCTACGCCGACGCACTCGTCGAGGCGACGCTCCGGGCGTTCGGGGGGAGGTGACGGTCGGCGCGGTCCGCGCCGGCGTCAGTCCAGCCGGACCCCGATCTCGGGGGTGAGTTCGTGCGGCGCGTGGAGGGGGAGATCGTCGCCGCTCCAGAATCGCCCGGGGTCGAACCAGTTGGAGTCCTTGGACGCGTCGAGGATGCCCATCTCCCGATAGGTGATGGCCACCACCTCGGCGCAGTAGGCGGCTTCGAGTCCGACGCCCTCGGTGTTCTGATTTTTCCGCTGCTGCCGTTCGTCGCGTCGTTGACGGACCTTGCGGTCGAGGTAGGGGATGCCCCGGACGAGGTCGGTCGAGTTGGGCACCCGGCCGCGAAACCACCGGCCGGCCAGGCGCGCGGTGGTCGGGAACGGCGTCCCGTCGAGTTCGGCGATCACCTTGAGGAGAGCGTTCTCCTGATCAGCGGTCACGTCCGGGGTGAGCTGACGGAACCAGCACGCCTGCTTGTAGCGGATCATCCACTGCTCGACGGCTTCTCGCGCGTCGTGTAGCTGCACGCCGCGATGATTCGATCCGGTCCACACGTCGGTCAGCCGATCGCCGAGCTCTGCGTGCCACAGCAGCGGTGGCAGATCGTCGATGCAGACCGCCATCGCGACATGGTTCACGGGCGCGTTGGTCAAGGTGCGGATGGCCCGGTCCGGTCCGGAATGGCCGCGGAAGAGCCAGATGTCGCCGGTGCGGGTGGCGTCGAGTGCGTCGGTCAACGAGATACCGGCGTCGGCGCGGTCTCGGCCGAGGAGAATTCTGCTGGTGGGCACGAGAGCAGGCTAATGCGTCCGGAGCACGCACGACGCCTGCGCGACCTATCCTGCCCGCATGAGGAACCTGTGGAAATGGCTGGGATTGGCGGGCGCGGTCGGGGTGGCCACCGGCGGGGTGATGGTCGCGCGTGACCAGCGGCAGCGGAAGTCCTATTCGGCCGACGATGTCCGGGCACGCCTGCACCAGCGGCTCGACGAGACGGAGAATGCGGGTGGCGATACCGCTGATTCCTGAGGGCCGAAGTGGCGGTGAGGATCGGAGTGGCGGAGCCACTGATTCCTGAGGACACTGGACAGCGTTGACCGGCGGCTCGTCAGGGTGGCCGGAGGAAGGAACATCATGACCGACAACAGCGGCTCCGGCGGACCGTTCAATTTCGGCCCCGAGGACTTCGACCGATTTGCGCGCGAAGCCGGTGACGGACTGCGCGACGTGTTCGGCAAGCTCTTCGAGGGTCAAGCCGGACCGGCAGCCTTCTCGATGTTCTTCGACGAGGCCGCCCGCGGCCGCACTCGCACCAAGCCCCGTGAGGAGACCACCGGTGAGGCCGGCTCGGGTGTCTGGGCGGTGTTCGTCGTCGACGACGACGGCGGTGCCCGCGTCGAGCAGGTCTACGCCACCGAACTCGAGGCCCTGCGCGCCAACAAGACCAACACCGATCCACGACGCAACGTGCGGTTCCTGCCGTACGGCATCGCGGTGAGTGCGTTGGACACGACGATCAACGACAGCGGCGACGACGCCGCGCCCACGCCGTAGACAGCGGCAGACGCAACAAGGCCGGCGAGTCCTGAAAAGGACCCGCCGGCCTCGTCGTGTCAATGACTGCACGGCCTCACGGCACGTGCTGCGCCGGTGCCTGCGTCAGAGGTTGGCGCCGCACACCGGCCAGGCGCCGGGGCCCTGGGTGGCGAGCACGTTCTCCGCGACGCGGATCTGCTCCTCGCGCGAGGCGTCGGCCGGGTTACCGGTTCCGCCGTTGGCCTGCCAGGTGCTCATCGAGAACTGGAGGCCACCGTAGTAGCCGTTGCCGGTGTTGATGGCCCAGTTGCCGCCGCTCTCGCATTGAGCGACCGCGTCCCAGTTGCCGCCTGCTGCGTGCGCGGTGGACGCCAGCATCCCGAAGGGGGCGGCAGTCAGTGCGCCGACGATGGCGGCGCGGGCGACGAGCTTGGTCATGTGGGTCTTGGTCATTCGCATGGTCTTCGTTCCTCCTCACCACCCCGGGGTTGGCAGGGCGGTTGATCTCGGACCGTGGGCGACCATACGGGTTGGGTAACGGCTTGGTCACGTCGAGCCCGTGACCTGGGCCATTCGGATAACGTCGGGATAACGCTGTTAGCTTTGCGGCGAATTCGCAGCGCATACCGCTATTCGGCGGGGTCTCGCCGTCGCCGATGTTCGGCCACGTTCGATGACGAAGGTCACAGCGTGAATGTGGGGCCCGTCACGTCGGCCCCCGGGCGTCGAGCTGGGGTCAGCGCGGAACGACAGCGATACGACCACCGCGGGACGGGGCATACGCCACCCCGCGCGAGAACCAGCGTTCGGACCTGGCGCTGGTCGGCATCAGTTCGAAGTCCGCCAGCAGTGTCCGCAGGGTCACGTCCATCTCCATGGTCGCGAATGCCGCCCCGATGCACCGCCGCGTGCCGCCGCCGAACGGCAGCCATGCCGCCGGAGGCTTGGTGCCCAGGAAACGGGTCGGGTCGAAGACCTCGGGCCGGGCGAATTCGCTGCTGTCGTCGTGGAGGAGTGCGATCGAGACGAGGACGTTGTATCCCTTCGGGATCCGCCACTTGCCGAGGTCGAGATGGTCGGCGACGACATGCCGGCCGGCGAAGTCGATGACGGGTCGGCTGCGCTGGACCTCCAGGATGGTGGCGTGGCGGTAGTCGGAGCCACCGGCGTCCACCTCGGCCACCAGTTCGCGCACCACCTCGGGGTGCCGGCGCAGCCGCTCGAGCGCCCACGAAAGGGTCGTCGCCGTGGTCTCGTGTCCGGCGGCGAGCATCGTGGCCAGTTCCTCGGCGATCTCGTCGTCGGTCATCGGACTGCCGTCGTCGAAGGTGCTGCGCAGCATGATCGCAAGGATGTCGGTGCGCTCATCCAGGCGAGAATCGTTGCGCGCCTTCGTGATCAGCCCGCCGACGTAATCTCGGTATTCGGCATTGCGTCGCGCGTACCGGTGATTGGGGTCGATCGGCCGGAAAAGGCGTGGGAGTGGGGGTACCGTCGCGGCGCGCGAACCGACGGTCACCATCGGTGGGATCATGTCGCGGAGTCGGTCCAGCTCGCTGCCCTCGGCGCCGAAAACCGCGCGGAGGATGACGTTCAGGGTGATGCGCATCATCGGTTCGATGGAGGCGAACTCGACCCCGGTGGGCCAGGACGCTGATTCGGCGCGAACCTCGTCGACCACCATCTGTTCGTACGACCGAATCGGCTTGCCGTGCAACGGCGGGGTGAGCAGTTTGCGCCGGGCGCGGTGTCGGGCGCCCTCCAGCGCGAACATCGATCCGGTGCCGAGTATGCGGCCGAGGTTGGGCTGGACGTTCTCGACCTGGTCGCCGGCGGTGAACAGCTCGCGCGCCATCGCGGCATCGGAGATGACGACGGAAGGGCCGAAGACGGGCAGGTTCACGGTGAAGGCCGAGCCGTGACGGTCGTGGAGATATCGAAAGAAGTGTCGCCGCGACACGACCGCGCCGAGCCCCTGGATGGTGGACGGGATCGACGTGGTGGGCGGCAGAACCGCCTCACCGCTCAGGGTCGGGGTGTTCACCAGTGGGGTCCTCTCGCCGCAGCGGGTGGTACGTCTACGTACCACCCGACGGTACGCTCACGTACCGGGCGAGACAAGGGCCTATGCTCGAAGGCGTGACTGGATCGGGCCCGCGCGCTTCGCTCCCGGCGCCTGCGACATCGGGCCCGCTCGCTTCGCTCCCGGCGCCCTGGCTGACCTCGTCGGCGGGCGCATCGAGCCGGGACCGGCTGCTCGCGGCGATGCTCGAGTGCATCGTCGAAGCGGGTTACCGCGACACCACGGTCGCCGACATCGTGCGGGTCGCGCGGACCTCGAGGCGGTCGTTCTACCAAGAGTTCGCCGACAAGCAGTCATGCTTTTTCGCGCTGCTGACGGTGACCAACGAGTTCATGATCGCCGAGATCGCGCGGCGCGTGGATGCGGAAGCCTCCATCGAGGAGCAGGTGCGACAAGCGGTGTCGTCATATGTTGCAGCGAGCGAGCGGTATCCGGGTCTGACGCTGAGCTGGATCCGCGAGTTGCCCGCGCTCGGCAGCGCCGCCCAGGCGGTCAAGGACGAGGCCCTGGAAGCGTGGATCGAACTCTTCGTCGGCCTCACCTCGACCCCGACGATGGCCGCGGCGGGGGTGGTGCCGATGGACCGTCAGCGCGCGATCTTCCTGTGGGGTGGCTTCCGGGAGCTGACCGCCGGTGCCGTCGAATCCGGCGCCCCGCTCGCATCGATCATCGAGCCGGCAACCGCGGCGTCCCTCGCGCTGGTGACGCCGCGGCCGGTGTGACGAGACCCTTCGTGACGGCCCTCCGCAAGCTCCGGGCCTCCTCAGGGAGCGGGGACCGGGCTCAGTGCCATGAACCGCGTTGATATTGCGGCGGATACGGCGCCTCGCGCTTGTCGATGCCCAACTCGTGTGCGGCGCGCAGCGGCCAGGACGGCTCCCGCAGCGCGACGCGTCCGAAGAAGACGGCGGTGATGTCGTCGTCGCCGGCGACCTTCTCGGCCTGATCGGGTTCGGTGATGAGGCCGACGGCGGCGGTGGGCACACCCGACTGGCGGTGGATCGACCGGGCGAGGTCGACCTGGTAGCCGGGTCCGACGGGGATGTCGGCGAGGACGTTGCCACCCGAGGAGACGTCCACGAGGTCGACGCCGCGGCCGGCGAGGAGGGCGGCGAGACGGGCGGAGTCGTCCACATCCCACCCGCCCTCGGTCCATTCGGTGCCGGACACCCGGATGAACAGCGGCTTCGACGACGGCCACACCGCGCGGACCGCGTCCACGACCTCGAGGGTCAGCCTCGTGCGTCCCTCGAAGTCGCCACCGTAGGCGTCGGTGCGCCGGTTCGAGAACGGGGAGAGGAACTGATGCAGCAGGTAGCCGTGCGCCGCGTGGATCTCGACGACGTCGAACCCGGCGTCGTCGGCGCGACGGGCGGCCTGTGCGAACGCGTCCACGACCTCGGCGATCTGCTCGGTCGTCATGGCGGTGGGGGCGGGCAGTCCCTCGAAGGCGACGTCGGACGGGCCGAATGTCGTCCAGCCGCCGTCGTCGAGCGGAATGGCGCCGGAGCGGTCGTCGAACGGTGCGTAGGTGGAGGCCTTGCGGCCGGCGTGGGCGAGCTGGGTGCCGATGACCGAGCCCTGCGAGTGGACGAAGTCGACGATGCGTCCCCAGGCCGCGGCCTGGTCGTCGTTCCACAGACCGGCGTCGTGTGCGCTGATCCGACCTTCGGGCACCACGGCCGCCGCCTCGGTGAGGATCAGTCCGAAGCCGCCGGCAGCTCGGGAACCGAGATGCGTCAGGTGCCAGTCGGTGGGCACCCCGTCGCCGGCGAAGCAGCTGTACTGGCACATCGGGGCGAGCCAGATCCGGTTGGGGATCGCGACATCGCGGAGGGTGATCGGTTCGAAGAGCGCGGTACTGGTCACGACGAGACACAACGATCGATCCGACGTCGTATTCCCGCGGCACTGCATAGTGTCGGGGCATGACCGAACAAATCCTGCACGAGGCGGTGTCGACGGAGATCGCCGAACCACTCGGGGTGATCACGCTGGGGGACGCGCGGCGTCGTAACCCGTTGTCCACGAGCACGATGCGCGCCATCATCGTCGCGCTTCGGGACTTCGACGACGATCCGCGCGTGCGGGTCATCGTGATCCGGGCGCTCGGACCCGCGTTCTCCGCCGGGCACGACCTCGGTGAACTCGTCGACCGGACCCTCGACGACGACGAGCGGGCCGTCTTCGCGACGTGCACGGAACTGATGCGGACGGTCCACGAGGTGCGCCAGCCCGTCATCGCCGAAGTCGCCGGCATGGCCTTCGCGGCGGGGTGCCAACTGGTCGCGACATGTGATCTGGCGGTGGCGGGTCGCAGCGCGCGGTTCAGCACGCCGGGCGTCCGCATCGGGTTGTTCTGCTCGACTCCGATGGTCGCGCTGTCCCGCGCGATCGGACGCAAGCGCGCCATGCACATGCTGCTCACCGGCGAACCCATCGACGCCGGGACCGCCGCGGACTGGGGGCTGCTCAGCGGCGTCGTCGACGACGACGAGCTCTCGAACTCGGTGCGGGAGCTGGCTCTCCACATCGCCGGGTCGAGTGCGCGGACCGTCTCCATCGGCAAGCAGGCGTTCTACCGGCAGGTCGAGCTCGACGAGTCGGCGGCGTATGACGAGATGGGTGAGACGATGGCGACCAATGCGATGACCTGCGATGCGCAGGAGGGTATGTCGGCGTTCCTGCAGAAGCGGAAGCCGGTCTGGACCGACAGCTGAGTCAGGCCCGAACGCCGAATCGCCACCTCCGGAACCGGGAGGTGGCGATTCGGCGATGCGGTCAGGCGTCGATCTGCGCGGTGGCGGTCGCGAAACGCGCGAGATGGGCGTCCGCGGTGCCGAATTCGTACTCGATCGCGGTGAGACGCTTGAAGTAATGGCCGATGGCCAACTCCTCGGTCATCCCCATGCCGCCGTGCAACTGCACCGCGTTCTGTCCGATGAACCGGGCGGCGCGACTGACGGTGGCCTTGGCGGCCGAGACCGCCGCCGCCCGTTCCGCCGGCGAGCCCTCGAGGGACAGGATCGCGAAATACTGTGCGGCGACCGACTGTTCGAGCTCGAGATGCATGTCGACCATGCGGTGCTGCAGCACCTGGAAGCTGCCGATCGGGACCCCGAACTGCTCGCGCTGCTTGGAGTACTCGACGGTGTCGGTGAACACCTTGCGCATCAGGCCGACGGCCTCGGAGACGACCGCGGCGGTCGCGGTGTCCCACGCCTTCTCGAGGATCTCGATGGCGTTCTCGTCGGCGATGAGCGCGTCGCCGGGCAGGCGCACGTCGGTGAACGTGATGTCGGCGGCCTGGCGGTCGTCGATGGTGCGCAGCTTGTGCAGCTCGAGCCCCGTCGGCCCGCCGTCGGCGAGATCGATCAGGAACAGCGAGACGCCGGCGGGATCGTGGGGTTCGCCTGCGGTGCGGGCACTGACGATCAGGTAGTCGGCGAGCGGCGCCGTGGTGACGACGGCCTTGGTGCCGTTGAGCACCCACTCGTCGCCGTCCCGGTCGGCGGAGGTCTCGATGCGGGAGAGGACCCCGCCCGAGCCGTCTTCGAGCGCGGCGAGTGCGCTGAGCGCCTCGCCCTCGGCAATGCGACCGGCGGCCTCGAGGGCGACGGGGTTACCGGTCGCGTGCAGCAGGCCCGCACCGAGCACGACCGTGTCGACGAACGGCTCGACCACGAGGGCGTGCCCGAGTGCTTCGGTGACGACCATCAGCTCTTCGGGGCCGCCGCCGAATCCGCCGATGTCCTCCGGCAGACAGGCGCCGACGACCCCGAGGTCCTCGACGAAGGCCTTCCAGATCTTCGGCTGCCAGCCCTCGCCGACCTTCGCGGCGTCGCGGCTGACCTGCAGGTCGTACCGCGCGTCGAGGAACTTGTCGAGACCGTCGGACAGCAGTTGCTGTTCGGGTGTGAGTGTGAAGTCCATTGGTTATCTCCTGTGACCCGTCAGAGACCCAGAGCCGCTTTGGCGAGGATGTTTCGTTGAATTTCGTTGCTGCCGGCGTAGATCGAGCCCGCGCGGTCGTTGAAGTAGTGCAGCGGCGCGACGGCCTGCCACGGTTCGCCGCTGACGTAGCCGTCGGTGGGCGGGGTGTACTGGAAGATGGGTCCGCCCGGCTTGGTGGCGTGCGGCTGGAAGACGCGTCCGTGCGGGCCCGCGGCCTCCAGGCTGAGGGTCGTGATCTCCTGGCTCAGTTCGGTACCGAGGATCTTCAGCATCGACGCGATGGAACCGGGGTCCTTGCCCGAACTCATCGCGGCGAGCGCGCGGTACTCGAGGACCTCGAGGATCTTCGCGCGCACCTGCAGGTCGGTGAGCTTGGCCGCGAAGGCCGGATCCTCCGACAGCGGGCCGCCGTTCGGCGCCGTCACCGACGCCGCGTCCCGGCCGAGCTGCTCGGCCATGACCTGCAGCGCCGGGGCGGCCGCGCCGCCGCCACGCTCGAAGACGAGCAGGTACTTCGCGACGGTCCACCCCTCGTCGATCTTGCCGAGGACGTTCTTCTTGGGCACGCGCACGCCGTCGAAGAAGACCTGCGCCTGCACCTGCTCGCCGGACGCGAACACGAGGTTCTGCACCTCGATGCCCGGCGAGTTCATGTCGATGAGCACGAACGTGATGCCCTGCTGCTTGCGTTCCTGGCGCGAGGTCCGCACGAGGCAGAAGATCCAGTTCGCCTCGGAGGCGTGGGTGGTCCAGATCTTGGAACCGGTGACGACGAGGTCGTCGCCGTCGTCGACCGCGGCCATCGACAGCGACGCGAGGTCGGAGCCGGACTCGGGCTCGGAGTAGCCCTGGCAGAAGAAGACGCTGCCGTCGAGGATGCCCGGCAGGAAGAAGTTCTTCTGCTCGTCGGTGCCGAACGCCATGATCGCGTGCGACACCATGCGGATGCCCATCGGCGACAGCGACGGCGCGCCGGCGAGGATCGACTCACGGCTGAAGATGTAATGCTGGGATTGCGACCAGTCGCATCCGCCGTACTGCACCGGCCACGCGGGAGCGGCCCAGCCACGCTCGTGCAGGATCGCCTGCCACTTCATCGAGGCCTCGTGGTCGGAGTAGACGCTGGTGCGCAGCGTGCCCGCCGCGCGTAGGTCGGGGGTCAGTTTCTCGTCGAGGAACGCGCGGACCTCGTCGCGAAACGCAGCGTCGTCCGGAGACCAGTTCATGTCCATGAGCGGTGCGCAACCTATCTGTAAACGGTTGTGGTCAGATTGGGGTCGAAAGGGAATCTACCCAATGATCGGCGCGCTGCGTAGCCCGCCTCACGTTTCCGGTTCCAGTGTGACGCCCGGGGCCGATCCGGGTGGCGGATCCTCACCCTTCGCGCCCGGGGTCTTCGCGGGTTCTCTCGTGTCGTCGTCGGATGTCCCCGCCTCGGTCGGGTCCGGGCTCTTCGGCTGCCCGCCCGACGACAGCAGCACGTCTGCCCAGCGGGTGGCGGGGTCGATGTCGATGAGCAAGGCCTTGGCGAGCAGGGTCAGCGGCACCGCGAGGATCGCGCCCAGCGGCCCGATCGCCCAGGCCCAGAAGAGCAGGGACAGGAAGGTCAGGGTGGTCGACAATCCGACCGCGTCGCCCACGAACTTCGGTTGGATGACCGACTGGATGATGACGTTGATCGCGCTGTAGACGACGATGACGACGATCATCTTCGTGGGCCCCCCGACGAGCAGTCCGAGCAGCGCGGGTGGGACCAGACCGATGATGAAGCCGACGTTCGGGATGTAGTTGGTGATGAACGACAGCAGGCCCCAGAGGATGGGGAGCGGGATGGACAGCAACGCGAGGGCCACGCTGTCGAGCACGGCGACGATCAGGCCGAAGACCGTCGACACCCACAGATAGCTGCGCGTCCCCTCCGAGAACGAACGGAAGGCCGATGCGATGTCGGGGCGCATCCGGTCCAGGATGTTCATCCGGTCGTCGAAGCCGACCGAGTCCGCGGCCATGAACAGCAGCAGGGCGAGGACGAGCACGAGCGCCGAGGCCACGCTGAACGTGCTGCTCAGCACGTCGGTCACGGCACCTACGACCTTGCTGGTGTCGACATGGGAGATCATGTCCTGCACCGTGTCGTGGCTGACGCCGTGGCTGGTGAGGAAGTTCTGGAAGCCGGTGACGAGGTCGTCGAACTTGTCGTCGTACTGCGGCAGGATCGATGCCAGGCGCGCGACGGAGAACACCAGCGCCGCGAACAGCCCGATGAGGATTCCGTAGACGAGGAGCACCGTCGTCACGAAGGCGGCCCACCGCGGGAAGCCCTTCTTGCGCAACCAGTTCGGGACCGGTTGGACGGCGACGGTGAGCATCAGCGCGAGAAAGACCGGACCGACCAGCGACGCCACCGATTTGATGCCGCCGATGGCGACGACGAGGCCGGCGATCGTGAGGAGCACGATGGTGCCCCGCGGCAGTGTCCAGTCGGGGGGATCGACCCGGTACGACGGTGGTGGGGGTGTGCGTTTGGAGGACTTGGTTCCGCGTGCCTCACTGCTACCGGACATGGTGTGCCGCCTTTCTGGACACGACTGTTACGTCGAAACAGCGGCCACCCACACGCCGGAGCGCGCGGAGTGGCCGCCGTCAAGTGTTCAGCATTCGACGACCATCCGCGCGCGTTCGGCGTGCTTACGTCTCCGGTTGGTTCTCAGTGACCCTTCCAGTTCGGCGTCCGCTTCATCACGAACGCCATGATCCCTTCGAGGGTGTCGCCGCTGATCACGAGCGAGTCGAGCACCGAGGTGCTGGCGTGGACGGCGTCGACCGTGTCGGTGATGGCGTCGGACTGTTCCATGGTGGCGATCGACGCCCGTACCGACGTCGGAGAGGCGGCCAGGATCTCCTCGGCCACGCCGCGTGCGGTCCCGAGAACCTTTCCGGCGGGGGCGATCCGGCTCACCAGTCCGGCGGCCGCGGCTTCGGCGGCGGAGATCCGACGCCCGGTCAGGATCATGTCGCGTGCGAGCGCGGGCGGGACCATCCGCGGCAGGCGGACCAGACCGCCCGCGGCGGCCGCCAAACCCACCTTCACCTCGGGCAGTCCGAACGATGCGTCCTCGTCGGCCACGACGATGTGACAGGCCATCGCGATCTCGCAGCCGCCGCCGAGCGCGAAGCCGTTGACCGCCGCGATCACCGGTTTGGGCAGGCTGCGCCGCGAGGTGAGTCCGGCGAACCCGTTCTTCGGCACCGACAGGGCGGCGGGCCCCGCGGTCGCCGCGAGATCGTTGCCCGCCGAGAAGGCCTTGTCGCCCTTGCCCGTCAAGATCGCCACCCACAGGTCGGGATCGGCGAAGTAGGCCTCGAAGATCGAGTCGAGTTCGGCGTTCGCGGCGGGGTTCAACGCGTTGCGCGCGTCGGGCCGGTTGATGGTCACCTCGAGCAGCCGACCGTCGCGACGGATCTCGACGTGCTCGTAGGAGTCGCGGAACGCCGGCGCGACGACCGGATGCCGGGAGTTCATGGCCGCGGAGGTCAGGGCCACCCGATTGCCTTTGTCGAAAGACCGCACGACGATCGGCGTGCCGACGGGGTCCTCGGCGGTGAGGAGGAGGTCGAAGAGTTCGTCGTCGTCGGAATCGAGATTGGCCACGAAGCGGGCGCCGAGTCCCTCCGGAACGGTCGGATCGACCAGCCGGCCGATCACCACACCGGTGCGGCGGCCGTTCTTCTGCGGGATGACCGTGTAGGTCTCGACGACCGCGGCACCGTCGGCGTCGGCGATCGTGGGAACGGTCGGTACCGCGTCGAGCTCGGCCTGGACCGGACCGCTGGTGTCCGGACGCCACGGTGCCGGCGTCGTCGAATAGACACCCGCGGCATGCTTGCTCAGCACACCGCCGTTGGCGACGACGAGACCGTAGTCACCCGGCGATCGCCGGACGCGGGTGACGACTTCGGCGATCGCGTGGAGCGAGTAGTTGTTGCCCGGCCCGCCGAAGAACGGCAGGCCACCCGTCACGGTCAGCCCGCGCGGATCGTCGGGCGACATGCCGATCCCGTCGAGGACGTTGAACACCGCGATCGGGAAGCAGCTGTAGATGTCGACCACGGAGATGTCGTCGAGCCCGATCCCGGCGACCTGCAGCGCATGCCGCACCGCCGCGGGAGCCGCAGGAGCGGAGGACAATTCGGGGCGAGCCAGGACCGGGCGTTCCACCGTCGACGAATGACCGTGCAGGAACACCCATTTCGCGGGGTCGATGCCGGCGGCCTGCGCGGCCCGCACCGACATCACGACCACGGCTGCGGCCTGGTTGACCTGATCGCGCGCCACGATGTACCGAGTGAACGGATCGGACACGATCCGGTTCTCGGGGGTGACGGTGACGAGTTCGTCGGCGGTGCGCGCCGTCGGGGCGGCCGAGTGCGGGTTGGCGGCGGCGACCTCGGTGAACGGTGCGAACAACTCACCCATCGTGGCGATGTAGGGGTCGCGGCCCAGGCCGGAGGCGTGCCGGCGGGCGTTCTCCAGCAGGGCGTACTGCGGCAACACCGACGCGAGGCCGTGCCGCATCTCGGCGACCGAGATGATGCCCTTGAGCCCGAAACCGCGGTCCTCGAGTTGCCCGCCGACCTCCTCGGCGAAGTTCGGGCGCTGATCCTCCGGCTGTGACATGAGGTGGCGGACCGTCGACATCACCTCGGCGCCGAACACCACGGCCCCCTCGGAGTCGCCGGCGGCGATGGCCGCCGCGAGTTCGGTGAGCATCGTCTGCGGGGTCTGGCCGCCGGTCACGGCCTGCACGGCGCGGCGTGGGTCCACCCCGATCCGGCTGCCGACCGCGCGCGGCATGTTGTCCGGTCGGCCCAGCGGTGACGACGACAACGGGCTCGAGATCTCGAACGAGCGGATCGCGGCGATCGTGTCGATCGACCCGGCGACGTCGCCTCCGGAGTCGGCGAATGCGGCGGTCACCGCCCGGGCGGCGAGGTCGGCCTCGCCGAGCGCCTCGTATCCGGGATCGGTCAGGCGTTCCGATGCCTGGCCCACGCCGACGACGACGGGGGTGGTCGGATCGATATCAACGAGCGTTGTTGGCATACCAAACATTGACACATGGCGTGACCGGGGTCTCATCGGAGGTGGCGGACGAGCGTCGGAGCGCCAGTGTGCGGTGCACGCGCCCAGAACGTCAGCGTTGCGGTCAGCGCGGTTGCAACCGTGGTCGGCCGGTGCCGAGCCGACCAGACTGTCGCCGACCAGTCTGCGATCGAAAGGACCCCCGATGACGTCCACTGTGCCGTCCACCGAGCAAACCAACCGGCCCGCCACCGAAACGACGGACGAGCGTCTCGACGAGGTGTTCGCACCGATCTTCGCCCGGATCGCCGAAGGCGCCGTGCAGCGCGAGGACGACCGCAGGCTTGCATACGACGAGGTCGCGTGGCTACGGGAGGCGAAGTTCGGTGCGTTGCGCGTGCCGGCGGAATTCGGTGGTTATGGCGCGTCGATCCGTCAGCTGTTCCGGTTGCTCATCGATCTGGCCGCCGCGGAGTCCAATCTCCCGCAGGCCCTGCGGGTGCACTGGTCGTTCGTCGAGGACCAGCTCGCCGCCCTCCCGGACGAGGCTGCGCAGCAGTGGTTGCGCAAGGTCGGCGAGGGGACGCTGGTCGGCAACGCGATCACCGAACCCGGCGTCGGCGCCATCGACCGGTACCAGACGCGCCTCACCCCGGACCCGGCGAGTACCGACGGCAGCGGGTTCCGGCTCGACGGCACCAAGTACTACAGCACCGGCAGCCTCTACTCCGACCACATCCTCGTCGCCGCCGACCAAGACGGTGAACGGGTCTCGGTACTCGTCGACGCCGACGCCGACGGCGTCACCCAGCACGACGACTGGGACGGCTTCGGCCAGCGCCTGACCGCCAGTGGCACCACCGAATTCGCCGACGTCGAGGTGCCGGCCGATCGGGTGCTCGGCCCGGGTTACGGCGGGGAGGGGCGCACCTACGCGACGTCGTACCTGCAACTCGTGCAGCTCTCGGTGCTCGCGGGCATCGCGGCACGCGCCACCGACGACGTCGTGGAGTGGGTGCGTAATCGCACGCGCACCTTCACGCACTCGACCGCCGACCTGCCGCGTCATGATCCGTTGGTGCAGCAGGTGATCGGCCGGTTGTCGGCGGCGGCTTACACCGCGCGCACGCTGGTCCTCGACATCGCCGACGAGCTCGACGAGCTCGCCCTCGCCGGCTGGGAGGACGCCGCGCTCCTCGACCGCGTCGAATTCGATGTCGCCCGTGCCCAGGCCGCCGTCATCCCCGCCGTGCTCGACGCGACCACGCAGCTCTTCGAGGTCGGCGGCGCGTCGATCACCTCCGAGCGTCTGCGCCTGGATCGCCACTGGCGCAACGCGCGGGTGATCTCGGTGCACAACCCGCTGATCTTCAAGCTGCAGGCGGTCGGCGACCACGTGCTCAACGGCACCGACCTGCCGTACGCCTGGAGCGCCGGGCAGAAGTAGCACGCCGTGCCGCTACGCTGGCGGCCATGCACCGGATGGCCGCGGCGGACGCGGTGTCGTACTGGATGTCGCAGCGCATCCCGAACGACGAGTTCCTGGTGTATTGCTGTGCCGCGCCGCGCAGTTCGATCGAGGACTGCGCGGCGCGACTCCGGCTGCGGGCGGCGCATGTCGACGATCTGTGCCTCCGGATACGAGATGTCCCGGGCACGGCCGACCGCCCGTACTGGGAATCCGTCCGGCCCGCCGACGACCAGGTCCGCGTGGCCCCGTCGAGCCGCACGTGGTCGTCGTGTCTGACGGAGATCGCCGGGCTCATCGCCCAACCGCTCGATCCCACGCGGGAGGCGTGGCGGGCGCACCTCTTCGGTCCGGTCGTCGACGTCCCGGCGGCGACGGGTCCGGTTGTCGTCGTCGTGCTCCAGGTCTGTCACGCCCTGGGTGACGGACGTCGGATGTCGCGGATCGCGCGCGACTGGTTCACGGCTCCTGCGCCTCCACGACGACCGGTGTCCGAGGTGCGTTCACCCTTCCGCGAGTTGATGGTCGACGCCGGTACGGCGCTCGGCGGAGTGCTTCGATTTCCCGGCGAGTTCGTCACGACAGCGTGGCGTGGGGTTCGCGCGGCGCGTCTCGCCTCGGCATCCGTGCCGGGAACGGCGGGATATGCGCCGACTCGGTTCAACGTCCCTCCCGGACCGCGGCGCATCCTGCGTGTGTTGGTCGTCGCGCGTGATCAACTCAGCGGACCCGGAGTACCGGTCACGGTCGCCGTACTCACCGCGATCTCGGTGGCGCTCCCGGAGTATCTGGGTGACCGGGATCGGCGATACGGCGCGGAGCTGACGGTCGGGCGTGGCGGAGAACGTCGAGCGCGCAACCATTTCCGCAACGCGGGGATCGATCTGCACGTCGACGTCGACGATCTGGTCGAGCGCGCACGACTCATCGACGCCGAGATCGCCGCCGCACGCGCGGCCGAGGCGGAACCGCTGCGGGTCGCGCAGCGTCGGGCGTCGGAGTCGACACCGGCGATCCTGACCCGATGGGGGATCCGATCCTTCGATCTCGACACCCCGCCGGCGACGGTCACCGGCGTCACCGTGGTCTCCTCGGTGAACCGCGGAGCCGCCGATCTCGACCTCGACGGAGGCGAGATCCTCTTCACCACAGGATTTCCCGCGCTGTCGCCGGCTCAGGGATTGACTCACGGCGTACACGGGATCGGCGACCGGGTCGCAATCTCGGTGACCACGAGCCCGGATGTCATGAACGATGTGGATCGGTACGTGGAACTGCTCGCGCGAGCGCTGGGTGGCTGAGTGCACGCCGCCGCGGCCCCTCCGCTCCACTCCCTGAGCTGAGTTGCGAGAAGCGCAGCCGCCCCCTCTGCTCCCTCATCCGAAAGAACCACGAAACCGCTGTTCTGCGATGTCCTCCCTTTGCTCCCTGAGGTGCGAGGAGCGTTAGCCGCCGGGCCGAGCAAGCGACGAAGGAGCGCGTCGAGGTCGACGAGCCTCGAAGGGTGGCGACGTCATGTCGCCAGGACCCTTCGTGACGGCCTCCGCAAGCTCCGGCCTCCTCAGGGAGCAGTGGTTGGGCTCGCTCCAACACAACGGGTTCTTCGGAGTCCACGACGGCCGCGAGGCGGCAGATGCTGAGGAGCGCCCGGAGCTTGCGGAGGGTGCGTACGAAGGGCCTGGCGACCAAATGTCCCCGCTCCCAGCGAATTCGACGTGATCTGCGCAGCCGACCATAGCCAGATGTCGAGGACTGCTCGTCGGGTGCGGATTCTTGTCGGTGGTCGGGTCTACCTTGGATGTATCAGTTGAACCGGTCAACCAGGCCGGGTGGCAACGACTTCGGGGGGAGTCACTGTGGGGGCATGGACGGATCTG
>NZ_MVKV01000016.1:0-116810 GCF_002009645.1 Gordonia sp. IITR100 | reverse complement strand
CGCGGTCGCGCCGGCCGATGATGCGTCGCTGAACACCTTGCACACCAGGGTGACCGACGAAGGCCGGGTCGCGATCAGCGCAGACGTCACCGCAGTGATCGGGGAAAAATTCTTGACGATGATCGACGAACGCTCCTGCCCACGCCCCGAGCCCGACGGCGCCGACGACCGCCGCGACGCCGCCCAGCGCCGCGCCGACGGGCTGGAACTCCTGCTCGATCAGGCCGCGATCGGCGCGGCCATGACCACCGCAGGAGCACCACGCACCCAACTACTGGTCACCATCCCTGCTGACGCTGCCGATCCGGCGCGTCTGCCGTGGGTGGGCGTGGTGTCGGCGTCGACGGCGCGCCGGTTGTCGTGTGACGGCGCGGGCGCCGAGATCGTCCTCGACGCCGAAGGCGTGCCGCTACGGATGGGAACGACGAAACGACTGTTTCCGCATCACTTACGTCAGGCGATCGTCGTGCGGGATGCGTGTTGTGTGAAATGCGGTGCCCCAGCAGCACATACCCAAGTGCATCATCTGGTCCACTGGGCCGACGGCGGACCGACGGATCTGGACAACGGCTGCCTACTCTGCCAGCGCTGCCACACCCAGGTCCATCACCACGGCTGGGAGGTGGTGATGGGCCCGGACCGGCATCCCTGGTTGATCCCACCCGCCGACATCGACCAGAAACGCCTCCCCCGACCCGCCTACAATCGGCGCACCATGCGACTCGACGACGCACTCGTCTAACCGTCCCCGCCGCACCAGACCCTCGGGCATCGACCCCGACGCCACACGACCCTTGACAACTCCACAGTGTTAAAACAAACCCCTGCCCACCGGGGCACTGTCGCGGAAGATGTCGTTAGCAATCTCTTCGCGAGAGATCCCGGTGGGGTCCGGGGGGATCGAAGCTGCACTTGAGATCAACCGTTCCCGCCTTCACAGCAACCAATAGCCAGGCGGTGAGTCATCCCCGGCCCGGCCCCCTCCCCTCAGAGCGCAGCGAGCCTGGAACACTTTCGGATCAGGCCGCGGCATCTTCGGAATCGCTGCCGGAATCGGAATCGGCGCTCGAGTCCGAGTCGCTACCGGAGTCGTTGCCATCGGAATCAGAGGTGTCGGAATCAGCGGCGTCGGAGTCCGCGGCGTCGGAACCGGCTCCGTCGGAATCCGAAGTGTCAGGATCCGAGGTGTCGGAGTCCGAGCCGCCGGGCTCGGGCGCGTCGGAGTCTCCGGCATCCGAGTTCCCGACGCCACCCTCTTCGGAGGTCGCCGGCGCCCGGTGCTTGCCGACGTAGGAGTTCTCCGCCGAGCGGTGCTTGCCGACGTAGCTATCGGCCTCGTCGGTCTCATCGTCGGTGGCGGCCGAATCCGCCGATGTGTCGACGACCGACATGCTCGTGCGCGCCACAGTGTTCGACGCGCCGGTGTCTATTGGATCGGTGGCGGGCAGGCCGAACGGGAACTCGTAACTCGGGATGCGGATCACGGGGACGAGTTCGCCGGTGTCGAGTTGCCCGAATTCGATGACCGGCATGCCCAGTCGATTCGGCCGGAGCTCGCCGTTGACCTCGACCAGCGGCCGGAAGGTGACGGTCGAACCCAGCCAGTCGACGGTGATCGGAGCCGTGAATCCGTAATCGCTCGTCAGCCGGAGGAAGTTCCCGCTGAACAGGTCGTAGTCGCCCCCGATGCTCAGGCGGGCGAAGTCCTTGGAAAGCGACATCCAGTCGCCGTCGAAGTCGATTCCGGAACCACTCAGGGCGCCGGCGAGCAGACCCTCGAGAACGTCGGCGCCGAGTCCGCCGAGAACCCCTCCCGGATCGGCGATCAGCGCTGTCGGGTCAGTGAGCGCGAACTGGAGTTCGCCGTTCGGTTGCTGCCACCGGAAGTCGAAGGTGCCCAGCACGTTCGCGCAGGCTCCGACGCCGTCGGCATAGGCACCGGTGAGGCCGCCATAGCAACCCACGCCCTGGACGCCGGGGATCGTCGTGATCGTCTCGCCGAGGACCGTGACGTCGAGCGGCCCGGTGTTCCACGCGTGTGCCATCCCGATCAGTGCGAACGACCTCGCCGTCCGTCCGTCACTCGCCCCCGCGGTCGCGATGCTCAGCGGCAGATACGATGTCGCAGTTGCGTCGCCGCCACGGTATGCGAGCGCGAACTGGAAGCCGTTCCCGGCGACCGTCGCCGAACCCTCGGTGGCGGGGCCGTCGGTCATCGTCGGCGGCAGGTCGATGCCGAGAAAGCGGAGGATGTCGCCGAGGACCGAACCGGACACGGTGTCGAACACCTGCTTGACCGGATCGTAGATCGCGACCGGCACCACCTCGATGCGGTCGGGCAGGACGACGGCGAGTCCGATGCCGCCGAGCTCGGTGCTCGACTGAGAGCAGTCGGCCCCGTCCCGGACGCCGCCGGACAGGCAGCTCTGGATGCGCCACTGCTCCGCGATGTCGGCGAGCGCGCCGTTCCCGATCTCGGAGATCAGACTGCCGAGCGGGTTTCCGCTGTTGAAACCGTTCAGCCAGTCGTCGAGTTCGCCGATCGCCGGTGGTATCACCGCGGCCTCGGCCACCGTCGGCTCCGCGACCTGCCCCGCTCCGATCGCGGCTACGGTCGCCAACGCGGCCGCCCCCGCGATCGCACGATGCTGCCGCCGCTGCTTCCGGTTCTCGCGTCGAGCGACCTTCTCCGATCGCTGAATTCCGCTGCGCCCCAACCTGGTCATCCGTCCCACCCTCTTCTCCCCGACCGCCCGAGCTGAGTAAGTGAATCATCACGCTCGGTGAACAGATGGTCGATCGGAGGAAATGGCACGAATCGGCGGTTCTGGTCAGACGTCCCACCCCTACCAGCGGTCGCGATCGAGACCCTGACCGGTGGCACCGGCGTCGGCGGCGCACCCGAATCCCACGAGCCAGCGGGCAGGACCGCTCTCTCCCGCGGCGATCTCGACCTTGCCCAGCATCATCGGCTCGGGCAGGGCGGCCAGGAACTCCCCCAGCGCCGACGGGGCGAGCGTCCACACCTCGCCGCGAATCGCACGGCCGGCCTCGGGATCGCGGATCAGTCCCGGTTTGGGCGGGGTCGTATCAAGTGCGACCAGACGGTACGACTGGGTCGTGGTGACCTCGCCGGCCCACCGGGCACCCCGTTCGCTGAGCTCGTGCGTCAGAGGCCCACCCCGCATGTGCGCCCCGAAGACCGCGAGTTCGATCGCATCGTCGGGCTCCGCCCAGGAGGACGCCACCGAGTCGTCACCGACGAAGCGACGTGCCACGTCGACGAGCACGGCGTCGGCATGCGCGACGCCCAGGAACGTGACGCCGAACTGGGCTGTGCTGCCGTCTCCTTCGATGACCGTCCCGGCCGGCACCGCGAGTCCGCAGAGGTCGAAGAGGTTGCAGAAGTTGGTGTACGTGCCCATCCGCGAGTTCACGCCCACCGGATCGGCGGCCACCTCGGCGAGCGTCGGGTGCGCCGGCGCGGTCGGGACCATCAGGACCGTCGCATCGCCCCACTGGTCCATCGCCGCCGCACGAAGGTCCGCAAGCCGACAACGGGCGCGCAACAGGTCGACCGCCGAGAAACGGTCCGCCGCACCGATGATGGCCGACACCGTCGGATCGAGGCCGGCGGCGCCGGGATCGGCAACGGAATCGAGGTACTCCCCCACCGCCTCGTATCGCTCGGCGACGAGCGCGTCGTCGTAGAGGAGCCGGGCGGCCTCGAGGAACGGCGACAGGTCGATGGTCTTGATCATGAGCCCCGCCGCCTCGGCACGATGCACCGCGTCGTCGAACGCGGCGCGCCATCTGTCGTCCAGACCGGGCAGCTCGGTGGGCACGGCGACGACCGGGCGTTCGGGCGCGGCGTAGGGCATAGACTTCGGGAAGGGGCGTGTCCCAGCGGCTTTCGCCATCACCGCAACCGATCGGTCGGCCAGCGCGAGGTCGGCGGCGAAGATGGTGAGGACATCGTAGCTCCGACAGGCGGGTACGACTCCGTCGGTGGAGACGACACCGAGGGTCGGCTTGACACCGACGATGCCCTGCAGGCCCGCCGGCACCCGACCCGACCCGGCGGTGTCGGTCCCGATGGCGATGTCGGCGAATCCGAGGGCCACCGCCACCGCCGACCCCGAGCTCGATCCACCCGAGATGCGGTCGGGGCGTCGGGAATCCCGCACCGCACCATAGTGACTGCGCGTACCCACCAGTCCGGTCGCGAACTGGTCGAGATTGGTCTTGCCCAGCACCACCGCGCCGGCCGCACGCAGGGCGGCGACCGCGGGCGCATCGGCCTCGGGGGTGAAAGCGAAACCGGGACACCCGGCGGTGGTCGGCAGACCGCCGACGTCGACGTTGTCCTTGACCGCGAGAAGAATGCCCGCCAGCGGGCCGCCGGTCGCGACGGACCGCTCGTATTCGGCACGCACCTCGGCCTCGGGCCGGAGCGTGATGAACACCTCCGGACGATCCGCCTCGGCGATCCGCGCGTACACCTCGTCGATCCTGCTCATGCCACCCGCTCCTCGTCGTCCGCGCGCTCCGACGCTCCGCCGTCGGCCACGCTCACACCGGCCGCTCGCGCAGCGAATTCACCTTGTAACGACCATCTCTCGCGCTCCTCCGCACGGGCGATCTCCATCGTCTCCCGGCGAGCCGCGATGTCGCCGGCGTGCTCGTCGAGGAAGCGCTGGTGCGCGGCCAGCGAGAACTCACCGTCGACGATCTTCGTGCTGTCGCCGCGCCCGGCGGCGACGTCGGCCCGCATGTCCAAGAGCTCTTCGGCGCTGACCGGATACCAGTGGATTCGATCGAAGAACCGCAGGAGCCACGGATGTTCGGGATCGAAACCCGGGGCCGGCAACGGATGCCGGTGATTCCACACCTGGGTTGTCCGTCCGACGAACTGATAACCGCCCGGGCCTTCCATGCCGTAGATGCACAGGTAGGCGCCGCCGATACCCACCGCGTTCTCCGGGGTCCAGGTGCGGGCGGGGTTGTACTTGGTCGTGACCAGGCGGTGGCGTGGATCCAGCGGAACGGCCACCGGCGCACCGAGATAGACGTCGCCGAGGCCGAGCACGAGGTAGCTCGCGTCGAAGACCGTGCGGTACACGTCGTCGACGGAGTCCAGGCCGTTCAT
Source organism: Gordonia sp. IITR100 (assembly GCF_002009645.1). Classification (NCBI taxonomy): domain Bacteria; kingdom Bacillati; phylum Actinomycetota; class Actinomycetes; order Mycobacteriales; family Gordoniaceae; genus Gordonia; species Gordonia sp. IITR100. Next base: position 111,661 of record NZ_MVKV01000016.1, on the reverse strand, counting down.
CCGGCGGATGAACTCGATGTTCCACGGACACCACGGGGCGTCGGACCGCACGCCGAGCATGTACCGTTCGATCGCCTCGCGAGTGGCCGGGTCGTCCCATGAGAGTGGCAGGTGCACCGTGCGGCTCGGCACCACGAGGTCTTCGGCGGCCGGCAGTTGGCTCTCGCATTCGGTCAGCCACTCCAGCATGTGCGCCTGCGACCACACGTCCGGGTCCGCCTTCACCTGCAGGGAGCGGATTCCTGGCGTGAGATCGATGAGCCCGCGCGGCTTCTCGGCGGCGATCCGCTCGGCCAGCGCATGTACCCGGGCCCGCAGGGCCAGGTCGAGGTGCATCTCGCCGTACTCGACGAGCACGTTGTCGTCGCCGGACCGGCGGTAGGTGACGGTGGTCGATCCGTCGGCGGTCGTCGTGGTGCCCAGGATTCCGTTGTCGGCGTCGCCGCCCGACGACAGGACGTCGACGAAGCACGCCCGCCGGCCCAGCCCCACCTCGGCGGGCGAGGCCGCACGGTCACCGCGCACCGCGACGAACCGGAGCGTGTCACCCGGCTTCAGCTGGCCGAGCTTCCAGCGCTGCGCGGTCGTGACCGTCACCGGGCACACGAATCCACCGAGACTCGGGCCGTCCGGGCCGAGCAGGATCGGTGTGTCCCCGGTGAAGTCGAGGGCGCCGACCGAGTAGGCGGTGTCATGGATGTTCGACGGGTGCAGGCCGGCCTCGCCACCGTCGTCGCGCGCCCATCGGGGTTTGGGGCCGATCAGCCGGATACCGGTCCGGTCGGAGTTGAAGTGCACCTCGTAGTCGGTCGCGAACAGATCGGCGATGTCGTCCTCGGTGAAGAACTCCGGGGCGCCGTGGGGTCCGACGGTCACCGCCAGTTGCCAGCTGTTGGTGAACGCCGGCTGCTCGTCGGAGAGGATGCGCCGGGGTGCGCCGGCCGGCGCACCCAGCAACGCGAGATCGTCGCCGGCCACCAGTGCCCGCCCGTCGAGCCCGCCGAACTTGCCCATGGTGAAGGTGGAGCGGCTCCCGAGGTGATCGGCGGCGTCGAACCCGCCCCCCACCGCCAGATACGCCCGCATGCCGAGGGTGCCGATCGATCCGATGTCGAGCACGTCACCTGGTTCGAGTGTCAGCGGAACCCATTGCGGTGCAACCGTTCCGTTGATCGTCACCGGGACCGGCGCCCCGGTGACGGCCACGACCGCGGACCGGTCGAACCGCAGGGCCGGCCCCATCAGCGTGATCTCGAGACCGGCTGCCGTCCCCGGATTGCCGACAGCGATGTTGGCGAGCCGGAAGGACAGGTCGTCCATGGGACCGGAGGGGGGTACGCCGACCTTCCAGTACCCGACCCGGCCGGGCCAGTCCTGGATGGTGGTGAGCGGACCGGACCGCAGTACGGTCACCGCGCCCGTGGTGGTGGCAGACATGATGGTGGGATCCTCGTCGGAGTCAGGCGACGCCCGGGGGCGTGGAGGTGAACGGAGGTCAGGACGGCCGGGTGACGATGACGCGCACCGCCGTCGGATCGAATCCGTTGCAGGGGTTGTTGATCTGCGGGCAGTTCGAGATGAGCACGAGGGTGTCGACCTCGGCGCGCAGCGCCAGTCGCTTGCCGGGGGCGGACAACCCATCGACGATCCCCAGCGAGCCGTCGGGATCGATGGGGACGTTCATGAAGAAGTTGACGTTGCCGACGAGGTCGGCCTTGCCGAGGCCGTGCCGGCTGCCCTCGATGAGGAAGTTCTCGACGCATGCGTGCTGGTGCTTGGTGTGGTGGCCGTAGCGCAGCGTGTTGGATTCCTGCGAGCAGGCGCCGCCGAGGGTGTCGTGGTTGCCGACCTCGTCGGCGACGATCGTCATCAGCGGAGTGGAGTCGTGGTCACGGATCACGCTGCCGGTGGTGAGGAAGATGTTGCCCTGCGCGGCGATCGTCGCCTGGGCCGAATACCGCTGGGCAGTGTCGGCGGCGGCGTAGAACAGCGTGTCGACGGCCTGGTTGCCGTGCAGGTCGACGATGGTCAGCACGTCGCCGGCGGCGACGACGCCCGACCACGGAGCCCGGTCGCCCACATGCGCGTCGTCGACGACGGCGCCGGGGACGAGAGCGAGTTCGGCGGCGGGCGGCGAGGCGAAATCGGTGATGAGTGCGGTGTTTGTCTCGGTCACGATGGGTGGTCCTCTCTGTGGGTCGGCTCAGTGATGAGCCGCGGCCCAGACGTCTTCGGAGTTGGCGACCGCGCGCTGGTACTCGGGGTCGGTGCCGGCGACCTCGGCCAGCAGCGTGTCGAGGTCGCTCTTCGCCTGCCACGCCAGCACTTCCAGCGAGGTGGTGTCGAAATGCGGCGACGGGTCGAGCGGATGCGCGGTGTTGGCGATCGCGACTGTGCACGGCAGATGCAGGATCAGATCGACCGAACGCCCGGGGCCCGCGCTGCCGGTCGAGCGCAGTGTCCCGTCGGCGTCGACGGTGACGCCGTGGAAGAACGACAGCGACGGCGCCACATCCGTGGGTGTCAGACCGTGCTTCGCGGCCGCGAGCGTGAACAGCTCACGTCCGGCCGGACTACCCGAATGCACCTCCCCGGCTCCATATCTCGCGGTATTGCCCGCGAGGGTCGAGGTACCGCACAGGGCGTCGTGGTGACCGGAGTCGTCGGCGACCACGGTCGCGAGCACGCGGCCCTGATCGCTGAGGAGCGGATGACCCGCACCCAGGTACGCCTGCCACGGGACCTTCACGGTGTCGGCGACGTTGAGACGCTCCCACGGCGCGTCGGCGCGCCAGAGCAGCAGATGTGCGCAGGCCGCGCCGGCCACATCGGTGAGCCGCAACCGGGTTCCCCGTGCCAGGACCTTGCTGGTGTAGCGGCCACCGGGCACCGTCTCCGCCCAGGTCAGCGAGGTGGGCGGGACGTCTGCGGGCGGGTTGGGCCAGGCCGATGGCGGCACCACCGGCATGCTGTCGGTGATGGCACCGGCCTGCGCACGGGCGTGTTCGCGGGCGCCGGTGGTGGTGCCGGTACCCGCCGCGGTGATCGTGCTCATTCGGAACTCCTTGTTGTAGATGGTGTTCGGGTGCCACCCTGCTCCCCGAGAAGCGAGCTAGCGAACGTCTCCCCCTGCTCCCTGAGGAGCGAGCTTGCGAGCGTCACGAAGGGTCTTCGCAACTCGTCTCGCCAGACCCTTCGTGACGCGCCCTCCGCAAGCTCCGGGCGCTCCTCAGGGAGCAGTGGTTGTGCGGTTCTTTCGGATTAGGGAGCAAGGGGGCATCAGGCGGACGGGGAGGTCGTCACCGGTCGCGGGTGTTCTTTTCCGCGGGGGTAGCAGGCGATGCCGACGAGGACGGTCGCCACGATGCAGATGGGGCCGGCCCAGCGGAGGATCGGCATCTCACCGGACGGGTCGAAGACCTCGGCCCGCGGCCACGCCAGATTGATCACCATCAGGACGCCGTAGAGCACCGCGAGGGCGTTCACCACGATACCGAATCGGCCCAGGCTGAACAGCTTTCGGCCACCGGCGTCGACGGCCGGCGTGTCCCGGCCGCCGCGATGCGGCCAGCCCTGGAACCGCCGGTAGAGCATCGGGCCGGTGACGGCCAGGTAGGCGAGGTAGATCAGGATGATGCACACGCTGGCGAGGGTCGCGAAGATCGCCGAGTTGCCGACGTTGACGAGCAGGATGCCGATGCAGAGCACACCGATCAGGATCGACGGCAGGATCGGGGTCCCGGTGCGGCTGTTGACATGTGCCAGTTGCGCCGAGAACGGGAGCCGGCCGTCGCGAGCCATGGAGAACATCAGACGCGAGCAGGCGGTCTGGATGGCGAGGGTACAGATGAAGATGGCCACCGCCACGTCGGCGAGCAGGACCTTGCCCCAGAAGCTGCCGAGCACGGAATCGAGGACGTACGGCAGACCGCCGGTCGCGAGTTGCTCATCGAGGGTGGGTGCCGCCATCAGGGTGCCGAGCAGCATCAGTCCGCCGCCGATGGCCGAGACGGTCAGCGCCATCCGGATAGTGCGCGGTGCGACGCGGCGCGGGTCCCTCGTCTCTTCGGCCAGCTCACCCGCCGACCCGAAACCGACCATGACGTACGCGGCCATCAGACCGGAGACGATGAACGCCCAGATGTAACCGGGCTGCTGACCGGGAACGCCGGTGTCGAAGACGACGTCGGGACCGCGCTGGGCGTGGGTGAACAGTGCCAGGATCACCGCGACGACACCGACGAGTTCGCAGACGACGCCGATGCTGTTGACCCGGCTCATCCACCGGACACCGATGCAGTTGATCGCGGTCACGATGACGAGCAGAACCGAGCCGAGCAGCACCGCGTTGGCCGCACCGCTCGTGGTGGTGAGGGTTGGGTCGTCGCCGATGATCTGGAAGCCGATCCAGATCGACGGCAGGACGACCTGCAGGGCGATCGCGGCCGCGGCAGCGGTGACGACCTGCGCGATCATCATGAACCAGCCGCCGAACCAACCGACGACCTCGCCGCCCATTCGGCGGGACCACTGGTAGATCGCGCCCGAGATCGGGTATCGCGCCGCGATTTCGGCGAAGCACAGCGCCACCAGGAACTGGCCGGCGTAGACGATCGGCCAGGTCCAGAAGAAGGCCGGGCCGCCGAAACCGAAACCCAGACCGAACAACTGGAAGATGGTGGTCAGGATCGAGACGAACGAGAACCCGGCGGCGAAGGACGCGAACTTGCCGAGCGAACGATGGAGTTGCTGGTCGTAGCCGAGTGCCGATAGGTCGTGTGCGTCGGCATCTCCGGCGCCCGGGCCGGACGAAGATCCAGCGGCCGATGAGGGCGATGCCGCGGGAGCCACTTCGGGGGTGGAGGTCATGCGCGGTCTTCCTTTCCGAGAGAAAGCTCCACGTTGAGCACGGTTGAGGCAGGCACTGTTTCCTGTCACCTGATAGGTAAGCCCTCGCTGATTTCTATCGATTGACAGAATTGTTCCGGTCGTGAAAACTCCCGTTACGTCCGCGTAACGCGCCTGGGATTTCCCCGTTCGGCAGGTCCGCGAACGGCCGAAGCACGCGGTCTGTCGGCTAGGGTCGAGAAATCCGGGTCGCAAGTCCCCGGATTGCGAGATCTGTTGACGCAATTGAGGAGACGACATGCTGTCCGGCTCGAGTACGGCCCCGACGCCGACCGGCCGCGGCCGCCCGCGCCTGGTACAGGCCCGACGCCGCGGGCAGACCGCGCGCGAGGAAATCCTCGACGCCGCTGCCGAATTGTTCACCCGCCACGGGTACACCGGGACGTCGACACGCATGATCGCCGAGGCGGTCGGCATCAGACAGGCGTCGATGTACCACTACTTCGGCACCAAAGACGACATTCTCGCGACCCTGCTGGAGACGACAGTCGTCGCCTCACTCGACCGCGCGCGGGTACTCCTCGACGGGGATGGACCCGCGCTCGCGCGGCTGCTTGAGCTCGCGCGCTTCGACGTCGATCAGCTGGCACAGTCGCGCTGGAACCTCGGTGCCCTGTACCTGCTACCCGAGGTCGCCGACCAGCGGTTCGTCGAATTCCGTTCGGCGCGCCAGGAATTGGCCGACTCCTACGCCGCCCTGGCGGCCGCGGCACTCGGCGACGCCACCGACAAGCGGACGCTGCTCCCCTTCCGGCTGGTGGAGTCGGTCATCATGATGCGCGCCGACGAACAGCGCGGCGAGCTCGGCGAACACACGGCCGCCGGTCTCGCCGCCACCGTCGTCGACGCGATCTCGCGAATCCTGTAGCAACAGAGCGCCGATGGCCGACGTCGCTACGGGATTCCCGCGAGCGTGGCGGCTAGCAGGTTCCGATCACGCCGCCCTGCAGCGCCACCTCCATCTTGCGCACGATGGAGCAGTCCGCCGGACCACTCCCGACACTCCGCATTTGTTCGACCTGCTTCACCGCGGGGGTCGGGGCGAGCTGCCGGCCGACCGGCCCGGTGACCTGCGGTACGACCGGCTCCGGGGCGGCATGCCGCGGCTGATGCGGGACGACGACCCGCTCGGCCGACACCTCGGTGGCGTCCGCGCGCAGGTGACGCGGCTTGTCGACCGGCACCTTCCAGCCCTTGTCGTAGCCGTGCGCCGCACCGATCGCGACACCGGCCGCGACCGCGGGCAGCGCAACGAGGGTGGCGACCAGAGCCGTCCCCACCACGGGACCGACGACGAGTCCGGTGGGCAGGAACGGGATACCGAAGAGCAGACCCAGTCCGCCGCCGACGACACCGCCGACCGCGAGGGCGAGGGGTGCTGCCACCCCGGCTCCGATGACGCCACCGACCGCGGCATCACCGACCATCTGCTCGGCCACCCGGTCGGCCCGCGCGACCGGTACCCCGTTGCTCTGCAACACATCCGAGATTCCTTGGACGATCTCACCGGCTCCCGCCGAGATCTGCGCGGCCAGTTGCGGCGACACCGCTCGCGGACGGGTCAGGTCCAGGTTTCCGACCCGAACCCGGTCCCCTGCATCGGCGACCGGCACCGCCACCGAACCGAGTGGCCGTAGGTGCCGCGGCCCCGGTGTCGGGACGACCGACGTCACGTCCGGCCATGACCCGACCACCACCGGCGCCGCATCCGAGACCAGTGCGGCGTCGATCTGCGCGATGCGTAAAGCGTTGCCGGGCAGCGTTTGTGCTCCCGACGTCGATGAAGACGGAACCATCGGGACGGGCAGGGCCACCCCGGGTGAGGCCGCCTGGGCCACGGCCGGGGCCGTCACCGTGAGCGACGCGGCCAACGCGCAGCCGAGCAAGGCGCCCGCCGGGCGGCGACCGCGCGGACGTGGGCAACGGTGTGCGCCGGATTTGCCGTTCTTGTCCATGGACGACCTCATCTCTTGTTGGTGAACCGATCATCGTGAGAAAACGCTAACCCCGAAGCAGCTTTCCGCGAGGCACTTTCGCGCGTCAGATGATCGTCGAGGACGGTCGCGATCTGTCTGATCGCCTCGTCCTCGGTCATCCCGAGGTGGTGGGTGTCGATGTCGACATTCGTGATGCTCCCCCGGACGTACCGCCCCCATCCGTTGGCGCCCAACGCATCCGGTCGCCGATCGCGCACTGCGGTGAAGTAGAGCACGTCGGTGTCGACGACCGGCGTGTGCCAGTCACCGGTGGCCCGGATCAACAGGTTGTAGGCGTCGGTCAGCCGCTCGATCGTCGCGGCGTCGATGCCGAACCCGGCGCCGAGGCGCTCGGCGATCTGCTCGGCGGCTTGTTCGGCGGTCGCGTCCGCACTGACGTAGTCGATGCCGAGGACCGGGCCGAGGTTGCTGATCAGCTCGCCGGCGGTGACGGTGGTGATCGCCGACGAATCGACACCGTCGGCCTCGGTGTCGAGCATGGCGAGCAGCGCGACCTCGGAACCGGCCGCCCGCATCTCGGCGGCGACCGCGTGCGCGATCACCCCGCCCAGCGACCATCCCAGCAGGTGATACGGCCCCTCGGGCTGTACCGTCCGGATCTCGTCGGCGTACCTGCGTGCGATTTCGGAGATCGTGGTGGGGCCGGGTGCCTCGCCACCGATCTGGGGCGCCTGCAGGCCGTACACCGGCCGGCCGGGCGGGACCTGCCGGCTCAGCGTCTGGTAGCACCAGGCCAGTCCGGAGGCGGGGTGGACGCAGAACAGCGGCGGCAGTTCGCCTTCCGGCCGGATGGGGAGCAAGACGTCGAAGCCCACCCCGCCCGGCGACTCGTCCCCCGGCCCGCTCGCAACGTCGAACCCGTTACGCATCCCGTCCTCGATCCGCCGGGCCAGGTCGGCCGGGCTCGAATCGGACAGCATCCACCGGACCGGGATCTCGACGTGCAACTCGGTCTCGAGGTCGTTGACGACCTGGACCGACCGCAGCGAATTGCCGCCGAGCGCGTAGAAGTCGTCGTCGGCACCGACCCGCGGGACACCGAGCACGTGCTCGAAGGTCCGCGCGATCTCGGTCTCCAGCCACGACGACGGTGCGCGGAACGCCGAGGCGTCACGTGTCGGCTGCGGCAGCCTCGCCCGGTCGAGCTTTCCCGAGGCGGTGATCGGCAGCGAGTCCAGCACCATCACCGCCGTCGGCATCATGTATCCCGGGAGCGCCGCCGACGCGAACGCGGTGACCTCGGCGGTGTTCACCGACCTCCCCCCGACGTCCCCCGCCGGCACCAGGTAGACGGTGAGATAGTCGACCGCGTCGGTGGAGGTGACCGCGGCCGCCGCGCGGGCTATGTCCGGGTGCGCGGCGAAGACCGCCTCGATCTCACCGAGTTCGATGCGCAGCCCGCGGAGCTTGACCTGGAAGTCGCTGCGTCCCAGATACTCGAGCGCACCGCTTCGGCGACGCCGCACCAGATCACCGGTGCGGTACATCCGGGCGCCGGCCGCGAAGGGATCGGCCACGAAGCGATCGGCGGTCAGAGCCGGTCGTCCGTGATAACCCCGCGCCACCTGCGTCCCGGACAGGTAGAGATCGCCGGTCACCCCCGCCGGCACCGGACGCAGCCACGAGTCCAGCACGTACGCACGGGCATTCCACACCGGCGCCCCCATCGGCACCGCGCCGTCGGCGGCCGTCCCCACCGCGGAGGAGGTCGCGTGCACCGTGAACTCCGTCGGCCCGTACAGGTTGTACAACTCCACTTCCGGCAGCGCACGGCGGGCGGCGTCCACCACGTCGGGCCCGAAGGCCTCACCCGCGACGAGCAGGGCCCGCAACGACAGCGCCGCGCCGGTGGGCAGGGCATCGGCGAACACCGCCAGCATCGACGGCACGAACGAGGTGATGGTCACCCGATGGGTGGACATGACCTCGGCCAGGTAGCGCGGATCGGTGTGGCCGTCCGGTCGCGCGATCACCAGTCGGGCACCGACGGAGAGGGTCGCGAACAGTTCCCACACCGACACGTCGAAGGTCGCGGGAGTCTTCTGCAGCACCACGTCCGATCGGCTCAGCCCATACTCGGCGCTGATCCAGCGAAGCTGGTTGACCACCGAACGATGCGACACGGCAACGCCTTTGGGTCGACCCGTGGAGCCGGAGGTGAACAGCACGTACGCGAGGGCGTCCGGGTTCAGCGGCGTGATCCGGTCATCGTCGGTCAGCGGCGAGTCGTCGAACCCCGAGAGGTCGACCGAGTCGAGTGCGGACAGCACCAGCACCGGCTCGGCGCACTCGACCATGTAGTCGATCCGCTCGGCGGGATGGTCCGGGTCGATCGGCACGTAGCCACCGCCGGCGGCGTGCACCGCGTACATCGCCGTGAGCTGGTCGAGCGAGCGTCGCATACGGAGCGCGACCAGCGAGTCCGGCCCCACCCCCTGTGCGATCATCCAGCGGGCCAGCCGGTTCACCCGACCGGAGAACTCGGCGTAGGTCTGCGAGACCGTCCCGCAGATCACCGCGGTGTCCTCGGCGTACGCGACCGCGGCCGCGGCGAACATCGAGGCGAGGGTCTCGGCGGAGTCCACCTCGTGCGACGTCGCGTTCGGACCCTGGAGGGCGGCAGCCCGTTCGGCGTCGTCGAGCAGGTCCACGTCGTGGACAGCGCGGTCGGCGTCGATCGTCATCGCCTGGAGCATCGCCACCAATCGTTCGACGAACCGCTCCACGGTCGACGCGTCGAAGAGGTCGGACGCGAAGGTGACACCGCCGGCGATGCCGGCCGGCGCCCCGTGTGCGTCGTAGGAGTCGGCGACCGTCACCTGCAGGTCGAACAGGGCGAGTCCGGTGTCCGGTTCGACGGCCCGCACCGACAGATCAGGCAGTTCGATGTCGGTGCTCGAGATGTTCTGGAACGCCAGCATCACCTGGAACAGCGGGTTGTGGGCGTCGGAGCGGACCGGGTTGAGTTCGGAGACGAGCCGTTCGAACGGGACGTCGGCGTGACCGAACGCCGCGAGGTCGGTGGCGCGCACGTCATCGATCAACTCGGCGAACGACATCCCGCTCCGCACCCGGGTGCGCAGGACCAGCGTGTTGACGAACATCCCGACCAGATCGTCGAGGGCACGTTCCCCGCGTCCGGCGTACGGGGTCCCGACGGCGACGTCGTCGGTCGCGGCGAGCCGCGCGAGCAGGGCGGCCAGCGCGGCATGGAAGACCATGAACAGGGTCGTGTTGTGGGCGCGGGCGACCCGTTGCAACCCGGCGTGCAGATCGGCGTCGACGGTCAGGCCGACGGACTCCCCGGCGTAGGACTGGGTGGCCGTGCGCGGTCGATCGGTGGGCAGTTCGAGCAGCGGCGGTGTGTCGGCCAGTTGCTCGGCCCAGTAGTCGATCTGCGCGCGCAGCAACGAGTTCGGGTCCGATTCGGAGCCCAGGACCGCCCGCTGCCAGATCGCGTAGTCGGCGTACTGCACCGGCAACGGCACCCATCCGGGCGCCTCGCCCTGCAGACGCGCGACGTAGGCCGTCATGATGTCCCGCGCGAGGGGCCCCAACGAGGAGCCGTCACCGCCGATGTGATGCAGGATCACGGCGAGCACCCACTCGTCGCCGCCGAGCTCGAAGAGCACGATCCGGGTCGACGCCCCGGCGGTGAGGTCGAACGGTGCCGCGATCAACTCCGCGATCGCCTGATCGACATCGGATTCCGCAACCTGGACGACCTCCATCGGGACGGTGTCAGCGGGCAGGATCACCTGGGCCGGTTCGCCTTCGACGAAGGGGTAGACGGTACGCAGGATCTCGTGGCGGGCGACGACGTCACCGATCGCCCGGTGGAGGACGTCGACATCGAGACTTCCGGACAGCCGTACCACGACCGGGATGCTGTACGCCGGCGACTCGGGTTCGATCCGGTTGAGGAACCACATGCGTTGCTGCGCGTAGGACAGCGGGATCCGCTCCGGGCGTTCGTGTGCCACCAGGTCGACGCGCCCGGTGTCCGTGTGCGACTCGGCGCGAGCGGCCAGCCGCGTCACCGTGGACGCCTCGAAGATCACCGACACCGGGATCGTGGTGTCAAGCGCCGCACCGATTCTCGCCACCACCCGCGTTGCGGCGAGACTGTTGCCGCCGAGGTCGAAGAAGTCGTCGTCGGCGCCGACCGCGGCATCGACGGACAGGATGTCGGCGAACACCCCCGCGACGATCTCCTCGACCGGCGTGGCCGGGGCTCGGAAACTCCGGGTGGTGACGACCGGCGCGGGAAGGGCACGCCGGTCGAGCTTCCCACTGGGTGTCAGGGGGATCTCGTCGAGGACCACGACCGCCGCCGGGACCATGTACGTCGGCAACACCTCACCGAGTTCGGCACGAAGTTTCTCACCGACGAGGGCGACGCCCGGCGCGGGCACCACGTAGGACACCAGGCGCACACCGATGCCGGAGTCGTGCCGCGGGACGGTGACGGCGTAGGCCACCCGAGCGAGTTCTGCCAGCGCGGCGTCGATCTCCCCGAGCTCGACCCGAAAGCCGTGGACCTTCACCTGAAAGTCGTTGCGTCCGATGAACTCCAGGTCGCCCGAGTGGTTGCGGCGCACGATGTCCCCCGTACGGTATGCGCGTTCCCCGGCATCGCCGAAGGGGTGGGCGACGAACCGGGCCGCGGACACCCCGGACCTGTTCAGGTAGCCGCGCGCGAGCGCGGGTCCGGACAGATACAGCTCCCCCGCGACCCCGTCCGGCACGGGCTGCAGACGGGTGTCGAGCACGAGCGTCTGCATCCCGGCGAGCGCCGTGCCGATTGTCGACCGTTCTCCCACCCGCAGCGGAGTAGTGGCGGTGGCGACGATGGTGGTCTCGGTGGGGCCGTACAGCACCCGGAATTCCCGGCCAGTAGCCGGATCGGCACCCACCCACCGGCTCACCAGGTCGGTCGGTACCTCGTCGCCCCCCGACATCACGACCCGCAGGTCGTCGAGCCCGTCCGGGTCCACCGAGGCCAGCGCGGCCGGGGTGACGAACGCATGGGAGACCCGGTGATCGCGAAGGAAGTCGGCCAGTTCGCGACCACCCCGCATCCCGGTGGGCGCCACGACGAGGGTGGCCGCGGCGCTCACGGCGAGCAGGATCTCCAGCAGCGACGCGTCGAACGAGGGAGAGGCGAAATGCAGTACCCGCGGGCTGGTTCCGGGCTCACGGTCGACGTGCAGCGTGGCGAGGTAATCGGCGACGCCGGCATGCGTGACGGCGACGCCCTTCGGCACGCCGGTGGAGCCGGAGGTGAAGACGACCCAGGCGGTGTTCGCGGGCCGGACCGGGCACACCCGATCGGTCTGTCGGATCGGCGACGGCGACAGTTCGGCGACCTCGGCGACGGTGGCGGGGTCGTCGAGCACGACCCACTCAAGCGCCCCGGACAGTGCCGGCCGCGAGCCAATAGTCGTGATCCCGAGTGGCGCAGCCGAATCGGATACCATCTGGTCGATGCGCGCTGCCGGGTAGTGCGGGTCCACCGGGACATAGGGGGCACCCGATTTCACGACGGCCCACCACGCGATCAGCGATTCCGCCGACCGCTCCACGGCCACCGCCACCGGCCGCTCCGGTGCCGCCCCGTTCTCGATGAGGTACCGTGCCAGCCGATTCGAGCGGCGATCGAGCTCACCGTAGGACAGTTCGACTCCGCCGCTCATCACCGCCGCACCGTCCGGGTCGGCCACGACGGCCGCCGCGAAGATCTCCGGCAGCAGCACGGGCTCCGCGACCGCACCCGGTCCCACCACCGACACCAGTTCGGCGCGCTCGGTTGCACCGAGCCAGTCGATGTCACCGACGGGGGTTGTCGCGTCGTCGACGATCGCGTCGAGCACCCGATGCAACCGACTGGCGATGCCAGCCACCGTCCCCGGATCGAAGAGATCGCGGGCGAACATCATGGTTCCCGAAAGACCCTGTGGCGTGCCGTCTTCGGTGTAGGACTCGGCGAGGACCACCTGGAGGTCGAACTGACAGATGCCGGTGTCGGCCTGCGCGCGGGAGACGCGCAGGTCCGGCAGGTCGAGATGGACGTCGGACAGATTCTGGAAGGCGAGCGCGACCTGGAACAGCGGATGATGCGCGGTGGACCGTTCCGGGTTGAGTTCGGAGACGATCCGCTCGAACGGGACGTCGGAGTGCTCGAAGGCGTCCAGGTCGACCTCGCGCACGCGGTCGAGCAATCCGGCGAACGACTCCGCGGCGTCGAGGTCGGTCCGGAGCGCGAGGGTGTTGACGAACATGCCGACGAGCGGTTCCAGTCCCGGTTCGCCGCGCCCGGCGACCGGGGTGCCGATCACGACGTCGTCGGCGCCGCTCAACCGGCCGAGCACCGCGGCGAGCGCGGCGTGCACGACCATGAACAACGACGCGCCATGTGCCCGCGCGAGGGCCAGGAGTTGCCCGTGCAGGCGGGCGTCGATCGCCACCGGCACCTGCCCGCCCGCCAGGGTCGCCACCGGCGGACGCGGGCGGTCGGTGGGCAGATCGAGGACGTCCGGGGCACCCGACATGGTCGACCGCCAGAAATCCAGTTGGGCGTGCATCAACGAGGTCGGATCGCCTTCGCTCCCCAGCATGTTTCGCTGCCACAGCGCGTAATCGGCGTAGTGGACCGCGAGCGGTTCCCAGGTCGGTTCCGCGCCGGCGATGCGGGCGGCGTACGACGTCATCACATCGCGGGCGAGCGGCGCCATGGACTGGCCGTCACCGGCGATGTGATGGACCACGAGGACGAGCAGGAAACGCCCGTCGGTCCCCTCCCGGTCGTCGTGTGCGTCGCGGTTGTCCGGGCCATCGGGATCGTCCACGCCGTCCGGGTCCATCGCGACCACGGCCACACGCATCGGTACCGACGCGGTCACGTCGAAGCCGCGGCGTACGAATACGGCGACGACGTCCTCGACCTCGGTGGCCGATGCCCGCATCGACTCGAGGAGCACCGGGGCGTGGTCGAGGACGAGTTGCCACGGCTCGCCGTCGGTGTCGGGGTAGATCGTCCGCAGCACCTCGTGCCGCCCGACCACGTCGTCGAGGGCCTGCCCGAGCGCCGCGAGGTCCAGGTGCCCCGTGAGTTCGAGGACCACCGGGATGTTGTAGGCCGGCGACTCCGGCTCCATCCGATTGAGGAACCACATCCGCTGCTGCGCCAGCGACAACGGGATGCGCTCCGGGCGAACGGCTGCCGTCAACGCGGTGCGCCGGTCGTCGCCCAGCGACCCAACCAGCTCCGCCAGTGCCGCGACGCCGGGCGCGTCGAACACCGACCGCAGCGGAACCCGTACTCCCAGTTCCGCACCCAGCCGCGCCGTCACCACCGAGGCGGTCAGCGAGTCGCCACCCAGGGCGAAGAAGTCATCGTCGGCGCCCACGCGCGGCACGCCGAGGACGTCCTGGAAGACGTGCGCCACGGCGGACTCGGCCGGGCCGGACGGTGCACGGAACCCACGCGGGGCGATCACCGGTTCGGGCAGGCGACTCCGATCCAGCTTGCCGGTCGGCGTGAGGGGTATCTCGTCCAGCACGACCACCGCGGCCGGGACCATGTACGCGGGCAGCGATCGCTCCAGCGACGCACGTAGTTCGTCACCGGAGAGCGACGCCCCCGCGGTGGCGGTCACGTAGGAGACCAGACAGTGCGGCGTTCCGTTCCCGCCACGCGGGACGGTCACGGCGTAGGCGACGTCGGCGCGCGATCCGAGGCGCGCGTCGATCTCGCCCACCTCTACCCGGGTGCCGCGCACCTTCACCTGGAAGTCGTTGCGTCCCACATACTCCAGTGCACCGGACCGGGAGACCCGGACGAGGTCGCCCGTCCGGTACATCCGGGTTCCGGGCGCGTCGGCGGGGCAGGCCACGAACCGCGCCGCCGTCGTCGCGGGCCGGCCGACATAACCGTCGGCCAGGCCGGGGCCGACGAGGTACAACTCGCCGACGACGCCCTGCGGAACCGGACGCATCCACGTGTCGAGCACCATCGTGCCGACCGGTCCCACCGCTGTCCCGATCGTGATCGGATCACCCGCCCGCAGCGGCGTGCCGGCGGTGGCCCAGATGGTCGATTCGGTCGGCCCGTACAGGTTGATCATGTTCCGGCCGTCGGCCCACCGTGAGACCAACTCGGGCCCGACCGGTTCACCCGCGGTCGCCAGTACGCGCAGCGTGTCGAGACCGTCGGCCGGGACGGTGGCCAGTGCCGACGGGGTCAGGACGGCATGCGAGACCTTCTCGCGCCGAATCAGATTCGCGAGCTCGGGACCGCCGTAGACATCGGGTGGCGCGACCACGAGACGTCCCCCGGAGCCGTGGGCCATCAGGAGTTCGAACACGAAGGCGTCGAAGCTCGGTGAGGCCACCTGCAACACATTCGACGACTGGTCGACGCCGAGTACCGCGCGCTGCGCCGCGACCACCGGCGCGAGTCCGCGGTGGGAGACGACGACGCCCTTGGGCGTGCCGGTGGAACCGGACGTGTAGATCAGGTAGGCGGTGTCCCCGAGCCGGATCGGGCCGCCTTGTTCGACGTCGGTGCCCGGATTGCTGGAGCGACCCTTCGAGACGCTCGCAAGCTCGCTCCTCAGGGAGCGGGGGGAGCCGCCGCCTTCGTTCGACTGGGGGCCGTCCGTCCGCAGTTCGTCGACGAGGAGCCAATCGATGCTGTCGGGCAGTGCGGCCCGGCGCGCGCCGACGGTGATCCCCAACCCGGCGGCGGCGTCGGCCAGCACGAACTCGATGCGTTCGGCGGGCAGGTTCGGATCCAGCGGCAGGAACGGCACTCCCGCCTTGGCCGCCGCCCAGATCGCGATCGCCGCCTCGACGGACCGCGGCAGTGCGCATGCCACGACGCCGGACCGCGCCCGCCGCGAGATCTGTCGCGCCAGGCGATCGGACTCGGCGTCCAGCTGCCGGTACGACAGCGACCGCTCGCCGCAGGTCACCGCGATCGCATCGGGCGCCTGACCGGCTGCGGCGGTGAGGATGTCGAGCAGGGTGGCCGGTTCCGTCTTCGCGTCGATCCGACCGGCGCCTGCCTCGTGCCCGATGTGACGGAGTGCGCCGAGGCGCGAACCCGGCTCATCGGCGATGCGGGCGAGACATTCCACGAAGTGGTCGACGATCTCCCGTGCGCGACTCTCGTCGAACTCGTCCCGATGGAACCGCACGGTGATGCCGAGTCCCGGTTCCCCCTCGCCGCCGTCGATCTTCGGCGCCACGACGACGCTCAACGGGTAGGGCGTGGCGTCGAGCCCGGTGACGCTGTCGACGTGCAAGCCCGCCGCGGTGACCAAGTGTTGCAGTGCGTCCTCGCGCAGCGGGAACGACTGGAAGGCCAGTGCGGTGTCGAACAGATCCGACCGGCCCACCGCGCGGTGGATGGCCGGGAGTCCGACGTAGTGGTGGTCCAGGACCAGCGCGTTCGCGTCCTGCACATGAACCAGCAACTCGCGCAATGACATCGACGGTTCGAGACGGACCCGGATCGGTACCGTGCTGAGGAACATCCCCAGCGCCCGGTCGACGCCGGGCAGCTCCGGTGGCCGTCCGGCGACCGCGGAGCCCAGGACCACATCGGTGTCGCCGGTGAGGGTTCGCAGGACGAGGGCCCACGCCGCGGACAACGCGGTCCCTACCGTCACCGCGGACTCCGCGGCGGCCGACCGCAGACGCGCATACTCCTGCCCGGGCAGCTCGGCGATGACCTCACCGGCGTCGAACACGGTGGTCGCGGCGCCGAGTCGGGTCACGCGGGTGGGTCCGTCGACGTCGGCGTAGGCCTGCGCCCATGCGGCCGTCGAGGCGTCCTGATCCTGTTTGCCGAGCCACGCGAGGTAGTCCCGGTACGAGGCTGCCGGCCGGCATGCGCCGATCTGCCCCGGGTCGCCGTAATAGTGGAGCAGTTCGCCGAGCAGCAGGGGCATCGACCAGCCGTCGAGGATCACGTGATGGTTGGTGACGTGCAGGGCGAAGTGGTCGCTGTCGAGCCGCACGAGGGTGAATCGGATCAGCGAGGGTTCGGTCAGATCGAAACCGGCGGCGGCGTCGTCGGCGGCGACCCGCCGGGCGGCCCCGCGGTCCGCGGCAATGGTGAGATCGACTGTCCGGAAGCGCACCTCGACGCCGTCGACGACGACCTGCCGCGGGCCACGCGACGTCTCGACGAAGGCCGTCCGCAAGACGTCGTGGCGGTCCACGAGCGCCTGCGCGGCGCGGCGCAGCAGGCCGGCGTCGACCGGGCCGGAGAGGGCGATCGTCGACTGCACGGTGTAGGTGTCCACTGCATCGGGATCGAGGGTCGAGTGGAAGTGGATACCCGATTGCGTTGGCGACAACGGCCAGACGTCCGACAGCCTGGGGTAGTCGTTCCGCAGCCGGTCGAGATCGTCGTCGGGAAGATCGACGAGCGGCGAATCCTGCTCGGTGACCGCCTGTTCGACGACCGAACCGGTGGCGGGGTCGCCGGTCGCGGAGGCGGTGGTGGCGATCTCGGCGAGCGCGGCGACGGTCTTCGCCTCGAAGACCGCCCGGGGAGTGAGCGATAGTCCGGCGGCCTTCGCCGCCGCGACCAGTTGCATCGAGACGATGCTGTCGCCCCCGAGCGTGAAGAAGTTGTCGTCGGCGGTGACGTCGTCGAGCTCCAGTACCTCGGCGAACAGTGCGGCGATGACGCGCTCGGCCGGTGTCTCCGGCGGGCGGCCGCCTCCGCTCTCGGCACGGAACTCGCACTGCCGCAGCGCTTTCGTGTCGACCTTCCCCGACCGGGTGACCGGCATCGACTCCAGCTCGACGATCGCTGCGGGAACCATGTAATGCGGCAGGGTGTTCGCGAGGTCGTCGTGCAACGCATGCACGTCCATCGGCTCGTCCGGCGTCCCCACGACGTAGGACACGATGACCGGACGACCCGCCGGTCCGCGCTGGAGCACGGTCGCCGCCTGCGCGACGCCGGCGATCCGCGCGAGATGGGCGTCGATGTCCCCGGTCTCGATGCGCAGGCCGTGGACCTTCACCTGCTGGTCGTTGCGCCCCAGATAATCCAGCCGCAGGGCGCCGTCCGTGCGAATCCAGCGCACGGCATCGCCGGTGCGGTAGAGGCGTTCGCCGGCGGAGCGTATGGGATCGGCCACGAACCTCGTCGCGGTGACGCCTGCGCGGTCGAAGTAGCCACGCGCCAGGCCGGGACCACCGAGGTAGAGTTCGCCGACCACTCCGACCGGCACCGGCCGCAACCAGGTGTCGAGCACGAACGCCGAGACTCCCCGGATCGGTTCCCCGATCGTCACCGGCTCCCCGGGCCGGAGATCGTCGGCGCCGGTCGCCCAGATCGTGGTCTCGGTGGGTCCGTAGTGGTTCATCAGCCGACGACCCGGCGACCACCGAGTGACGATGTCCGCGCCCGTCGCCTCGCCGACCACCGCGACGATCCGCAGCTCCGGCAGACGTGACGGGTCCATCGTGTTGAGCACCGTCGGCGTGATGATGGCGTGGGACACCCGCTCGGTCCGCAGCAGGTCCTCGAGGTCGGAACCGCCGTAGATCTCCGGCGGCGCGACGACCAGGCAGGCGCCGGCGCTGTGCGCGACCAACACCTCCGACACGCAGGCGTCGAAGCCGGGGGACGCGACCTGCAGGACCGTCGAATCCGGTTTCACCGCAAAGGATTCCGCGTACTCGACCACCAGGTCGGCGAGGCCGCGGTGGGTGACGTGGACGGCCTTAGGCCGGCCGGTGGAGCCGGACGTGAAGATCAGATAGGCCGCGTTGTCCGGCCGGAGCGAAAGCGGGTCCCCGGTACCGAGCGGGAGCGAGTCGTCGGTACCGAGCGGGAGCGAGCCGGGTCCGGTGAGGGTCAGCCACTCGACGGTGTCCGGGAGGTTCGGGACGACGGCGTCGACGGTCACCCCGATCGTGGACCGCGCGTCGGCGAGCAGTTCGGCGATGCGGTAGGCCGGATTGCCCGGGTCGACGGCGACGAAGGCCGCTCCGGTCCGGGCGACCGCCCAGATCGCCACGATGAGCGCGGCCGACCGCGGGATCGCCAGGGCCACCGAGGTCTCCGGTCCGGCGCCGCGGGCGGCGAGCTCGTCGGCGAGCCGGTTGCTGCGGCGCACGAGTTCGCGATATGTCATCGTGACGCCGTCGGCGCGCACCGCCGGTGCCTCGGGGTGTCGTCGCGCGGTGTCGGCGAGGATGTCCCGGAGTAGGCGGGGCGACACGGCGGGCGGCCCCTCGATCGGACAGAGGGCGGATCGTTCGGTGTCCCAACAGGATGCGAGCGTGGCGACCTTGCGGCCCGGTTCGGCGGCGATCTGGCGCAGCAGCAGCACGAACCGCTCGAGCAGGACCTCGGCGGACTCCCGGTCGAGGCGGTCGACGGCGTATTTCACCACCAGTTCGTAGGTGCCGGGCCGATCGGCGGCCGGTTGGTCGGCCCGTCCGGGCCGGGGTGGCGTGACCTGGAGGCTGACCGGGTACGGGGTCGCGTCGTGGGCGGCCAGGCCGTTCCATCGCAGTCCCGCGTCGCCGAGCATGCGGTTGATCTCGTCCGGGTCGACCGGGTACGACTCCAGCACCGTGGCGGTGTCGAACATGTCGGCCACCCCGGTCACCCGCTGGAGTTCGGCGAGGCCGATGTCGCGGTGACCGAGCATCGCCGCCTGCTCGGACTGCGCTCTCGTGAGCAGGTCGATCACCCGCTCGTCCGGGTCGAGCCGGATGCGCACCGGGAGGGTGTTGATGAACAGGCCGATCATCCGCTCGATGCCCGGGATGGAGGCGGGACGGTCGGACACCGTGTTGCCGAAGACCACGTCGGATCGGCCCGTCATGATCGAGAGCAGCATCGCCCACGCCACCTGGATCGAGGTGTTCGCGGTCACCCCGTGGGCGCGCCCGAGACCCGCGATCGCCTCCGTCGTCGCGATGTCGAGATCGAGCGCGGCCTCGTCTACCTCGGCCGTCGCGTCGCGCTCCGCGGCGCCGGTCAGTCGCGTCGGACTCTCGATGCCGGCCAGGGTCTCCTGCCACGCGCGTGTCGTGGCGTCGTGATCGCGGGTGTGCAGCCACTGCAGGTAGTCCCGAAACGTCCGGGGTGCGGGAAGTACGGCAGCGCCGTCGGCGTCATCGTCGGCCAAGTACAGCTGCAGCAGTTCGGAGATGATGACGGGCATCGACCATCCGTCGAGGACGATGTGATGGTTGGTGATCGACAGCAGGAACTCGTCGCCACCCGGGTTCTCGGTGTCGTGCGTCAACCGGATCAGGTGGAAACGGAGCAGCGGCGGCCGAGCCAGGTCGAAGGGGGCCGCCGACCCGGCGATGAGATGACGCAGTGCACGGTCCCGGTCGTCGGCGTCGGCGATCCCGGTGAGGTCGGAGTCCGACCAGTCGACGGTCACGTCGTCGAGCAGGATCTGCCGCGGCCCGGCGCCGGTCTCGACGAATGCGACGCGGAGACTGTCGTGCCGGGCGAACAGCGCCTGCGCCGCCCGACGCATCCGGTCCGGTTCGAGCCGTCCGCCGAGTCGCAGTTCGGCCTGCACCGTGTACCCGTCGGCGGCGTCGTCGTAAATCGCGTGGAACAGCAGTCCGGACTGCAGCGCGGTCAGCGGCCACACGTCGACCATCGACGGATGGGCGGCGGTCCAGTGATCGATGTCGGCCTGGGTGGTCGAGACCAGCGGGAAGTCCGACGGCGTGTGGCCGCCGGCCGTCCCGGACCGGACGTGCTGGGCGAGACCCTTCAGGGCCTGCACCCACAGGCCGGCCAGCTCCTCGACGTCGACCCGGTCGAGCACCCGCGCGGCGTACTCCCAGCCGACGTCGAGTTCGACGCCGGCCGAACCCGGTTCGGCGATCGCATTGATGTCGATGATGGCGGGCAACGCCATCCACGGGTGCCCGGTCCCGACCAACGCGTCGAAATCGCGCGCCGGCATCCACGGACCGGTGTGCTCGCCGGTCCCCATCCGGCCCAGGTAGTTGAGGCTGATCTGGGGTTCGGGCCGGTCGCCCAGTTCGTCGCGGCCGGCCGGGTCGAGATATCGGATCATGCCGTAGCCGATCCCGTGGTCGGGTGCCGCCCGCAGCTGTTCCTTGATCTGCTTGATCGCCAGTCCGGCCGACGGACCACCGGTGAGGGCGTCCTCGACGTCGACGCCGTGCAACTCGAGCCGGACCGGGAAGCGAGAGGTGAACCACCCCACCGTCGAAGTGAGGTCCGCGCCGGGTACCGCGGCCTCCTCGCGACCGTGGCCTTCGAGGGCGATCAACTCACTGCCGTCGGCCTGCCCGCGCCGACGTCGCCAGTGCGCGAGCGCCAGGGCCAGCGCGGCCAGCAACGAATCGTTGGCACCGCCGTGGAAGCGCGCGGGGATGGTGGTGAGCGCCGCCTCGGTCACATCCGCCGGAATCCGCATCCGGATGCGTCCGGCGGTGGCGACGATGTCCCGATCCGGGTCGAGCGCGCGGCGCCCGAGCAACCGGTCGCCGGGCTCGAGGATCTCCGTCCATCGGTCGAGTTCGGCCGCGGTGCGCACGGGTGCCTGCTCGACGAGGCCGTGGACCCAACGGCGGACCGACGTCGTCGGCAGGCCGAGGTCGGGCAGCGCGCCTCCGCGGATCTGGTGCCAGGCGGTGACGAGGTCGGCGAGGAGGATGCGCCAGGAGACCCCGTCGACGGCCAGATGGTGGATGACCAGCCACATCAGGTCGGGCGCGGTGCGGTCGGGGTGCTGCAACCACACGAACCGCACGAGGACGCCGGCGCGTGGGTCGAGGCGATCGGCCGCGGCCTGGAGGTGGCGGTCGATCTCGTCGGCGTCCCGTCGGTCGAGCCAGACGTGCTCGAGCGCCTCGTCGGCGTCGACCGCACCGGGTGGGCGGACCACCAGGTGGGGTTGGTCGGCGAGATCGTCGACCAGCGTGGCCCGGAGGATGTCGTGCCGGTCGAGCACCGCGCGCAGTGTGCGCACCAGTTCGTCGCGCCCGGCGGCGTCCGGGAGTTCGACCAGCGCGGCCTGTCCGAAGCGGTCGATGGGACCGCGTTCGAGCATCGCGTGCATGATCGGCGACAGCGGGATGGAGCCGACGGCGCCGCCGGGCAACTCGCGCAGTCCGTCGTCGTCGGAGACATCGGAAGCCATCGCGGCCAGCGCGGCGACGGTCTTGTGCTCGAACACATCCTGGGTCGTGAACGCGAGCCCGCTCGCCTTCGCCCGCGCCACGAGCTGGATGGACAGGATGCTGTCGCCGCCGAGGACGAAGAAGCTGTCGTCGGCACCCACCTCGACGACCCCGAGTACCTCGGAGAAGAGTTGCGCCAGTCGGTATTCCCGGGGAGTCGACGGCGGCCGCCCCGATCGCGCGGATGCGAACACGGGCGCGGGCAGGGCTCGTCGGTCGACCTTGCCGAACGCATTCAGCGGCAGGGCGTCGAGGATCGTGATGACGGACGGGACCAGATGCGGCGGCAGGCACTCGCGTGCGAATCGCTCCAGCTCCGCCGGTTCGACCCGCTGTCCCGTCGCCGGCACCACGTACGACGCCAGGACGGTCGCGCCGGCGAGGTTGAGCGCGGGCACGGTGACGGACTGGTCCACCTGGGCGTGCCCGGTGAGAGCGGCGTCGATCTCACCGGGCTCGATCCGGTACCCACGGATCTTCAGCTGGAAGTCGGTGCGGCCCAACAGCTCCAGCGACGGCGCGGTCCCCGCCCCGACCCAGCGGGCGAGATCGCCGGTCCGGTACATCCGTTCGCCCGGCGCGCCGTGCGGGTGGGCCACGAAACGTGCCGCGGTCTGACCGGGCAGGCGCGCGTAGCCGCGAGCCAGCCCCGGGCCGGCGAGGTACAGCTCGCCTGCGGTTCCCATCGGCACCGGTTGCAGTGCGTGGTCGAGGACCATCACCGACGTACCGCGGATGGGGCCGCCCACCGTGACGTCTGCATCGGGCTCGACCACCGCACTCGCCGCCGTGATCGTCGACTCGGTCGGCCCGTACTCGTTGATCATCGTCGCCGACCGGGTCCACCGTTCGACCACGTGCGGTGCGCATCGGTCGCCGCCGACGACGACGGTCTGCATTCGGGTCAGCGACTCCGGCTCGATGGTCGCCAGCATCGCGGGCGTGAGGGTCAGGTGGGTGACCTCCTCCTCGGCGAGCAACTGGGTGAGCCGCTCGCCGCCGATCACCTCCGGAGGCACAATCACCAGGGCGGATCCGGTTGCGAAGCAGGTCAGCAGCTGTTCCATCGACGCGTCGAAGCTCGGGGAGAGCGCGTAGGAGACCCGGGACGCCGGCGCGAGGCCATAGGCGCGGGTGCGATCGGCGATGAGACTCGCCAACCCGGAGTGGGTGACCTGCACGCCCTTCGGCACGCCGGTCGAACCGGACGTGTAGGTCATGTACGCGACGTTCTCGAGCCGGACCCGCGACGGAGCCGGCGAGTCGTCGAAGCCGCCGCCCGAGGCGCCGTCGGTGTTCCCGTCGGGCGAGAGGTCGCCGAGGTCGATCCGGACAGCCGACGGGGGCACCCGCTCGGCGAACTCGTCGACGGTGATCGCCGCACGGGCACCGCTGTCGGCGAAGATGTGCTCGATGCGCTTACGCGGGTATTCCGGATCCACCTGCACGATCGCGGCACCGGTCTTCGCCACCGCCCAGACGGCCACGACGGTGCCCAGAGACCGTCGCAGCAGGATGGCGACCGACTCCTCCGGAGCGCAGCCCGCAGCGAGCAGGCGCCGCGCGAGTCGCGACGAGGCGGCGTCGAGTTCGCGATACGTCATCGAACGCCCGGACGCGCACACTGCAGTCGACTCTCCGTGCCGTGCAACGGTTTCGGCGAGAATGTCGGCGAGTACCCGCGGCGGGGCGCAACGCGCGCCCCGCACGGGGAGCAAGGTCGCCCGCTCATGCTCGTCGAGCAACGAGAGCTGTCCCACGCGATCGTCGGACGCCCCGCCGAGGAAGGCGTGCAGGAACATCAGGAAGCGACGGTGGTGCCCGGTGAGCTCGTCCGGGGTGTAGATGTTCGGGTTGCCCTGGAAGTCGATGTGCGTGCTGCTCTTTCCCGCGCCCGGGTAGATGTTGACGAACAGATCGGACGTCGGACCCGAGGTCAACACGTGCAACCGCCCGGTGACCTCACCCAGCACGACCTCGCTGTCGACCATCATGAGGTTCACCGCCGGCCCGAAGGACGCCGACTCGTCTCGGGCCATCCCCATGTCCGCGAAGATGTCCTCCTGCCGGTACCGCTGCCGCCGCAGCGCACTCAGCAACTCCCCCTGCACGGAGGTCACCACGTCGCCGAGCGTGCGGCCGGCGACCGGCACACGGAGCGGCACGACGTTGGCCACCATGCCGCCCGACCGGCGCAGCACGGCGGAGTGGCGACCCGAGACCGGAAGGCTGAGAAGGACTTCGGCACTGCCGGTCATCCGCGCGAGGTACCCGGCGAACGCCGCGACGACCACCGGGGTCACGCCACCTCCCTCCTGCGCGGCCGCATCGAGGAGCGCGGCCGTCTCCGCGGGAATCGGCGCGCTCACGAGGATCGGGTGCAGCGTCGGCTTGCCGTGCCGGCCGGCGAGGGTCACGACCGGCGGGGCGCCGTCGAGATGGTCGATCCAGTACCTGCGGTCGTTGTCGTGACGAGTCGACCCGGGGTAGGACGCGTCCTGGGCGATGATGTCGGCGATGTCGCTCGCCTTCGACGGCGGCGCGGGATCGCCGCGAACGGCCGCGTTGTACAGCTCGGTGATCCGCCGGACCATCGTCACCGCGGCGAATCCGTCGAGCGCGATGTGGTGCGCCCGCAGGTACCACATGTAGTGCGCGTCCCCGACGCGGTAGACGATGCTCGTCATCAGGTCGTCGGTGAGCAGGTCGAGCGGTCTCGTGTAGTCGAGCAGCATCAACCGGTGCGCTGTCGCGGTCGGATCGGCCTCGCCGCGCAGATCCACGGTGCTCACCGGAGCGCTCTGGGAGGCGACGTATTGCCGCGGTTCGCCATCGACGACGACCAGGCGCAGGTGCCCCGAGCCGAACTCCCGCCCGGTGATCAGGCAGACCTCCGTCAGCAACTCGGTGTCCAGTTCGCCGTCGATGTCGACGTACTGTGCCACCGAGATCGGCAGGTCACCGGCCACATGCTGGGCGAACCAGATGCCGCGCTGCGCGGCGGACAACGGAAGTGAGTCCACACCGGGATCCGGTCTCGCCGACGTGGCGGCCCCGGTCGTCTCCGTGGGATGGTCATCGGCCGGCATCCGGGTCGACGAGGAATGCGCGGACGGGGTGACGAGATCCTTGTCTGAGATGGTCACGTGGCCTCCATGCGTTCGTATCGATCGCACTCGTCCGGGTATCAGGACCACCCGGGCGCCCCCCGCAGACCACGGGATGGACAATTCACAACCCGCGCGAGATCAAGCCAGATAAGCCCCCCTGGAGAGCTGTCGCCCCGTCGACAAATCGGACCATACTCCCGATTAACTTTCGCCGACATCCCTTTTCGGCAAAGGTAAAACGTCAGTAAAGTCGAAGTAATGACCAGCGATAAAACGTCTCAGAATGGTCACGGAGAATTCGATGGTTCATTCGGATGAGTTTTCCGAAAGGCGTGGATTTTCGCCCGTGTCTCTGATTTTCAGATCAACTCTTTCGAAGAGCGAATGTGGATTCATTACTCACACGGAGGCTGTCGAACCACAAGCAGCAGTTGTTCTTTGGGGCGACCGATCAATCGGTCCATCACGCCCTTCTCACGCAAATCGCCCAGAATGGACGGATCATCTTTAGGTGTCATTGCTAACGAATTGTTTATCCATGTTCAGCGTTTGGCGCCGAACCGGACCATCGGGAAACCGGCCCCGATGTCGACGACTCGGAACCAGATGATCGTCGACGTCATTCGCTGAGACGACACGACTGATGAATGAGAAAAAGCGAACGCAACTGCCCTGGGTCAGCCACGTTGCGGGGCCGGCCGGTTGCGCGTCAACCGAGCCGAGGCGGTTGCGGTCCCCGGCCCCACGGGGTGCCACCCGACCGCCCGGGCCAGGCCCTGCGGGGGCATCCCGCTCGAGATGGTCTCGTGTTCGCCGATGACATAGGTCTCGTGCCAGATCCCGACCGAATCGGTGTCGGCGAGCTCGCGATTGAACCACCGCCACATGGACAGATGCGGGGCGTCGGGGTCGGACGCGAACCGTCGGAGATCGTCGGCGCTGCGCCAGTACGACAACACCATCGGCGAACCGCCCAGATAGAGGCGCGCGTCGAGCATGCCCGCATCCGGTCGGCGCCGGAGGTGGATCAGCATCCGGGACATCGACGTCAGCACCGGCAGCCAGGCGCGGACCCGCCAGGGTCGCGTCACCCGCATCCCGATCAAGAACACCGTCGTGCCCGGGGGCGGGGTGTCGTTGGTCATGCGGGCGGCTCGGCGAGCGGACATGAGACCTCCAGGACGTTTCGTAACGTTGTTACGAAACGATGTTATGAAACGATTGCGGACATGGCAAGACCCCGATCCCACACCGAAGACGTCCGTGTCCGGCTCCTCGACGAGGCGGTTCGCATGGTGGCCGCCGAGGGCATCGGTGCGCTGTCGGTGCGGGAGGTCGCTCGCGCCGCCGACACCTCCACCACCGCCGTCTACTCGCTGTTCGGCAACAAGGAGGGCCTGTCCCGGGCGATCCTGGTGCGGGCCTTCGATTCGTTCGCGCGGGCCCAGCGCTCCGCGAGCGTCGCCGCAACCGACCCGGCGACGCTCGCCGGCCTAGGGGTCGCCTACGTCGGGTGGGCGCTCGAGAATCCGCGCCTCTACGAGCTGATGTTCGGGGACGTGCTCGCCGGGGTCGAGCGCACCGAGGAAACCCGCTCGGCCGCGACCCGTGCGATCACGCCGTTGCGCGAGGGAGTCGAGCGAGCCATCTCCTCGGGCGCACTCCGCGCCGCGGACATCGACACCGTCGTCGCATCGTTGTGGGCACAGGTGCACGGGACCGCGACGCTGCTCCTGTCCGGCAACTACCCGGCCGGCGCCGACCCGATGGCCGCGGCGACGGCCATCATCGACGGATGGCGAACTCCTGGTGCCTGACCGGCCGGACGAGGGCACGCGCACCATCGGTACGTCTCGCCTCCTTCGGAGACACCCCACTAGGGTGTCGGTATGGCAGGGCGCAGCATGGATTTCGACCCCATCGCCGAAGCACGGGAGAACTGGACCCAGGCGGGGTGGGGCGAGGTGGCCGACGGCATGGTCGCGGTGACGTCGGTGATGCGCGCCCATCAGATCCTGCTCGCCCGTGTCGAGGCCGCCCTGCGTCCGTTCGATCTCAGCTTCTCCCGCTTCGAACTGCTCCGACTGCTGGCGTTCTCGCGTCAAGGGTCCCTGCCGATCACCAAGGCCAGTGACCGGCTCCAGGTCCACGTGACCAGCGTGACTCACGCGATCCGTCGCCTCGAGGAGGGCGGGCTCGTCCGCCGCGTCCCGCACCCCACCGATGGACGTACCACGCTCGTCGAGATCACCGACCTCGGCCGCAAGACGGTGGGCGACGCCACGGAGACCCTCAACCGCGAGGTGTTCGGCAACGTCGGCATGTCCGATGACGAGATGACCGGCCTCGTCGGCGCCATCCAATCACTCCGCAAGCACAACGGGGACTTCTGAATCGGCGCGCGGAATCCGTATGACGTCGTGCCCGGAATCCGGGTTCGACGTCATACGGATTCGCATAGCTGCTCGGCGATGGAACCACGCGGCGATCGGCAGCGTCGAAACTCCATGGACCTCACCGAAATGACCGCCCGCCGGGACGGCGTGTTCTCCACCAGAGAAGCGCGCGACTGCGGGGTGAGCTCGTCGACGATCCAACGCAAAGTCGCCGCCGGGGAGTGGAAATCGATAGCACGCGGGGTGTACCTCGTCGCCGGGCACCACCGCACAGCCCGGGCTCAAGCCCGCATCGCGGTCCTGTCGGTGCACAACATGGCGGTACTCGGCGGACCAGCGGCCGCCTGGTGGCTCGGACTGCACGACACCGAACCCCGAAAACACCTCGTCTACACCCCGACCCGCGGCAGCGCCCGACGCTCGTCCGCGACCGCGGTGGTCAGGTTTCGGCGACTACACGACGACGACATCACCGAGCATCAAGGTCTCCGAACAACGAGCGCCGCGCTGACCGTCCTCGACGCCTCCCTCGACCTCGGGATCAGCATCCTCGATTCAGCACTACTCAGCACCCGCGTCACCCTCGACGCTCTCCGCGCCGCCCACGACCGCTACCCCAACCGGCACGGAGCACCGCGCGTCGCTGCCTATCTGAAACTCCTCGGCGACGGAGCACGATCGGAAGCCGAACGACTCACCACCGAACTGCTGACTGCCGCTGGGATCTCCGGCTGGATGCCGAACATGCCCGCCTACGGCTACGTCATCGATTTCGCCTTTCCCGACAGGAAGGTCGCAGTCGAAATCGACGGCTTCTCCTTCCACCGCGACGCCGCGGCCTTCCAGCGCGACCGCACCAAGCGCAACCTGCTCACCGCCAACGAATGGACTGTCCTCAACTTCACGTGGACCGACCTCGTCGACCGGCCCGCCCAGGTCGCCGCGGACGTCAGGGCCGTGCTCCGACGAGCGGCCGCCTGAAACGCGTATGACGTTGTGCCCGGAAACCGGGCACAACGTCATACGGATCTCGTGAGGTCGGCGAACGACCTAGTGCAGCGACGTGATGATCGCGCTGAAGTCGAGGTCCGCGTGCTGTTCGGCGAAGCCGCGGTAGAGCTGTGCGGCGTGGGTACCCAGCGGCGCACGGGCGCCGGTGCTGGCGACGGCGTCCATCGCGAGACCGAGGTCCTTGTTCATCAGGGCGGTCGCGAAACCCGGCTTGAAGTCGTTGTTCGCCGGCGAGGTCGGGACCGGCCCGGGGACGGGGCAGTTGGTCTCGACGGCCCAGCAGTTGCCCGTGGCGCCGGTGATCACGTCGTAGAGCGCCTGGTCGTCGAGGCCCAGCTTCTGGGCGAGCACGAAGGCCTCCCCCACCGCGATCTGCTGGACGGCGAGCACCATGTTGTTGCACACCTTGGCGGCCTGTCCCGCACCCGCGGCACCGCAGTGGATGATCTTGCCCGCCATCGGATCCAGGGTCGTGCGCGCTGCGGCGAAGGCCTCGTCCTCGCCGCCGACCATGAACGCCAGGGTGCCGGCGACCGCACCCTTCACCCCACCCGAGACCGGGGCGTCGACCTGTGCGAAGCCGTGCTCGGTGGCGCGCTGGTGGATGTCCCGCGCGTCGTCGACCGAGATCGTCGACGAGTCGATGAACAGGGCTCCGGTCGGAGTTGCCGGCAGGATCTCGTCATACAGCTTCTTCACGATGCCGCCGTTGGGCAGCATCGTCACCACGACCTCGGCGGCGGACACGGCCTCGATGGCGGCCGGGAAGGTCGCGATGCCGTTGTCCTGCGCGGTCTTCACCGCCTCGGGTACCGGATCGAAACCGCGGACGGTGTGACCGGCTTTCACCAGATTGGCGGCCATCGGGCCACCCATGTTGCCGAGGCCGAGGAAGGCGATCGTCGTCATTGTCTCTGCTTCCTACGAAAGTGGTTGTCTAAAGCGAAGTGTCAGCCCTTCGAGGCTCGTCGCTAACGCTCCTCGCACCTCAGGGGGCGAGGGACCGGTAGCGGGTCGCGATCGAACGGCCGAGCACGACCCGCATGATCTCGTTGGTCCCCTCCAGGATGCGGTGCACACGGAGGTCGCGGACGATTTTCTCGATTCCGTACTCGGTGAGATACCCGTATCCGCCGTGCAGCTGTAGCGCCTGGTCGGCGACCTCGTAGCAGGTGTCGGTGACGAAACGCTTCGCCATCGCGCACTGTTCGACCTTGTCGGACGCGCCATCGTCGAGCGCCGTCGCCGCCTGCCACAACATGAGCCGGGACGCCTGCAGCGAGGTGGCCATGTCGGCGAGGGTGAACCGGATGGTCGGCTCGTCGATGAGCGCGTTGCCGAACGCGCGGCGACTCGCGACATAGGCCGCCGCCTTGTCGAAGGCGGCTTGCGCCCCACCGAGCGACGACGCCGCGATGTTGATGCGGCCGCCGTTCAGACCGTTCATGGCGATGCCGAACCCGATGCCCTCGGCGCCGCCGAGGAGGTTGCCCGCGGGCACCCGCACCTCGTCGAGGATGACCTGGGCGGTGGGCTGCGCATGCCAGCCCATCTTGTGCTCCTGGACCCCGAAACTCAGTCCGGGCGAATCCTTCTCGACCAAGAACGTGGAGATGCCCTTGGGTCCGGCGTCACCGGTGCGCGCCATGATGACGTAGAGGTCCGACGACCCGGCCCCGGAGATGAACTGTTTGACCCCGGTGAGCACGTACTCGTCGCCGGACCGCTCGGCACGCGTGGCGAGCGCCGCCGCGTCGGAGCCGGCACCCGGCTCGGTCAGGCAGTAGCTCGCCACCGTCTCCATCGTCGCCAGGCGCGGCACCCACGTCGAACGTTGTTCGTCGGTGCCGTACTCGTCGACCATCCACGTGCACATGTTGTGGATGGACAGGAACGACGCGACGGCCGGATCCGCGTACGCCAGTTGCTCGAAGATGCGCACCCCGTCGAGGCGTCGCAGACCGCTGCCGCCGGAATCCTCGGCACAGTAGATGGCACCCATCCCGAGTTCCGAGGCCTCACGCAACTCGTCGACCGGGAAGTGGTTCGTGGCATCCCATTCGAGCGCGAACGGCGCCAGTTTCTTGGCCGCGAAACCCGCCGCGGTCTCGACGATGACACGTTCGTCACCGTCGAGCCGGGCGAGTGCGGCGTCGGCGAAAGTCGTCAACGCCGATCAGTCCATCGTCGGGATGACGAACTCGGCGCCGTCCTTGATGCCCGACGGCCACCGCGTCGTGACCGTCTTGGTCTTGGTGTAGAACTGGATCGACGCCGGGCCGTGCTGGTTGAGGTCGCCGAAGCCCGAGCGCTTCCATCCGCCGAACGTGTAGTACGCCACCGGAACCGGGATCGGCACGTTCACACCGACCATGCCGACGTCGACCCGAGCGGTGAAGTCGCGGGCGGCGTCGCCGTCCTGGGTGAAGATCGCGACGCCGTTGCCGTACTGGTGATCCGACGCCAGGGCGAGGGCCTCCTCGTAGTCGCCGGCGCGCACGATCGACAGGACCGGTCCGAAGATCTCCTCGGTGTAGATGGTCATGTCCTTGGTGACGTGGTCGAACAGGGTCGGGCCGATGAAGAAGCCCTTCGAGATGTCCTCGTCGCCGAAGGTCTGCTCGTTGTTGGCGCGCTCACGTCCGTCGATGACGACCTCGGCACCCTCCTCGGCACCCTTGTCGATGAACCCGCGGACCCGCTCGAGAGCGGCGGCGGTGACCAGGGGGCCGTAGTCGGCCTTGGGGTCCAGGCTGTGACCGACGCGCAGTGCGTTGACCCGGTCGATCAGCTTGGCGCGCAACCGGTCTGCGGTCTGCTCGCCGACCGGGACCGCGACGCTGATCGCCATGCAGCGCTCACCGGCGCTGCCGTAGCCCGCACCGATCAGCGCGTCGACGACCTGGTCGAGGTTGGCGTCGGGCATGATGATCGCGTGGTTCTTGGCGCCACCGAAGCACTGTGAGCGCTTCCCGTGGGCGGCCGCGGTCGAGTAGATGTACTGCGCGATGTCGGAGCTGCCGACGAAGCCGAGGGCCTTGACGTCCGGGTGGGTCAGCAGCGCGTCGACCGCTTCCTTGTCGCCGTGGACGACCTGGAACACACCGTCGGGCAGGCCCGCCTCGGTGAACAGCTCGGCCAGCCGCACCGGCACGGACGGATCGCGCTCGCTGGGCTTGAGGATGAAGGCGTTGCCGCACGCGAGCGCCGGTCCGGCCTTCCACAGCGGGATCATCGCCGGGAAGTTGAACGGGGTGATGCCCGCGACGACACCGAGCGGCTGACGGATGGAGTGCACGTCGATGCCGCCGCCGGCACCCGCGGTGAACTCACCCTTGATGAGGTGCGGGATGCCGATCGCGAACTCGATCACCTCGACGCCGCGCTGGATGTCGCCGAGCGCATCGGCGTGGGTCTTGCCGTGCTCGAGCGACAGCGTGGTCGCGAGCTCATCGGCGTTCTTGTTGACCAGGTCGACGAACCGCATGAGGACGCGGGCGCGGCGCTGCGGGTTCCAGGCGGCCCACTCCTTCTGCGCGGCCGATGCGGTCGCGATCGCGGCGGAGACCTCGTCGGTCGACGCCAGCGGAACCTGAGACTGCACGGCGCCGGTGCTCGGATTGAAGACGTCAGCAAAGCGGCCGCCCTCGGCGGTGACGCGCTTGCCGTTCAGGTAGTGCGGGATCGAGGGGACAGCAGGAGCGGACACGGAGATCACCTTCGACTTCGTTGGGGGTATGGCCGGTGTCACCACATAGTAGGACATCCAAGTATTTCTTCCAACCCCTCTCAACTGGGATTTCGCCTCGGCGGGCGGGTTAGGCTACCCTCGCTTAGCGAAAACGCCGACGTCGAGAGGAGTTCACATGTCGGTCGTCATCCTCTACGGAACCGAAACCGGGAACGGTGAGCTCGTCGCCGACGCCATCGCCGACACGCTGGCCGCCGACCACGATCCGTCGATCTACGACATGAGCGAATACGCGGTCGAGGACCTCGACCCCGAGGACTTCCTCGTCATCGTGTGCTCGACGTACGGCGAAGGCGAGCTGCCGACTGGCGCCGAGCCCTTCGCCGACGAACTCGAGAGCGTGAACCCCGACCTCACCGGTCTCCGCTTCGCGGTCTTCGGTCTCGGGGACTCGATCTACGACACGTTCAACCGCGGCGGCGAGATCGTCGCCGAGATGCTCACCAAGCGCGGCGCGGTCCAGGTCGGCGAGCACGCCCGCCACGACAACTCCTCGCCCATCAAGCCGGCGAAACAGGCCGCCGAGTGGGCCGAGGGAATCTCCCAAGAGATCTGAGCACGCCTGACGTCGACGCGGCCGGTCAACT
The DNA here is from genome assembly GCF_002009645.1 of Gordonia sp. IITR100. Classification (NCBI taxonomy): domain Bacteria; kingdom Bacillati; phylum Actinomycetota; class Actinomycetes; order Mycobacteriales; family Gordoniaceae; genus Gordonia; species Gordonia sp. IITR100. The sequence continues at coordinate 78,682 of NZ_MVKV01000016.1, read as the reverse complement.
TGCTGGTCGCGACGTCGCGCCCGCCGCCGGGCCCGCGTCCGCTGCGGCGTCGGCTGCGGCGTCGGCTGCGGCGGACTCCTCCGCCGCCACGGCCTGCTCGTATCCGCGCACGGCCGACAGCTTCGCGAGTTCGCACACAGCGCGCACCATGATCGCGAGCACGATCCCCAGGAACAGCGCGGTCGGTACCGACACCTTCAGGTTCTCACCGAGCAGCAGCACACCGAGCACCATCGCGACGGCCGGCTCGGCGACGGTCATCGACGGGAACGACGTCTGCAGATCACCGGCGCCGAACCCCATCTGCTGGGCGAGGATGGCGCAGACCACCACCAGCACGAAGAGATAGATCTCGGGGTGGACGAAGGTACGCCAGAAGTGGTGCGTGATCTGGTAGATCACGGTCTTCACCAGCAACGCCGACACGCCGAACAGGATGCCGGCGACGAGCCCGTAGAACAGTGCCTTGTAGTGCGGACTCGAGCGGTGGGCGAGGATCACCAGCGCGACCACGACGCCGATGACCGCTCCCACGGTGCCCCACAGCAGGAGAGCATCGGGGCGTCGCATCGACGGTTCGGGACGCGCCACGATCAGGAACGTCACCACGCACGCGACGAGAACCCCGCCCCAGGCCCACTCGATGCGGGCCGGGTGCCGATGATCGGCCCACGCCTCGAGCGGAAGGGCGAACAGGACGGCGAGCACGACGAGCGGTTGCACGAGCAGGATGGAGCCGAGACCCAGTGCCGAGGCCTGCAAACCGAAGCCGCACAGCGCGATCGCCGCACCGGCCCACCATCCCGGGGTGATCGCACCGTTGACCCGGGAGGCGCGCTGGCGCAACACGGTACCGGCGGCGATCATCAACGCGGCCAGCACCGCGAGGAGCGCGGGTACCCAGGTGTGCACGATCCCCAGGGTAACGGCGGTGAGCCGCGGTCGCGGTCCCGGCCGGGGTCGTCCCGGGCGACATCGACGGTGTCGTAACACCAACGGCCTGCCCGGACAACGTAGATTCGAACCCATGCGTTATCGGTCAGATCTGGAACGACTGGCCACCCTCGACGCCGCCGCGATCGAGGTGGCCTGCACCGACTGCACCTCGGTGGGTGAGCTCATCGACTGTGCCGTGGACGAGTACCTGGAGTTCGACGTCGCCGCCGACGAGGCCGAGGCCCGCGGTCACGACGAACACGCGGCCTACCTCCGCCAGGAGGCCGCCGCCTGGCGCGCGACCGTGCGGGTCCTGCGGATGATCGGCGCCGAGTCGGGGTCCGAATCCGACGCCCGGGACCGCGGCCGGCACGGCGCCGCATGAGCCGGACCCGCACGCTGGTCCTGATGCGGCACGGCAAGTCGGGTTATCCGCCCGCGACGCCCGATCACGACCGTCCGCTGGCCGAGCGCGGCGATCGGCAGGCCGCCCTCGCCGGACGCTGGATGGCCGATGAGGGCCTGCGGATCGACGCGGTGCTGTGCTCGACATCGACGCGCACGCGGCAGACGCTCGCCCGAACCGGCATCGATGCGCCCGTGACCTTCGTCGAGGACATCTACGGCGGCGCGCCCGAGGAGATCCTGGAGGCCATCCGCGTCCACGCGCCCGCCGACGCGCGGACGGTCCTCGTCGTCGGCCACGAGCCCGGGATGCCGTCGACCGCGCTGACGCTCGATCCGCACGGCTACATCGAACGCTTCCCCACCTCGGCTTATGCGGTCGTCGGCATCTCCCACGAGTGGGACCGGATCGGGTTGGCCCCGGACCCCGAGGCCCACCTCGTCGGCGTGCGGATCCCACGCGAGGGGTGACCGGTGGCGCACACTGGGATCATGCGTGAGATCCAGCGAACCATCATCGGCGCCCTCGCCGTGAAGCCCTCGATCGACCCCGGCGAGGAGGTGGAGCGGCGGGTCGGATTCCTCGCCGACTACCTCCGCGCCACCGGCGCCAAGGGTTACGTACTCGGCATCTCCGGCGGCGTCGACTCCAGCCTGGCCGGGAAGCTCGCCCAGCTCGCCGCCGAACGCATCCGGTCCGACGGCGGTGACGCGACCTTCATGGGCGTGCGGTTGCCCTACCGCGTGCAGCACGACGAGGACGACGCGGCCGCGGCCCTCGAGTTCATCGGCGCCGACGAGGTCGTGACCGTCAACGTGGCACCCGGCGTGGATGCCCTCGACGACGAGATCGAACAGGCCACCGGCACCCGGCTCACCGACTTCACCAAGGGCAACGCCAAGGCGCGGCACCGCATGGTCGCGCAGTACGCCCTCGCCGGTGACCGCGGGCTGCTGGTGATCGGCTCCGATCATGCGTCCGAGAACGTCACCGGCTTCTTCACCAAACACGGCGACGGTGCGGCCGACGTGCTGCCGCTCTCCGGCCTGAACAAGCGACAGGGGTGTGCCATCCTGCGCCACCTGGATGCGCCGCAGCAGCTGTGGGAAAAGGTCCCGACCGCCGACCTGCTGGACGAGAAGGCCGGACAGACCGACGAGGACGAACTCGGCCTGCGCTACGACGACATCGACGACTACCTCGAGGGGCGCGAGATCCCCGAGGACGCGGCCGAGAAGATCGAGGCCGCCTGGCACCGCAACCGGCACAAGCGCACCACCCCCGTCGAGGTCGACGACACGTGGTGGCGGTCCTAGCGCTGCACCCGGCCGGCGCGTTCGGCGGACCCCGCACGGCGGGCTGTGCGCGACTAGGGTGTCGGAGTGTCTGTCTACGCAAACGGATTCGCCCGCGTCGCCGGAGCCGTACCCGTCCTGACGCTCGCCGAACCCGCGGTCAACGCCGCGCGCACCGTCGAACTGGCGACGCAGGCCGCTGACGACGGCGCCTGCATTGTCGTCTTCCCCGAACTCGGGCTGTGCGGGTACAGCGTCGACGACCTCTTCCACCAGGACGCCCTCCTCGACGCTTGCCGCACCGCACTCGACGACATCGTGACGGCCAGTGCCGGGCTGAAGCCGATTCTCTGCGTCGGACTGCCGATGCGCGTGGGTGACGGCCTGTACAACTGCGCCGCCGTGATCCACGACGGCGCGGTCCTGGGGGTGGTCCCGAAGTCGTACCTGCCGAACTACCGCGAGTTCTACGAGCAGCGCTTCTTCGCCGCGGCGCGCGACGCGGTCCCCACGACCGTGCGGATCGGCGACGACGAGGTCCCGTTCGGTGCCGATCTCGTGTTCGAGGCCCGCGACCTGCCGGGTTTCGCACTGTTCGTCGAGATCTGCGAAGACGGCTGGGTGGCGATCCCACCGAGTACATGGGCAGCTCTCGGCGGCGCGACCGTGCTGGCCAACCTGTCGGGCAGCCCGGTCACCATCGGCAAGGAGAGCTACCGCACCAACCTGTGCACCGGGCATTCCGCGCGGACCATCTCGGCCCACGTGTACGTCGCTGCCGGGTACGGCGAGTCGACCACCGACCTCGCCTGGGACGGCGATGCCCTCATCACCGAGAACGGGTCGCTCCTCGCCCGCAGTGAACAGTTCGCGACGATCGACCAGATCATCACCGCCGACATCGATCTCGACCGCCTGCGGCAGGAACGCATGCGGATGATCAGCCTCCGGGACCAGGTCGGCGATCACTCCGACCGGTTGAAGTCGTTGCGTCGCATCGGTTTCGACTTCGGAGACCTGTCCGACGACGATGTCGTCCGGCGGGCGGTTCCCCGATTCCCTTATGTCCCAGCGGATTCCGCCGACCGCGACGAACGCTGCGCGGAGGTCCGCTCCATCCAGGTCCAGGGACTGGCCCAACGACTGCGCTCGACGGGTCTGGAGAAGATCGTCATCGGGGTGTCCGGCGGGCTGGACTCGACGCTCGCACTCTTGGTCGCGGTCGACACCTTCGATCGACTCGGTCTGCCGCGCACCAACATCCTCGGTTACACGATGCCCGGCTTCGCGACCGGCGGCCCGACACTGCGGCGCGCCCACGCGCTGATGAACTCGCTCGGGGTGAGCGGCGCGGAGATCGACATCCGGCCGTCCTGTGAGCAGATGCTCGCCGACCTCGACCATCCGTACGCGCGCGGCGAGAAGGTCTACGACGTCACCTTCGAGAACGTGCAGGCCGGTGAGCGGACCTCACACCTGTTCCGGCTCGCCAACGCCAACGGCGCCATCGTGCTCGGGACCGGCGATCTCTCCGAACTCGCGCTCGGATGGTGCACCTACGGCGTCGGCGACCAGATGTCGCACTACAACGTCAACGGGTCGGTGCCGAAAACGCTGATCCAGCATCTGATCCGGTGGATGATCACCAGCGGGCACCACACCGCCGAGACCACCGAGACGCTCGTCGAGATCCTCGACGACGTCATCTCTCCCGAACTCGTCCCCGCCGGCGACGACGGCCGGATCCAGAGCACCGAGGACACGGTCGGCCCCTACGAGCTGCACGATTTCTTCCTCTATCACCTGACGCGCTTCGGTTATCGCCCGAGCAAGATCGCCTATCTCGCGCGCCAGGCGTGGGGTGACCGCAGCCGTGGCCCATGGTCGGATCTGCTGACCGAGGGCAAGCGCAACGAGTACGACACCACGACCATCGAGCACTGGCTCGAGGTGTTCCTGAAACGGTTCATGGGCAACCAGTTCAAGCGCTCGGCGATGCCCAACGGCCCCAAGATCGGGTCGGGCGGGTCGCTGTCCCCGCGCGGCGACTGGCGTTCACCCTCGGATGCGTCGGCGCGGGTCTGGCTCGACGAACTCGCCGGGGGCTAGTGCGGCGGGTGGTCGGGCCCTGCGCAAGCTCCGGCCCGCTCCTCAGTACCTGCGGCCGGGCGGCCGTCGTGGACTACGAAGAACCCTCTTGAGGGTCCACATCTCTGCTCCCTGAGGTGCGAGCGAAGCGAGCCACGAAGGGCTCCGCAACCTGTCTCACCAGGCCCTTCGTGGCTCGTCGCTATCGCTCCTCGCACCTCAGGGAGCAATGGTTATGTCGTTCTTTCGGATCAGGGAGCAGGGTGGTCGCGCCCTCCGCAAGCTCCGGGAGCAGAACGGGACCAGGGGGCATGCGGTTCTTGCGGATCAGTCGCAGGCGGCCAGCAGCTGCTTGATCTCGTCGTCGAAGGCGTTCGCGATGGCCCACGGGTCCGGGGTCTGATCGGTACAGCCGACGATGCCGATGTTGAGGTTGCCGTCGGCGGAGAAGACCGTGATGTTGAGTCCCAGGCCATGCATGATCGGGCCCAGCGGGTAGACGCCGGTCACGCGCGCGCCGAGGAAGTACAGCGGGAAATCCGGGCCGGCGACGTTGGACACCAGGACGTTGAACACCGGCGGATGCGCCGACGCCCAGTTGCGGTCGCCGTAGATCTTCATCGCGGTGGACAGTGTCGTACCGGGAGCGAACTGCGCCCAGGACCGCAGGATGTTCGCGTCGATCTCGGCGTGGTGCTCCTTCGAGGTCCGGCTCAGCTCTGCCTGCTTCCGCAGTCGCGCGACCGGGTCGGGCTCGTCGGAGGACAGCAGGGTGAACATGCCGGTCACCTTGTTGGTGCCCTCGACGACGAGGTCCTTCTCGTCGGCGCCGTGCACCGAGACCGGGACCATCCCCACCAGCGGACGATCGGGGAGCTCGTCGTGGCCGAGCAGGTAGGTGCGCAGCGCCCCGCCGACCATCGCGAGCACGACGTCGTTGAGCTTCACCTCGAAGTGGTCTTTCACCCGCTTCACATCGTCGAGCGAGAGCTGGGTGACGGCGATGCTGCGGTGCGGCGTGATGGGTGCGTTGAACCGAGTCCGCGGGGCACGGAACGGTGCGGGCATCGCCGAATCCTGTTGTGCCCGACGGAACCAGCCGACGGGCACGCTCAACGTGCGGGGGAGCAGTTTGGCCATGGCGAGGGGCCGCTGCACGAAGTAGTTGACCGCGCCGCCCGCGGCCATCGCGACGCGCGACGACGGGCCGGCCGACTCCCCCACCTTCTCGGCGTCGAGATCCGGCGGTTCGGGCGTGAGCGTGCACATCTGGGCGAGCATCTCGGCGCCGGTCACACCGTCGGTCCCGGCGTGGTGCATGCGCAGCATCGCGCAGACCCGGCCGTCGGCGAGACCCTCGATGATCCACAGCTCCCACAGCGGCTTGCCGCGGTCGAGCGTCTGCCCGGCCAGGTGACCGCACAGTTCGGCGACCTCGCGGGCGCCGCCGGGGGCCGGCACGCCGACCCGGTGCACGTGCCGCTCGATGTCGAAGTCGTCGTCCTCGATCCACACCGGGTGGTCGATGTTGAACAGCGAGTTGTCGAGTTTCCGCCGGAACGCGGGTATGGCAGCGATGCGTCGTTCCATCTCGGCGCGGAGTTTGTCGAACCGGTAGCCGCCCGGCATGGTGCTCGGATCGATCTCGAACAGACCGATGACATGCATCAATTGCGAGCGCGTCTCGAGGTAGAGAAACGATGCGTCCAGTCCGCTCAAGCGCTGCATGGGATTCGCCTTCCCTCGACGTCGGGCACCCGACCCCGTGGGCACCCCACGCCATCATGCCGCACGTGACGACCCCGGCGGGGTCGGTTCCGGCACAGCCGTGACGGCGTCGAGATGCCAGATGATCCCGGCTCAGAGCGGCAGCGAGTCGACCATGTCCAGAATGTCCTGTCCATCCGTTTCGAGGACGACGATCATGGCCAGCTCGCGCGACGGGTCGTCGGTGATCTTGAAGACCCCGCGTCCGTTCTCGTCGATCAACCCCGTCCCGTGCCGCCATCGCACCGGCCGCGACGTCTCCGAGGAACGCGAGTACTCCGCGTTCAGCGCATCTCGGGACGCGAACCAGAACACCCCGAAGGGGCGATCGACCGAGCCCGCGGCACATCGGACGACGAACACGGTGCGCACCTGACCCGCTCCGGTCTCCGACGGCCCGACCTCGTCGCGACCGCCGGAGTATCGGCGGATGCACTCGGTGTTCATCCACTGCGCCGCGGTGTCGGGGGCCTGCGGGAGCAGCTCCGGGAACTGCGCCACCAGCGGCGCGAACTCCCCCCAGCTCGCGCCCGTCCGGACCCGCTGCACGGGCCCGGGCTCGGAGTACACACCCGCGCGGATCGCGATGACCCGGTAATCATGTTCTCCGGCAGGCACACTCACGTCCTCGGCGGAGGTCTCGGGTCCCTGGTGGACGACGTAGCCGTCGCCGCGGAGCAGCTGATAGGCCGACGCCCCGGCGACCGGGTCCCACGACGCGACCACCCGTCCCGGTCGCGCCTGCAGGGTCAGGCCGCCGGGGGTGTCCGGCGCGTCGGGCGCGGTCACCGACCGGACCACGACGAAGCCGCCGACCGCGACCACGGCGGCGACGAGCACGATCAGCCCGATCAGCCACGGGCCCGACTCGAATCGGCGCGGCGAGCTCGGTGTCGTGGTGGGGGACGTCGAGGGTGTCGGAGAAGTCATCAGATCGGCAGCCTTCTCAGGACGTCGCCGGCTGCGGCGGCGGGCTCACCCGGGACGACCACCCACACCACCGACCGGGCATGGTCGCCGTCGTCGAAGGTGAGGATCGCCTGCCCCTGATCCCGCTGCTTGTCCGACAGGTACAGCGTGCCGGTGTGCCGCTGCGCGGTGGTGTAGTCGACGCCGCGGAGGTCGTGGGCGGTCACCCTCGCCGCCGCGACCGCTTCCTCCGGGGTCTCGTAGGTGTCGACGATCACCTGATACGCCGCCACACCCGGGTCCGACGGCCGCCCGCTGTCGTCGCCGGTCGCGGCGTCGGCGTCGCGGGTACAGGACACGGTGCGTTTGCTCGACGAGAACGCGAGATCGCCGTCCTCGCCCCAGCATCGCATCGCGTCGAAGCCGTTGGTGCTCAACGGCGTGGCCGGGATCAGGTCGTGGTACAGGTCGGCGATGGGTTGCAACTCGCCCCACGTCATGAAGACATCGACCTGTTCGGAGTTCCGGGAGAAGTCCGACACCCGGCCGCCGTCGTGCGCCGCGACCTGATACGTGTACATGCCGGGAACCGGCCGGGGCGCCGTGAACTCGGTGGCGGGCCCGGAATAGATCACGTCCTCGTTCTGGGTCACCACGTAGTCGGTGGCCCCGGCCACGCCGTTCCAGGTCAGTTCGACAGCGGTGGTCGTGACCTCCACGTCCGGGGGATCGGGGGTGTCCAGGGAGGTGGCCGACATGCGTGCGAAACCGACTCCGGCGCCGAGGATCCCGGCGACGAGCACCGCCACGATGCCGATCGCGGCGAGGTGGCGAGGCCGACGGACCGAAGTGGGTTGCGTCGCATCGTCATCGGGTGGCCAGATCTGCGACGGACCCGATTGCACGGGCGGTGGCGTGTACTCCGTGCTCCCCGCGACGCCGGCGCCGACGTGCCGGAACCCCGGACTCGGTTCCGGACCGACCGGCGCGGTCCCGGCGGCGGTCCCGGCCGGGGGCTCGGTCGAGGGCTCGGGCCGGATTGCCGGGCCGATGAGCGTTGCGCGGGAATCGAAGACGTCGGCGAGCGCGGCGGCGAACTCCCCCGCCGTCGGGTGACGGCGACCCGGCTCCTTGGCGATCGCCCGCGCGAGCACGGCGTCGACCCCGGCGGGCAACGCCCGATTGCGGGCGCTCGCCGACGGGGGTTCGTGGTGCATGTGCGCGGTCATCAGTCCGTGCAGCGACGGTGAATCGAACGGCGGTGCACCGGTGAGGAGTTCGTACGCAGTGGCAGCGAGGGAATAGATGTCGCTCCGGCCGTCGACGCGCAACCCCTCGATCTGCTCCGGGGAGGCGTAGCGCATGGTCCCGATGGTGATCCCGGTGCCGGTCAGGTGGGTCACCTCGTCGAGGACCTGGGCGATGCCGAAGTCGGTGAGTTTGACGGCCTCCGGGGCGCTGTCGGTGGCGCCGTCCGACCCCGGCGTGATGAGGATGTTGGCGGGTTTGATGTCCCGGTGCATGACGCCGCGCCGGTGCGCCGCGTCCAGGCCCGCCGCCGCCCCGGCGATGATCGTGCACGCGAGACCGGGGTCGAGGGGCGACTCGCGGGCGAGCATCCGGGCCGCGTCGGTGCCCGGCACGTACTCCATCGCGATCCACAGCAACTCGTCGAACACACCACGGTCGTAGACGGCCACGATGTTGGGATGGTGCAGCGGCGCGACGATGTCGGCTTCGCGTTCGAACCGCGCGCGGAAGACCGGGTCCGCGGCGTGGACCGAACGGAGCACCTTCAGGGCGTCGGCGCGCGGCAGCCGGGGATGCGCGGCCTGGTAGACCTCGCCCATGCCGCCGCGTCCGAGCACGTCGAGGACGCGGTACCCCGCGATCAGGTCCCCTACCTGGTACATGACGTCCTCACCGATCCGTGTGCGGTGGCTGTGCTGGGGACGAATGGTACCGATTGTCGCGAAACGCGGTGGACCACACCGGTGCGGACTCTACGATCGGCGGCGATGGAAACCACCGAGAACCCGACCCCGACGACCGCCGAATTCACCCCGGCAGAGCTCGACGAGGCCTTCGCACAGTTCCAGCGCACGGTCGCCGAGATCGCCGTGAGCCGGGACTGGGATCGCTATGCCGAACTGTTCACCGAAGACGCCGACTACATCGAGCACGCCTTGGGCACCATGCGCGGCCGCGAGGAGATCCGGACCTGGATCTGGCGGACGATGACGTCGTTCCCCGGCAGTCACATGACCGGGTTCCCCTCGCTGTGGCATGTGGTCGACGCGCCGACCGGCCGCGTCATCTGCGAAGTCGACAACCCGATGCGCGATCCGGGCGACTCGACGCACATCACCGCCACCAACATCACCATCCTCACCTACGCCGGCGATGGTCGGTGGAGTCGCGAGGAGGACGTCTACAACCCGATGGAGTTCGGGCGCGCGGCGATGCGCTGGTGTGAGAAGGCACGCGAACTGGGCACCATCGACGAACCGGCCACGGCGTGGATGGAGACGACGGGCGCGATGTTCGCCTCGCGTCCACGTTCCGGTTGAGGGCCCGCCGACCTGCGCTAACACCGGTTCCGGCGTCGCCCGTACCGACGTGACCGACACCACCGGCCGGACGCGTAACGCGACGCGCGGGCGTGAACGACACCCAGGCGACGGACTTGGGACACCGGTGTGCGTGCCGTACGCTAGAACTTTGACCAGTGGCGACGGGGCGGCGCGGGGGACCCGGCCCGACACACCACGGTTCGGTGGGCGGGGTGCGCGCCTCCCCACGACGACGTCGCGAACCACGGTCGTGGCCGCCGGCCACGCGCGCGGATCGATCGACACGACGCACGACGACGACACGCAATGACGACACACGCGGACACCGTTCGGAGGACATCTATATGGCACGCGACCTGACGCAACTCGAGCTACTCAAGGAGCTGGCCCCGGTTGCCGAGGACAACGTCAACCGCCACCTCAAGATCGCCAAGGACTGGAACCCGCACGACTACGTGCCGTGGGACGAGGGCCGCAACTTCGCCGCCCTGGGTGGCGTCGACTACGACCCCGAGCAGTCGCAGCTCGACGAGGTCGCCAAGGCCGCGATGATCACGAACCTCCTCACCGAGGACAACCTGCCGTCGTACCACCGTGTCATCGCCGACAACTTCTCGATGGACTCCGCCTGGGGCCACTGGGTCGGTCGCTGGACCGCCGAGGAGAACCGCCACGGCATCGTCATGCGCGACTACCTCGTGGTCACCCGCGGCGTCGATCCCGTCGCCCTCGAAGAGGCGCGGATGATCCACATGACCAATGGTTACGACCCGATGCTGGCTGCCGCCGGACGCGTGGACGAGCTCGAGGAGCACGCCGACGAGCTCGGTCTGCTGCATTCCGTGGCGTACGTGACCTTCCAGGAACTCGCGACCCGCGTCAGCCACCGCAACACCGGCAAGGCGTGCAACGACCCGATCGCCGACAAGATGCTGCAGCGCATCGCGGCCGACGAGAACCTGCACATGATCTTCTACCGCAACATCTGCGGTGCGGGCTTCGACATCTCCCCCGACCAGACGCTGCGCGCCGTCACCGACATCGTGACCAACTTCCAGATGCCCGGCGCCGGTATGCCCAACTTCCGTCGCCACGGCGTGCTCATGGCCAAGCACGGCATCTACGACCTGCGTCAGCACCTCGAAGAGGTCGTCATGCCGGTCCTGCGCAAGTGGAACGTCTTCGAACGTGACGACTTCAGCAGCGAGGGCGAGAAGACCCGCGAGGAGCTCGCCGCCTTCCTCGAGCAGCTCGAGAAGGACACCATCCGCTTCGAGGAGATGCGCGACCGTTCGCTCGCCCGCGAGGCCAAGAAGCGGGAGCAGCAGGCGTCCTGAGCACCCTCGTCGACAGCCACCCGGCGCCCTCGACCACCGAGGGCTCGCTTCCCAGCTCCCTGAGGAGCGAGCTTGCGAGCGTCTCGAAGGGACTACGTATCGGTTCCATCGAACTGGCCAGCCCGGTCGTACTGGCCCCGATGGCCGGTGTCACCAACGTCGCGTTTCGGACGCTGTGCCGCGAACTCGAGCTCGCCCGTACCGGAACCGTCTCCGGGTTGTACGTCTGTGAGATGGTCACGGCCCGCGCGCTCGTGGAGCGGCACCCGGTCACGATGCACATGACGACCTTCGGACCCGACGAGAACCCGCGGTCGATGCAGCTCTACACCGTCGACCCGGAGTACACGTACCAAGCCGCGAAGATGATCGTCGACGAGAATCTCGCCGACCACATCGACATGAACTTCGGCTGCCCGGTCCCCAAGGTGACCCGCAAGGGCGGGGGGTCGGCGATCCCCTACAAGCGCACGCTGTTCCGCAAGATCGTCGCGGCGGCCGTCCGAGCCACCGAGGGCACCGACATCCCGGTGACGGTCAAGTTCCGGATCGGCATCGACGACGATCACCGCACCCATCTCGACGCCGGCCGGATCGCCGCCGAAGAAGGTGCCGCGGCCGTCGCCCTCCACGCGCGCACCGCATCGCAGCGATACTCCGGTGAGGCCGACTGGGACGAGATCGCCCGCCTCAAGGAGCACGTCACCACCGTGCCGGTGCTCGGCAACGGCGACATCTTCGAACCCGCCGATGCGGTCGCGATGATGCGCCGGACCGGCTGCGACGGCGTCGTCGTCGGTCGCGGTTGCCTCGGCCGGCCCTGGCTGTTCGCCGAACTCGCCGCCGAACTCGGCGGCTTCGACGCTCCGGCGCCGCCGAACCTGGGCGAGGTCGCCGACATCATGGTCCGGCACTGCCAGCTCCTCGTCGATCACCACGGCGAGATGAAGGGTTGCCGCGAGATCCGCAAGCACGTCGCCTGGTACCTTCGCGGCTTCCCGGCCGGCTCGGAGATCCGGCGGCGGATGGCGCTCGTCGGCAGCGTCGACGAACTGCGTGAACTGCTGGCCGAGCTGCCGGCCGACGCGCCGTTCCCCACCGACGGTCACGGCCCGCGCGGCCGGCAGGGTTCGCCGGCGAAGGTCGCGCTGCCGGACGGCTGGCTCGACGACCCCGACGAGGACGTGATCCCCGCAGGCGCCGAGATCATGCACTCCGGCGGTTGAACCGGATTGCGAAAACCGTCACAACCGGTGCCTGGCTGAGACGCTTTCTCAGGTGGGATCAGTACTATTGCGCGGAGGTCCCGGTCGCCGGGACCTCCATTCTGTGCGCACCGCGCTGGTCGAGCCCCGATCCGCGGTGACTCCGCGACACGACCACGGGGCATGAGGAACGTGCATTGAGTCGTTGGACACCGGGCCCGGACGACCCCGAGGTGGGCGACGCCGATCGCTCTCGTCGTGGTCGACGCGCCGGACGCTCCCGCGACGACTTCGAGCCCGTCCCCGGTCCGGACGCGCCCGGTTCCTCCGACCCGGGCTCCCCTCCCCCGGCGCACCCCAGCCTCCGCGAGCCACGCTCGGCAGATCGCTTCGTCCGGGGACGCACTCGCCTGACGGTCCGCCAGCTCATGGAGCAGATGAACGCGGAGGAGTCGTCACCGTCGGAACCCCCCGCCGGCGCCGGCCGGTCCGGCACCCGCCGCGCGACTCCGCCGCGCCCGGAGTCGCGGACGTCCGAGCCCCCGTCGTCGACCCGCGGGCGGTCCCGCCGTACCGGACCGCCGTTCGATGGGAAAGCCACGCCACCGTCATCCCCGGGCGGGCGGGTCCCCGCCGCTCCGCAGCCGGCGCCCGACGACCGCCCGACGACCGTCCATCGTTTCGACAACGAGGTCACCCAGAAGATCCCCACCGTCGGCGACGCCGCGCCCGACCTGTCCGATCGCGCCACCGAGCAGCGGGTGATCGAGGAATCCCGCGCCCAGGAGCCGGTCGCCGGCGGCCCGGCCGGACCGCCGGCCCCGCAACCCCCGCTGGAACGCACACCCGACCTCACCGAACCCCTCGCCCTGCGTTCGGCGCCTCGGCGCCATCCCGGACGCGACGAGGACCGGCAGGGCGCGATGCTGCGCAAGACCGCCGCGACCGGACGCATCCTGGTCGCCATCGCGTGCGTGCTCGCACTGGTGGGCACCGGCTTCGTCTGGGGTTACCTGCAGTCGTGGAACGGCAACTGGCGGAACGTCACCGCCGTCGACCCCGATGACCAGAACATCCGGAACAAGGACGCCCAGTATGGCGACGAGACGTACCTCATCGTCGGTACCGACACCCGCGGTGGCCAGAACTCCAGGGTCGGCGCCGGCACCACCGCCGACGCCGAGGGCGCCCGTTCGGACACCGTCATCCTGGTGAACATCCCGGCCAACCGCAGTCGCGTCGTCGCGGTGTCGTTCCCGCGCGACCTGCAGGTGGATCAGCCGGCGTGCAACGCGTGGGACAACGAGACCGGTGAGTACGGCGCCGAGATGCCGGCCCAGTCCGGCGTCAAGCTCAACAGCGTCTACTTCTACGGCGGTCCGCAGTGTCTCGTTCGCGTGATCACCGCGATGAGCGGGCTCAACATCAACCACTTCATCGGGATGGACTTCTACGGCTTCGAGAAGGTCGTCCGCGCGATCGGCGGCGTCGAGGTCTGCTCGACGGTGCCGCTCTACGACTACGAGATCGGCCAGATCCTGCGTAAGCCGGGCAAGCAGAAGCTGACCGGCCGCCGTGCGCTGAACTACGTGCGCGCCCGCAACATCAGCACGGAGGGCAACGGCGACTACGGCCGGATCAAACGCCAGCAGCTCTTCATGTCGTCGCTGTTGCGGTCGAGCCTGTCGGGCAATGTGCTGTCGAACCCCAACAAACTCAACGGGATCGTCAACACGTTCATCGAATACAGCTACGTCGACGGCGTCGACACCCAGTCGCTCATCAACCTGGCCGAGTCGATGCAGGGCATCGAGGCCGGCCGCGTCTCGTTCCTGACGATCCCGACGTCGGGTACCTCCACCGACGGCGCCAACAACGAGATCCCGCGCACCAGCGACATCGACGCGATCTTCGACGCCATCATCGACGACCTGCCACTCCCCGGCGAGCAGGCGCGCAAGAAGCCGCCGTCGTCGTCGAAGGCGCCGACGAGTCCCGGCGCACCGAGCACCGACTCGAACGCCAGTGCTCCCGGACCCGTGACCGCGACCGCCCAGAACCCCGGCAATGTCGGCGTCCGGGTTCTCAACGGCACGGGCCAGACGGGCCTCGCCACCGAGGTGTCCGAGCAGCTCACGCCGTACGGTTTCGACGTTCGGGGTGTCGCCGATGCCTCGGAGAACCGCGACGACACCGTCGTGCGCTACGGGCCGGGACAGCGCGACGCCGCCGCGACGCTGGCCGAGATGTTCCCGAACGCGAGCATCCAGCTCGACCGCACGGTCAAGTCAGGTGTCGAGCTCATCGTCGGTGCGGATTTCACCGGCTCCCTGGAGTCGGTACCGGCCTCCGGGGCGACCCTGACGGCGAACCAGCTCGCACCCGCGGAGAACACCGGCAATCTGCCCAACGACCTGGCCATCACGAACGCGGGCGACACCACCTGCACGTGATCTCAGGGTGTCGGTGCACTCGCAGGTGGACGGATCTGCACCCGACGTTCACTGGACGTTCATCGGTCGGAGTCGGCCTGGAGTGATCACGCACGTATCCTGGGACCATGCGTACCGCCTATCAAGAGCAACTCGAGGCGCTGACCTCGGTATTGGGTGAGATGTGCGAGCTCGCCGGCACCGCGATGGCGCGCGCCACGCAGGCACTGCTGCAGGCCGATCTCGCCATCGCCGAAGAGGTCATCGGGGACACCGACCGGATGAGCCGGCTGACGGCTCGCGCGGAGGAACAGTCCTTCGCGCTCCTCGCCCTGCAGGCCCCGGTCGCCGGTGACCTGCGTGGAGTCGTGAGTGGATTCCAGATCGTCGCCGACGCCGATCGGATGGGTGCACTGGCGCTGCACGTCGCCAAGGTCGCCCGCCGCCGGCATCCCGCCAAGGCACTGCCGGAGGAGGTCAACGGCTACTTCGCCGAGATGGGCCGCCTGGCCGTCACCCTGGCCAAGAACGCTCATGAGGTCCTCGTGACCAGCGACCCGCAGGCCGCCCTTCGTCTCCAGGAAGACGACGACGCCATGGACGACCTCCACCGCCACCTGTTCACCGTCCTGATGGACCGCGAGTGGAAGCACGGCGTCGCCGCCGCGGTGGACGTGACCCTGCTCGGCCGCTACTACGAACGGTTCGCCGACCACGCCGTACTCATCGGGCGCCGCGTGGTGTTCACCGCGACGGGCAAGACCCCGGAGCAGTTCCAGAGCGTGGGGTGATTTCCCTCGCTCGGTGCTGGACATCGAGCGAGGGCCACACCGAAAGAGGCCGAGAATTCAGTTTCCGACACTGAATCTCGGCCTTTTTTTCATGTCCGTGAATATCTGGGCCCCAACGACGTCGAGGAGATTTCACACGCGCCGAGGTCGTCGTTAGGGTGGCGACATGGCCCAGCACTATCCGACCGAGCCCGATTTCAATGCGGTGACCGACGAGGACGCAGAGGCTGCCGCCCACCGCCGCAAGATCCTGGCCTACCTGGGTGTGACCGCGTCGCTGGTCGCCCTGCTGGTGATCCTGCTGCTCAACATGTGACACCCCGACACGACGACCCAGGCACGACGAGGCCCGCTCCCCCGAACGGGTGAGCGGGCCTGTTCGTGTCCTGCGGAACCTCAGCCGAAGCGGCCCGAGATGTAGTCCTCGGTCTCCTTCTTCGTCGGGTTCGAGAACATCGTCTCGGTGTCGTTGATCTCGACGAGCTGTCCCGGCTGGCCGACCGCCTCGAGGTTGAAGAACGCGGTCTGATCGCTGACGCGGGCGGCCTGCTGCATATTGTGGGTCACGATGACGATGGTGTACTCCTTCTTGAGTTCACCCATCAGGTCCTCGATGGCCAGCGTCGAGATCGGGTCGAGCGCCGAACACGGCTCGTCCATGAGCAGGACGTCGGGAGAGACCGCGATGGCGCGGGCGATGCACAGACGCTGCTGCTGACCACCCGACAGTCCGCCGCCCGGCTTGTCCAGGCGATCCTTGACCTCTTCCCAGAGGTTGGCGCCGCGCAGGCTCTTCTCGGCGACGTCGTCGAGCTGTGATCGGTTCCGCACACCCTGCAGACGCAGGCCGGCGACGACGTTGTCGCGGATCGACATCGTCGGGAACGGGTTCGGCCGCTGGAACACCATGCCGATGGTCGCGCGCACGCTCACCGGGTCCACGGTCTTGCCGTAGATGTCCTCGCCGTCGAGCAGCACGCTGCCCTTGGCGTAGGCACCCGGGGTGACCTCGTGCATGCGGTTGAGGGTCCGGAGCACGGTCGACTTACCGCAGCCCGACGGGCCGATGAACGCGGTGATGCAGCGCGGCGGCACCTCGAGGGTGACGTCCTTGACCGCGTGGAAGTCGCCGTAATAGATGTTCAGGTCTTTGATGTCGAGGCGCTTTGCCATGTCATTGGTCCGTTCTGGAAAAGATGACCCGAGAAGGGTGGGAGGTCAGGAAGTCTTGGGGGCGAAGATCTTCGACACCGCCTTGGCGCCGAAGTAGACGATGGCAACGAGGATCACCAATGTCAGCGCCGCGCCCCACACCTGATCGAAGGCGCCCGGTCCGTTGTTGTACTGCTGCACCATCATCAGCGGCAGCGACTGCTGGTTGCCGTCGAAGGGATTCCAATTCATCGCGCGGGTGGCACCGACGAGGATGAGGACCGGCGCCGATTCGCCCATGACCCGGGCGATGGCCAGCATCACGCCGGTGACGATGCCCGACAGGGCCGTCGGCAGGACGATCTTCACGATCGTCTTCCACTTCGGGATACCCAGGGCGTACGACGCCTCGCGAAGGTCCTGCGGGACGATCTTCAACATCTCTTCGGTGGCGCGCACCACGAGCGGGACCATCAGCAACACCAGCGCGATCGCGACCACGAATCCCGAGCGGGGCAATCCGAGGGTGGTGCGCCACACCGCGTAGACGAACAACGCGGCGACGATCGAGGGCACACCCGAGAGGATGTCGACCATGAACGTGGTGACACGCGCGAGGAGCGATTTCTTCGTCGCGTACTCCACCAGATAGATGGCGACGAAGATGCCGAGCGGGATGGAGATGACCGCCGCGAGGGCGGTCTGCATCAGGGTGCCGATGATCGCGTTGGCGGCGCCGCCGCGTCGCTCGGCCTGGGTCCACCAGTCGATGTCGATGATCGTCTCGATACCCCGCGACACCAGCGTGAAGACCAGCCAGAGCAGGGGAACCAGCGCCAGCAGGAGGGCGGCCATGACGGCGACGCGCACGGTCCCGTCGGTGAATCGCCGGCGCCCGGACATCGGGGTGAAGCCAGAAGGCTTCTTGACCGGATCGGCGGCGGAAGATGTCGTGGTCACAGACATGGTCACTTCTTTCCGGCGACGACCGCGCGGGCGGCGGCGTTGACGATGAAGGTCAGGACGAACAGGGTCAGGCCGGCCGAGATATAGGCGCCGGTCTTGGCGGGCGAGTCGAATTCGGCCGCGTTGTTGGCGATCTTGGTCGCGAAGGTCTCGCCGCTCTCCATGAGGTTGAAGTTCATGGGACCGGCGGTCGAGATGATGAGCAGCAGCGCCATCGTCTCGCCGAGCGCGCGACCCAGACCGAGCATCGAACCGGAGATGTAGCCGGAGAACCCGAAGGGCAGCACGGCGACCTTGACGACCTCGAACTTGGTGGCGCCCAGGGCGAGCGCGGCCTCACGATGACCCTTGGGGGTCTGCATGAAGACCTCGCGGGTCACGGCGGTGATGATCGGCAGGATCATGACGGCGAGCACGATGCCCGCGGTCAGGAGCGTTCCGCCGGTGCTCATGTTGGCGACCTGAGTGGGTTCCTGGAAGAACGGCAGGAAGCCGAGATTGCCGACGAGCCACTCGTTGACCGGCACCAGCGCCGGGCCGAGCACGAGGATGCCCCAGAGGCCGTACACGATCGAGGGGACCGCGGCGAGGAGGTCGACGGTGTAGGTGATCGGTCCGACGAACCGCTTCGGCGCGTATTCGGTCAGGAAGATCGAGATACCGAGCGCGACCGGCATGGCGATCAGCAGCGCGATGACCGACACCACGACTGTCGCGTAGAAGAGCTGCGGGATTCCGAAGGCGAGCTGATCACCGCTGGTGATCCACTGGCCGGTGTAGGTGAAGAAGTTCTCCTCGTTCTTCGCCAGCGACGGGATCGCCTGCGCCAGAAGGAAGAGTGCGATGAGCCCGATGACGATCGAGACCACGAAACCCGAGCCGACGGCCAGGGTGCGGAACACCCGGTCGGCGACGCGGTGATGCGCGGCCGAATGAAGCGAGGATTCGGGCTGGTCGGGCGATGACCCGGTGGGGCGGAACTCGCCGGTGTCCGGCGGAGTCGTGCCACCCTCTTTGCTCAGCGAGGTCATGCGTCCTTCTTGTGATTCGGCTCTGGTCATTGAGTCACTTCCCGCCGTCTCGTGGACACGCGAAATGTCGTGTCAGTGTGTCAACCACATCCGCGGGGCCGCAACCGAGGCGGCCCCGCGCACGCGATCTGAGGGGATTGATCAGGCGTTCCCGGACCCACCGGACAGCGAGTCGATGGTTCCCTGCAGCTTGGTCTTGTAGGCGTCGGGGACCGGCACGTAGCCGATTTCCTCGAGACCGGCCTGGCCGTCGTTCAGGACCGCGGTGAACGCGTCCTTCAGCGTCTGGCTGGTGGCCTCGTCCTCGTAGCCCGCGGAGCAGACGATCGAGTACGGGGTGAGCAGCAGCGGGTACGCACCCGGGGCCTTCGAGGCGAACAGCGCGTCGGTGTCGACGACGAGGTCCTTGCTGGCCGGATCGGCGAAGGCCAGCGACTCGAGCGCGTTGCCCGCGCTCTCCGCGTTCAGTTCGACCGGGCCGGCACCGAAGTCGACCTGGGCGACACCGAGATCGTTCTCGGTGGCGAAGCCCCACTCGACGTAGGTGATCGAACCGGGGGTCTTCTTGACGGTGTCGCCGACGCCGGTCGACTTCGAGGCACCGGAACCGACACCCTTGGGTGCGAATTCCTTGCTGTGCTCGTACGGCCAGTCAGCGGGGGCCGAGTTCTCCAGGAAGCGCTGGAAGTTGTCGGTGGTGCCCGAGCTGTCCGAGCGGTACACCGGCACGATGTCGGTGGTGGGCAGCGTCACGCCGGGGTTCAGCGCGGCGATCTTGGGATCGTTCCAGGTGGTGATCTTGCCGTTGAAGATCTGCGCGATGACGCTGGGGTTGAGCTTGAGGTCCTCGACACCGTCGAGGTTGTAGGCGACCGCGACGGGGCCGACGACCAGCGGGAGGTGCCAGGGGGCGTTGCCGTTGCAACGTGCGGTGGCGTCGGTGACCTCGTCGTCCTTGAGGGCCGAGTCCGAGCCGGCGAAGTCGACGTCGCCCGCGATGAACTTCTTGATGCCGTCGCCCGAGCCGCTGCCGGTGTAGTCGAGCACGATGTCGCTGTTGTCGGTGAGGACCTGGCTGAAGTGCTCCATGGCCTTCTGCTGCGCGGTCGAGCCCTCGCCGCTGACAGTCTGTTCGCTTCCCCCACCGCCGCACGCCGTGACGAGTGTCAGTGCCGCGATCGCCGACACCGACGCCAGGGCGCCGTTCCGATTGATTTTCACCGCTGGTGTTGCCTTTCCGTTCGCGTTCCCCGCACCGACTGGCGTCGGCTCCGGAGTGTCCGAGTGGAAAGCTATGGGGGCGTGGTGGACTGATCCCCTCCAAAAGATGAACGACAGGTGAACTGGCCAAGGCAGACGGGGTGCGACCTGCCCAGGCGTGATCGTACGTGATCTGCGTAACCCGACATTCGAGACTTGGGCACCTGGCTACAGGACGGATCGTCGGGCTCGCGCGAATCGGCCCGCACACCCGGGGCGGGCTCCTGCCCTCGCCCCACCGGCGAGACCGCCCGGTGGCCTGCCCGACGACCGGCGGCCGCGCGACGCCTCGAGGCCGACGGGCACCATGTCGATCTGGTCGTCGTGGTGGACACGTTCGTCCCACCGCGGGTGCTGCATCGCGCCAAGCGCGCCGACCCGTCCCTCACGACGGCCACCACATATGAACCGCTCCCCGGAAAGAATCGTGGCGCCGACGAATTCGGGTTCCGCTCGCCGGTGTGGTGAGAACCTCGCCGACCGCCGACGCGCAGGCGCTCGAGGAACTCGGTGTCCGGGTGGCGCGGCTGCACCGCCCCCGCCCGTACACCGGTCGCGCGCTCGTGGTGCAGGGCAGCGAGAATCGTGACGACCCTTCGGTGTGGCGGCGGCACATCGTGACCGGGGACGTCGACGTCCTCCGTCTCGAGTGCAATCACCTGTCCGTGGTTCGCGAGCCCCACATCGGCGACGTCGTCGACGCCATCGGCGCCGCACTCGGGCAGCCTCAGCCGTAGGCGACGTCGACGGCGTATCGGGTGAACCCGAGGCGCTCGTAGGTGTGCAGCGCGGCGACGTTGTCACCCTCCACGTAGAGGTTGATCTCCGAGACGCCCTCGCGCGCAAGGTGATGCAGGCCGGCGAGCGTCAACAACCGACCCAGTCCGCGACCCTGCGCCGCAGGATCGACGCCGACGATGTACACCTCGCCGAGGTCCGCGTCGTGCCGCTTCGTCCAGTGGAACCCGAGGAGCTTGCCATCTCCCCCGCCCGATCCGTCGCCGGCACGGTCGAAGGCGAGGAACAAACCCGCCGGATCGAACCAGTCGGCGGCAACCCGTTCACGGATCTGCTCCGGCGACCAGCCACCCTGCTCGGGATGCCAGTCGAAGGCCGCGTTGTTCACCCGCAGGATCTCGGCGTCATCGGCCGGTCCGGCATAGGTCCGCAGGTCGACCGTCGGGTCGACGACGAGTTCGGGGAGTTCGTGGCCGGGTCCGACCGGGCGGCGCAGCTGCAGCAGTTCGCGACGTTTCGTCAGCCCCATCGCCGCGGCGAGCGCCACCGCACCAGGCAGATTTCCATGAGCCCACACCCGGACCCCCGACCCCGATTCGGGCGCGGCCCCGAACGCCGCGTCGAGCAGCGCCCGGCCATGTCCCTCCCGTCGGTGCGCCGGGTCGACAACCGCCTCGATCATCGCCGGCTCGCCGTCGCGACCGGGGACGATGACGGCGTACCCCGCCTTCGACCTGACGTGCACGATCGGCGAGCCCTCGGGGGCGTCGATCGCGGCGACCGCCCCCTCCGAGAGCGGGGCGACACCATCGGCGTCGTTCGCCTCGCGCACCAAACGGTGAGCGAATTCAGCGACGTCGTCGGGCAGTGCGCCTCGACGCACCTGCGGGTCCTCAGTTCCCGGCACTGGCACTGAACTCCTCGTCGAACGGATCGGGACCGTCGAGCGCGTCGTCGAAGTCATCGGTGCCGACCGCATCGGGGCCAGAGGCGTCCTCGGACAGGTCGGCGTCGGCCGCGGGCGCCCGGCCACGCGTCGGACGGACTGCCTTGTATCCGACGTTGCGGACGGTCCCGATCAGCGACTCGTGCTCGCTGCCGAGTTTGGCGCGGAGTCGACGGACATGGACGTCGACGGTGCGGGTGCCGCCGAAGAAGTCGTACCCCCACACCTCCTGGAGCAGCTGGGCGCGCGTGAACACGCGACCCGCATTCTGCGCCAAGTACTTCAGGAGCTCGAACTCCTTGTAGGTCAGGTCGAGCGGACGTCCGCGCAGGCGTGCGGTGTAGGTCCCCTCGTCGATGACGAGTTCCCCCAGCGTGACCTTGCCCGAGGACTCCTCCGCAGCAACCCCCCGGGTTCGAACCACGAGCAGGCGCAACCGGGCATCGAGTTCGGCCGGACCGGTACCCGGCAGCAGGAATTCGTCGATGCCCCAGTCCGCGTTGACCGCGACCAGCCCGCCCTCGGTCAGCACCGCCGCGACCGGCACCGAGGAGCCGGTGCTGCCCAACAGGCGGCACAGCCCGCGGGCCGCCGCCAGGTCGGCGCGGGCATCGACCAGCGCCACATCGGCGTTCCCCGCCTCCATGAGTGACGACACCTCGGTCGGAGCGGTCCGCACCGTGTGCGCGAGCAGCGACAACGACGGCAAGACCGACTCCGGATTCGGGTCGGCCGTCAACAACAAGAGATCCACCCAGCACTCCGATCTCGTTCGTCCCCGTCCCGGACCATCCAGATCGCTCACCACGACGTGAACGCCACCCGCGCGTGGCTCGGCGATTGTTTACGCCGCCTTACCAACGTGTGCGAGATAGGTGACAGAATAGCGCCACCGGCGCGCTCACCTGTTAACAAGGCGACCACGACCGCCGGATGACCACGACGGGGAGGGTGATCGGCCGAGCATGCCGCGCATCCGGAAAGTGCTCGTCATCGGTGTGGTCGCCGCCCTGGCCGCCGCGGGGGTCGCGCTCGGCGTCGACGTCGGGGCCGCCGTTCGCGGGGAGCATCAGTTCTCCCGCGCCCTCGCCCAATCCCCCCGCGTGACTTTCGATCCCGAGGTCACCATCGCGGGTTTCCCGTTCACCCCGCAGTCGTCCGCCGGTCACTTCGACGGGGCCACGATCGCCGCCCGCGGCGTCGAACTACCCGGGTGTCCGCCCGCCCGCGGAGTCTGCCGCGGTGAGCTGGGTGCTTCTCTCGGCCCGTTCGACGTGGCCGACGGCAGCGGATTCTCGGCGAGTGATGTTCTCCACACCGGCTCGATCTCGGCGTACACCCGCCTCGATGCCGTCACCCTGGCCCGGTATCTGCGCATCATCGACCTGACCGTCAGCACCCCGGGACCGGACGACACGGCGGGCGCAGGCGGGCCCCAGGACGGCATCGTCAGTCGCGAGACCGGCGTCGTGCTCACCGGCACGGTCGCACTGCCGCCGGGCGACGGGCTCGATCCCGCCGACCCGCCGTCGGCGTCGTCCTACGACCGCCCCAAGGTGCGGGTGAGTGTGTCCGTCGACCTCTCCGTCGTCGACGGCGCACTGGACATCCGGGCGACCGGCTTCTACACCGGCCCCGAACGCCACGTCGACGCCGAGGTCCCGGCGGAATTCCGCGCCGCCGTGCTCGATCGGTTCAGCCTGACGCTCCCGCGCCTGCCGATGGCCTGGGATGTCGAACCCGATCGCGCGGAGAGTTTCGGCGGGGACGTCCAACTGGTCGGCGACTCCGGTCCGGCATCGGTGCGCCTCGACCGCTTCTGAGCAGTTCAGACCGTGTTCTCCCGGTCTCGGCGGCAAAGCACCCCGGCCGTTGGGGGCTCGATCGGCTCTGTTGTACCCTCGTGGGCATGCAGCAGCGCCGTGAGTACTTGCTCACACGACGCCGGGCGATCGACTTCTGTCGTGTCGCCGACTGCTGTTGTCGCACTCGCCGTTGACGGTGTGACCAACCCGTGCTGCGTTGAGCAGCCGGTCCGCCCACACCGTCGATGAGAACGGGGGCGTCTCCACCGAGGTCTGCGACCTCGTTCCCATGCGCCGTCACCCGTGCTCATCTCCCCGAGACGCGGGCATCCTTCTCGCGCCTCACCGTCTCCACCATCTCCATCTGTTCGATGACCATCACCGATCCACTCCGAAAGGACACCGCCATGGCACGTTCCGACGTCCTGGTCAGCACCGAATGGGCTGAGCAGAACCTCAAGGCCGACAAGACCGTCTTCGTCGAGGTCGACGAGGACACCTCGGCCTACGACGGCGGGCACATCGCCGGCGCCGTCAAGCTCGACTGGAAGACCGACCTGCAGGATCCGGTCCGCCGCGACTTCGTCGATGCCGAACAGTTCGGCAAGTTGCTCTCCGAGCGCGGGATCGCGAACGACGACACCGTGATCCTCTACGGCGGCAACAACAACTGGTTCGCTGCATACGCCTACTGGTACTTCAAGCTGTACGGCCACAACGACGTCAAGCTCCTCGACGGCGGCCGCAAGAAGTGGGAGCTCGACGGTCGCCCGCTGTCCAGCGACGCCGTCAGCCGTCCCGCCACGACCTACAAGGCCGGCGAGCCGGATGTCAGTATCCGCGCGTTCCGCGATGAGGTCGTCGACGCCATCGGCACCAAGAACCTCGTCGACGTGCGCAGCCCGGACGAGTTCTCCGGCAAGATCCTCGCGCCGGCCCACCTCCCGCAGGAGCAGAGCCAGCGTCCCGGTCACATCCCGAGCGCGATCAACGTGCCGTGGAGCAAGGCCGCCAACGAGGACGGCACCTTCAAGTCCGACGAGGAGCTCAAGGAGCTCTACGGCGAGGCGGGACTCGACGGCTCGAAGGACACCATCGCGTACTGCCGCATCGGCGAGCGGTCGAGCCACACCTGGTTCGTGCTGAAGGAACTGCTCGGCCAGCAGAACGTCAAGAACTACGACGGCAGCTGGACCGAGTACGGCTCGCTGATCGGCGTCCCGATCGAACTCGGAGAAGGAAAGTAAGAGATATGTGTGCTGCACCCAAGCAGGGACAGAAGCTGCCCGCTGGCGTCGACGTGGAGAAGGAGACCGTCCTGACCGGACAGGTCACCGACGGCTCGGGTTCGCCCGTCGCCGGCGCCTTCGTGCGTCTGCTCGACTCGACCGGTGAGTTCACCGCCGAGGTCGTGGCATCGCCCACCGGCGACTTCCGTTTCTTCGCCGCCCCCGGCACCTGGACGCTGCGCGCCCTGTCCGCGGTGGGCAACGGCGACGTGACGATCAGCCCCGAGGGCCCCGGCATCCACGAGAAGGACATCACCGTCTCGAAGTGACGCCACGCTCGACCCGGCAGCCCGGTCACCGCACCCGCGGTGACCGGGCTGTCTCGTTCTCTCCGCCCTCTAATCCCACTGGTCCCTGAGGTGCGAGGAGCGTAAGCGACGAGCCACGAAGGGCCCACCCCTCGACGGCGCCCTGACCACGGCGGGGTTAGAATTCCCCTCGTGGTCCTCTTCTTCGAAATCCTGCTGATCCTGGCCGCCGTGCTGATCACCTGGTTCGGTGTCTACACCCTGTACCGCCTGGTGACCGACGAGTCGTGACGCCCCCACCCGGCGGCACGACGGCCGACGGCCCTGCCGACCCGGACCCGTCCGAGGACGGTTCTGCCGACGCACTCTCGCAACCGCGTCGGTCCGGTGACGAGGCGATCAGTCAGGCCGAGGCCCGGGCGGTGGAGTCCGGCAGCCGTGAACGCAACGTCCCCACATGGGATGATCTGCCGCTCCCGGCCGACACCGCGAACCTCCGCCTCGGCGCGGACCTGCATCCCGGCCTCCTCGCACTCCTGCCGCTCGTCGGCGTGTGGCGTGGCGAGGGCGAAGGCCACGATCCCCAGACGGACACCGACTATCACTTCGCTCAGCAGATCGTCGTGTCCCACGACGGCCAGAACTTCCTCACCTGGGAGTCCCGCTCGTGGGTGATCGACGACGATGCTGCCTACCAGCGGCCCGACCTCCGCGAGTCCGGGTTCTGGCGGATCGGTGAGGACGACACCATCGAATTGCTCCTCGCCCACGCCGAGGGCTCGATCGAACTCTTCTACGGCACTCCCCTGAATCAGACCACCTGGGAACTCGCCACCGACGTCGTCATCAAGGCAGAATCAGGTCAACGCACCGGCGGCGCCAAACGGCTGTACGGACTCGTCGCCGACGGCGACCTCGCCTACGTCGAGGAGCGCGTCGACGCCGACGGGGACCTCACCCCGCGGCTCTCCGCCAAGCTGCGCCGCCACGTCGGCTGATCCACCTCATCGACGGAACCCGCGGCAGGGACGCGCGCCCTGCTCCCGGCGGCTCGCACATTCGCCCCGCTCGCTTCGCTCCCGGCGGCTCGGCCCCCTGCTCCCTGAGGTGCGAGCGAAGCGAGCCTCGAAGGGCCGCCGATCCGAGAACGCAAGGTACAGATTGCGTTTCGGCAGCGCGCTGTACACCGGCGCGCCGAGCATGACGACGACCGAACCGTAGGCGGTGACTTCCCCCGGCCGACCCGCCCAACCGGGATGCACGGTTCCCGACCTCGACATGTACGGGGCGTGCCCGGCCGTGCCGCCGCCCCGGCGACCGACGACCGAGAACACCTCAGCGCGGGCGGACTGCGGGGAGAGTTCGAAGACGGCACGCCCACCCGGTGGGCATTCGACGAAGGTGAACTCCGTGCCGGACCGATGGACCACCCCGATCCAGTCGCTGCCCGCGTTGCGTACGACGAACGTCGAACCGCCCGTCCGGTACTGGTACGAGACACCGGCCGCCGCGGCATCGAGCATGTGCCGACCGGAGACACCGCCGTTCCACTCCGCGCTCCACGGGGTGAGATATCGCTGGTCGAGGAACTCGCGGCGGGTGGGGATCGGAACCGTCACCGGCATCACCCGCCCGTCGCGCACCCACACCGCGCCGTACAGAACCGGCCGGCCGTCAGCGGTGCGGGGGGCCTGGAGGTAGGTGAGCGAATCCGCCTCCGGCAGAGCGATTTCCGAACCGGGAGGCAAGAGTTCGACATACGACCGGCCATCCTCGAGCAGGACCACGGCAGCCACGTCGTGCACACCACGGTTGTGGACGGCGATGCGGTCACCGGCCTCCCGCGACAGGTCCTCGGCGTGGAACAGGCCGGCGGCGTGCGGGTCGGCGAACGCGAATCGGGGTGCCGACGCCGTCCCGAAGTCCGGGTCGCCCGGGGTCCAGTAGTTCTCGCCCACCACGGGTTCGATGCGATCGCGATCCTGCGTCCCGACCGCCGCGGCGACATGCATGGTCACCATCTCTTCTTCTCCCTCTCGGCGCCCCGGCGGGCGCCGTGGACTGTGCTGTGCTCCCAGTCCAGCGGTTTCACGCCGCGGTTTCGCGAGTACTGCGCTACGCGAATCTTGTAGCGCTGCCCTACCTGCGCCCGGATCGGTTTCGGATGGAACCGGGACGCAGATCGAGTCGACGCAGCAGCTGTGCGTTCAACGCCACGACCACCGTCGAGGCGGACATCAGGATCGCGCCGACACTCATGGGCAGGACGAACCCGATCGGCGCCAGGATCCCGGCCGCCAACGGCACCGAGATGAGGTTGTAACCTGCTGCCCACCAGAGGTTCTGCGCCATCTTCCGATAGCCGGCACGCGACAGCTCGATGACCGACAGGACCGATCGCGGATCAGAGGAGGCGAGGATGACGCCGGCCGAGCCGATGGCCACGTCGGTGCCGGCACCGATCGCGATCCCGACGTCGGCCTGCGCGAGTGCGGGGGCGTCGTTGACGCCGTCGCCGACCATCGCGACGCGACGACCTTCGTGCTGCAGGTCCGCGACGATGGCGGCCTTGTCCTCGGGTCGGACCCCGGCGTACACCCGGTCGATGCCCAACCGGCCGGCGACATCGTCGGCCACCGCCTGCGCGTCGCCGGTGATCATCACGACCTGCACGTCGAGAGCGTGGAGTTCGTCCACGGCCACACGCGACTCCGGACGCACCTCGTCGGCGAGCCGGAACGCCCCCACGACACGATCGTCGACGAGCACGTGCAGGATGATCGCCCCCTGCTCCCGCCACGACGACGCGACGGGCAGTTCGTCGAGGCCGCGCTCGGCGAGCAGGTTGGGTCCACCCACCCGGACCCCGTGGCCGTCGACGGATGCAGACACCCCCACCGCAGGCGACGAGGAGAAGTCCTGTGCGACGGGCAGATCGATTCCCTCATCTCGAGCGGCCCGCACGATCG
Source organism: Gordonia sp. IITR100 (assembly GCF_002009645.1). Taxonomy (NCBI): domain Bacteria; kingdom Bacillati; phylum Actinomycetota; class Actinomycetes; order Mycobacteriales; family Gordoniaceae; genus Gordonia; species Gordonia sp. IITR100. The sequence continues at coordinate 50,539 of NZ_MVKV01000016.1, read as the reverse complement.
CCGAGGCCAGCGGATGCTCACTGCCCGCCTCCGCGGCGGCCGCGAGGGTCAGCACTCGACGCCGGTCCTGCCCGGGAGCCGGTTCGAGCTCGAGGACGGTCGGTTCTCCCTTCGTCAGGGTGCCGGTCTTGTCGAAGAGCACGGCGTCGACGTTGCGCATCGACTCGAGGGCGAGCCTGTCCTTGATCAGGACCCCGGCGCGCGCGGCCCGCTCTGTGGCGATGGAGACGACGAGCGGGATCGCGAGTCCCAACGCGTGGGGGCATGCGATGACCAGCACCGTGATCACGCGAACGACCGCCTCGTCGGGCGATCCGACCGCGGTCCAGGCGATCGCGGTGAGGACCGCGGCGCCGAGTGCGAACCAGAACAGCCACCCGGCCGCGGTATCGGCGAGTCGTTGGGCCCGTGACGACGATGCCTGCGCATCGGCGACGAGGCGTCCGATCCCGGCCAGCGCGGTGTCGTCGCCGGTCGCGGTCACGCGGACCCGCAGTCCGGAATCGGTCGCGACGGTGCCGGCGACCACGACGTCACCGACCTCCCGCCGAACGGGTGCCGACTCCCCGGTGACCATCGACTCGTCCATGCTCGCCGAACCGTCGACGATGGCGCCGTCGGCGGGCACGGACCCGCCGGGCCGGACGACGACCACGTCGCCGACGACCAGTTCCTCGGGAGATACCGAGATGATGTCGCTGCCCACGACCTTCTCGGCCTCGTCCGGAAGGAGCGCGGCGAGTGAGTCGAGAGCCGATGTCGTCCGGGCCAGCGAGCGCATCTCGATCCAGTGGCCGAGCAGCATGATCACGACGAGCAGTGCCAGCTCCCACCAGAAATTCAGGTGGTGGTCGAACAGGTGCAGCGTCGAACCCCAGGAGGCGACGAAGGCGACGGTGAGCGCGAGCGAGATCAGAAGCATCATCCCCGGGCGACGAGCTCGGAGCTCGGCGGCCGCGCCGACGAGGAACGGGCGCCCGCCCCACACGAAGAGAACTGTGCCGAGCAGCGGTGACACCCACCGGACCCACTCCGCGTCGGGCAGACCGTAGCCGAGTATGTCGGCGAACATGTCGTTGAAGGCCACGGTCGGGACCGCCAGCACGAGCATGATCCAGAACAGTCGCCGGAATTGCGCCACGTGGTCGCCGTGGCCCGCATGGCCGGCATGTCCGCCGTGGCCGGTGTGATCGGCGTGCCCCTCGTGGCCGTCGGGCCCGGGATCGAACTGGGGGCGGTGCGCGTGGTCGGCCGGTGCCGGCGTTGTCGGTGGATGGTCGTGGTGCGTGTTCATGAGGTCGAGGGTATACCCCCCTAGGGTATATACGCCAGGGGTACTTCTACCCTGTAGGGGTATTCACCGAACAAAACCGTCAGCAGACATGGAACGGCCCCCGCACCGCCCACGAAGGGCCTGCGCCGACCGGACCGGGTCGGGATGCGGGGGCCGGGTGACCACCTGGTATTCGCTTGCGCCGACCGGCGGGAATCCCGCCTCGGTGCGACACGAATGCCACACGGTCAACTGCTAACGGATGGTCACCTCACATGTCCGATGAGAAATCACTATCAGACCACCTCCTTCCTTGTGTACCCGCGAACGTACGCCCGATTCGGGCGGGCCGCAACGGATTAAGGCGGTCAGGGAGTCGGCACCGGCGCCACGGACGGGCCGGGAGCCGGGGACGGCGCACCGGAGGGTGCCGAACTCGGGCCGGGCAGCGGCTTCGCGTCGGGCGGCAATGACTCGACGACCTCGATCTTCGATCGGAACGTGTCGTCGGTGATCACCTCGATCGAGTTGATCATCCAGCGGTCGCCCTCGCGTTTCATGTCGAAGGTCAGCCGCGACGGGTTGATGCTCACGAGTTCCTTGTTGCCGCGGGTCACCGACTGATTCATGAAGATCAGGACCTGCGAGGTGTCCGCGGTGTTGGTCACCACACCCGCGTCCTGGATCGTCACCTCGGACACCACCGACTGCTTGCGCACCTCGGCGGCGAGATTGTTGTCGGTGATCAGCTTCGTGTACTCCGGCTTCGCCGGCCCGGTGAGCACACTCATCGACTGGTCGATGTGCTCGGTGACGTTCTCGGCGTTGTACCCGAACATCGTCGTCGCATAGTCCCGGGCCGCCGCCAGCGACGATGCGCGGGCGTCCTCGACCCCGCGGCCCTGGGTGAAGCGAAAACCGAGAAATGCGGTCACGGCGATCGCGGCGACCAGCACCACGCCGAGTGCGATCAGACCCAGGCGCCCCTTGCGCAGGGCGAATCGAGATCCGGTCGACTTCGGCGCGGGCTCGGATCGGGGCGCGGACTCGGAGCGGGCCGACATCACGCCACCCACTCGAAGTCGGTCATCTTGAGGTCGCCGTTGATCCGCGTCATGTCCACCCGCCAGCGGAACACCTTCTCCTGTGACGGCACCTCGCCGTCGAGCGATCGCTGATGCCAGCCGAACACCATGATGACCGAGCCTTCGTCGGGTTCGGCCTTGGTCACCGCGGACGAGAGGATGAGCGAGCGGGTCTCGAGCTTGCCGTCCCGGACAAGGGCCGCCACCTGCTGGATGTTGTTCTCGACCTCTTGCTTGACCTTGCCGCTCGTGTCCTCCTGGACCGACGTCAGCGTCTGGTCGACGGTGTCGGGATTCATGCTGGTCAGGTTCACGAGAACCTGCGAAGCGAACGCGGAATACTCGGCCCGCAGGTCGTCGGTCCGGTCCTGACGCGCGATGCCGAGCGCGAACACCACCGATGCGATGGCGCACACGACGATGACCACGAGCGCCACCACGACGCCCACGATCGCCTTCGCCGACCGACGACGATCGGACCCGCGATAACGGACGCGACGCTTGCCTTTCCGCGTCACCGCCGCCGACGACGCCGCGGCCGTCCGGGCGCGTCGACGCTCCCGGTAACCGACGGTCTTCTCGACCTCGGACGGGTCGGGCGAGATCGACTGCTCCGCAGTGACTTTCTCCTCGTGCTCGGCGGTGGTCATCGGCTGCGCGGCGGCCACATCCGAGGACTCGGGTTCCACGGGCGCGGGGACCGGGGCGGCCGGCGTCGACGGCTTCTTCCCCGTCGGACGCCCACGCCGGATCGGCGCCGACCGCACCGGCCGCTTCACGTTGCGGCGATCACCTGCACGCTCCGAGCCGGACCGTTCCGGGGACGTCGTGCGAGGACCGTCCGGCGTCACGGGGTGACCGTCCCGCTGATCATCGTCTGCCATGTACTGCTCTGTTCCTGCTCACCACTGCCGGCCCCGGCGTTGTAGGTCTTCCCGTCGGGCCCGATGAAGTCACCCGAGTCCGGGTCGTAGGTCGTCGCATACACCGCGGGCTCCGCGTCGAAGTCCTTCGGTGTGCCGGGTGTCACGGTACCGGAGGACGCCGGCTGCCATTTCAGGCCGAACGGCAGCCCACTCTGGAACGGGTCGACCGAGCCCGGTTTCGGTACGTAGCCTGTGGCACACTCTGCGGGGGTGGGTGCGCGACGGCCCGGAAACTCCGCGCACGGATAGTTACGCGCACCGCGGACGGCGATGTTGGAGTTCTGCGGCACCCGGCACAGCATTCCCGGCGGGAGCTCCCGGGCGGTCTGCACCGACGGCCAACGCCAGTCCTCCTTGGGGAGGAAACCGATGTTGCACGGCGGCCGGTCCTGGAAACCGAGCGAGAAGTTCACGTTCGGACCGAACCGGTTGGTGCCGGTGTTCACGGCCGTGATCAACGAACTGACCAGTCGCGGATAGAGAACGAGCACCTGCTTCCAGTTCGGCAGGTACACCACCTGGGTCTTGGCGATCGTACCGAGGTTCGACACGAGCAACGGGTACGACGCACCGAGGGATTCGAAGAGTTCCTGACTCTTCGACGCGGTCGACGGCCCCTTGCGCAGGATGTCGCCGATCTCGGGCCGGTTCGCCCGCAACTGATCGGTGAACGCGGTGACGTTTCTTGTCCAGGAACGGATGTCGTCGGCCGTACGTGACTGGGTTGCCAGCAGTGGTGCGCCCTGTTCGACGAGTTGGATTGTCGTGTCGGTGTTCTTGTTCGCCTCGTCGACGAACAGCACCATCGAGTCCAGCAGGCGCTGCAACGCCTCCCCGGTGCCGTTGAACGCGATGAACGCCTCGTCCATCAGCGACCGCAAACGGGTGTCACCGATCTCGGCCAGCAGGCGGTCGGCCTGGTCGAGCATCGCCGAGATCTCCACCGGGACCTCGTCGGTCGACACCGTCGCGCCGTCCTGCAGGTATTCGCCGGACTCGCCCGCCTCGGGATCCGGCGTGAACTCGACGAACTGCTCACCGATCGCGGAGACGCTGCGCACCGACGCGGTCGACGAAGCCGGGATCTCCGCGCTGTTCTCGATCGTCAGCACCGCTTCGACGCCGGTGTCGGTCAGCTGCACGGAGTCGACCTTGCCGACGTACACGCCGCGGTAGCTGACGTTCGCGTTCTGGTACAGCCCACCGCTGGTGGGCAGCAGCAGCTGCACCTGGTAACTGCCGACCCCGAACATCGACGGGATGCGGATGTAGAACAGCGCCATCACCACCATCGCGACCACGGTCACGATGGCGAAGATCATCAGCTGCATCCGGACGAATCTCGTGATCTTCATCAGCGGCCACCTCCCGCGGCCGGGACTGCCGCCGGCGTGGTCGGCGAGACCCGCGGGACCATGTTCGCCGGAATCGGTTCGGCCGAGTCGGGCACGCGTTCGCCGCCCGGTTGCAGGGGCGCGATGAACGGGTTCAGTCCGCGCGCGGCGGCGCCTGCGGGCCGTCCGAAGACGCCCTCGGGGCCGGTGACGCCGAGGCTGGCGAACATGCTCTTGCTCAGTCGTTCGACGGTGAGGTCGAGCACCAGATCGGAGTTCACGTAGTCACCCTTGACGATCTGTCGGATCGTCGGCTCGTAGAACGGGAAGGTCAGCAGGATGTTCAGCGATTGAGTCATCGCGGGACCCGCGGCCTGGAGCTGATCGAGGGCCGGTTCGATCCCCTCCACGATCGTCACGATGTCCTCGGAGTTGGCGTCGAGGATGTCGTTGGCGGTCTTCGACAGCGTCGCGACCGAACCGAGAGTGTCGAGGAACTGCTGACGCTGGTCGACGAGCAACTGCAGGATCTGCGGGGCGTCGGCGAGCGCCCGCTCGATGGTGCCCTTCTGCTCGTTCATGGTGCGCGACAACCGGTCGAGTCCCTCGGTCGCGCGGATGATGTTGCCCTTCTGCGCATCCAGATCGGCGACGAGGGTGTTCAACCGCGGGATGAGCTCCTTGATCTGCTCCTCGCGTCCGCCGAAGACGTCGCTCATCTCGTGCACGATGTCGCCGATCTGCGACAACCCACCGCCGTTGAGGACCACCGACAGCGAACTCAGCACCTGCTCGGTACTGGGGTAGGTACACGCCGACACCTGTTGTGCCGCATTAATGTCGGGCACCGCGGGCACCGACGGGTCGGTCACGATGTTGGACTGCTCGGGACACTTGGTCAGGGGGATCTGGTCGCCGGGTTCGAGCCGGCCGCCCTCGGGCTCGGCCGGTTGCACGATCTCGAGGTGCGTCGAACCCAGCACACTGGTCAGCCCGACCATGACATGCGAACCGCGCGGGACGATCACCCCGTCGTTGAGCCGCATCGTGACGAGCGCGTTCCAGTCCTGGACCTCGATGTCGCCGATGCTGCCGACCGTCGCGTCGTCGATGAGCACCGGCGCGTTGTTGACCAGTCCGGCCGCCGACGGGATGACCGCGGTGATCTCGTAGGATTCACCGCCGGTACCTTCGGCTCCAGGGACCGGGAGCGAGTTGGGGCCGTCGAAGGAACATCCGGCGAGGACGAGCGCGAGGCTCGCCGCGCCCACGATGAGCGAACCACGGGGTCGTACCGACCTCATCGCTCACCCCCGAACGGCACCAGCAGATCCTCGAGCGGGCTGCCCCGGTTGTCACGACGGGTCTCGTTGTCGAGCCGGGTGACCCCGGCATTCGCACGAGCCCGGACGCTCGCGTTCTGGTACTCGAGCTGGCTCGGCGTGGCGTTGCGACCCTGCACCGGATTGGTCAGGAACGGTGGGTAGTTCATCGAGATCGACGACAGGACCGGAGCCAGGATCTCCACACACTTGTCGACATCCGCCATCGTCGATCCCGGCCGCTTGGTGGATTCCATGGTTCCGCACAACAGAGTGATGAGATTTGTTCCCATCCCCAAACCGAAGACACCCGACAGGGATCCCGAAAGCGGGTTGTAGATGTTGTAGAAGTTCGCGAGCTGGTTGGGCGCCGAATGCAACACGCCACGCACCTGTTCGTCCTTGTCCGCCACGATCTTCGTACTCGCGGCCAGACGCTCCACCGATGACGACAGCGCCGTCTGATTGGTGTCGATGAAGGTCTGCACATCGGTCATCGCCGCGTCGAGACCTTTGAGCGCCTCATCGAGCTCGGTCGTGTTGTCCGCGAGCACGGAACTGACCGAGGCGATCCGGCCGTTGAACTGCACGAGTTGCTCGTGGCTTCCCGACAATGCATCGGTGAGTTTCTGAAGACTCTGGATGGTGGCGAACAGGTCGCCGCTGCCGGCTGCGAGGGTGCCGATCACGTCGGACACCTCCCGGATCGACGCGTTGATCGCCTCGCCGTTGCCCTCGAGATTCTCGTCGAAGACGTTCACCGCCTTGGCCGCCGAGCCCGGATCGGCCCCTTGCGGACCGATGGCCTCGGTGAGTCGGGTGAGCTGGGCCTTGATGTCGTCCCACTCCATCGGCGCCGCGGTGCGGTCCATCGGGATGTCGGCGCCGTCGGACATCTCCGGCCCACCGGAGTAGACCGGCGTCAGCTGTACGAACCGACCGGAGACCAGGCTCTGCGCGACGATGACGGCCTTCGCGTCCTGCGGGATGTCGACGCTCTTGTCCACGCGCAGTTCGACTTTCACGTCGTTCTCGCGCGGGGTGATCGCGGAGACGCTACCCACGTTCACACCGAGCACCCGGACCGGGTCCCCCTTGTACAGACTGGCGACCCCGGCGAAGTAGGCGGTGAACGTATTCGTCGTCGACTTGGTGAACACCTTCCAGCCCACGAGGACCAGGGCGACCGCGAGAATCACGGCGAGTACCCCGAAGAGCACCTTGCGTCCGATGGACATACTTCCGACGGTCATGTCACCTCCCCCTCGTGGTCGGCGCGGGCGTGGGATAGGTCGGGCTGGGCAGTGGTCCGCGCGGCGTATCGCTACCCGCTGGAGGTCCCAGGCTCCAGCCCTGTGGAAGCAGCGGGTTGCCCGTGTACATCAGCGACTGCCACAGCTGCGGGTACCGACCGCGCAGGGCGTTGAGGAACACCGCGGTGTAGTCGCCGAAGGTGTTCACGCCGACGAGGGAATCGAAGTTCGGGCCCGACGCCACTGCTTCGCCGAGGGTGTTCGCGAACGGTCCGAGACGGTCGATCGTCTCCTTCAGCTCTTTCTCGTTGTCGGTGAGGATCGTCGCGACGCGGTCGAACTTCTGCAGCACGGGCGTCAGCTGCGCGTTGTTCTCGGCGATGAAGCCCCGCAGCTGAGCGGTGACGTCACCGATCCCCTTGATCAGCTGGTTGAGCGCGTAGCGCCGCATCTCGATCTCCCCGACGAGCGCGTTGGCGTCGATGAGCAACCGGTTGATCTGTTCGTTGCGGTCGCCGACGATCTTGCTCACCTGGTTGGCCTTGGCGAGCAGCGCCCGCAGTTCCTTGTCGCGGTCGGCGACCGCTTTCGACAGCCGGGCCACCCCGTCGACCGCGCCCTGGACCTGATCGGGGGTCTCGGAGAAGGTGATGGTCAGGGTGTTCAGTGCCTCGTTGAGTTGGTCGGTGTCGGTCTCGGCCACGGTGTCGGTCGCACCTTCGAGCGCATCCTGCAGCGAGTACGGCGAGATCGTGTTGCCGACCGGGATCGAGCCACCGGGCTTGATCCGGTCGCCACCGTGCGGGATGACGGTGAGGTTGCGCCGGCCCAGCACGGTCTCGGTCCGGATCGCGGCCTGGGAGTCCGCACCCATCTCGACGGTGTCGTCCATCCGGAATCCGACCTTGACCTTGGTCCCGTCGTCGGTGCCGGCCAGTTCGATCGACTCGACGGTGCCCACCTGGACGCCGGAGACGGACACGATGTCGCCCGTGGTCAGCCCGCCCGCGTCGTCGAAGTAGGCGCTGTAGGTGCTGATCGGCGAGATGTAGGGCAACTTGTCCATCTGCATGGCGGTGATGACCACCAGGCCGATGACCACGATGCCGATGACGCCGACCTGGGCACGGCTGCGTTGCCCGCGCTTCTCCTCACGGGCGACGTCGGCCTCGTCGGACTCGGATCTGCGGCTCGAGAACATGCCGCCGAAGGGAAGACTCATGAGCCGTCACACCTTCCGCCGGCCGTCGTGGAGTTGCCCATCACGTTGTTCGATGTGTACAGGATGGTCTGGCCACCGGGCGCCGGGAGCATCAACCGGATGCGGCAGAAGTAGATCTGCAGCCAGGCACCGTAGGAACCCAGGTTCGACAGCGTCTTGTAGTCCTCGGGGAGTCGGGAGATCAGGTTGCGGATGAAGGGTTCCGCGGCGAGCAACTCCTCCGAGACCCGGCCGGTGTTGGTCACCATCGACTGCAGGGTGGGCCGTGTGGTCCCCAGGAGGTCCGCGAGGCCGTTGGTCACCCGCGAGGTCTGCGTCAGTGCGTTGCCGACGGTGCTCTTCTGTTCCGCCAGTCCGGTGACCAACTGCTGCAGCAGGTCGACGCTGGTGTCGAGGCCTTCGCGATCGCCGTCGAGCGTGGCGAGGGTCGTGTTGAGGTTGTCGATGACGTCACCGATCAACTGGTCGCGGTCGGCGAGGGAGTCGGTGAACGACGCGGTGTTGCCCAGCAGGGTGTTCAACGCCCCGCCCTGGCCCTGGAACACGGCGATCAGCGAACTGGTGAGCGCGTTGGCGTCGTCGGCGTCCAGAGTTCGGAACAGCGGCTTGAAGCCGCCGACGAGCTTGTCGAGATCGAGTGCGGGCTCGGTCTGTCCGACCGGGATCTGCGCGCCGTCGGCGAGGAAGGTCGACGTGTTGCCGGTCCCCTGCTGCAGCTCGAGATACCGGTCGCCGGTGAGGTTCTCGTACCGGATGAGTGCGCGGACCGATTCGGGGAGCGGGTACTGCTGGTCGACGCTGAAGGTGATCACGGCCTCGTTGGCGCGGTTCAGTTCGACGCCGCCGACGGATCCGACCTCGACGCCGGCGATCTTGACCTTGCTGCCGGACTTCATCGCCGACGCGCTGGTGAAGACGGCGCTGTACTCGTTCGACGAGCCGGAACGATAGCGGCTGAAGACGACGACCAGCGCGACGAACACCAGGACCATCACCACGGTGAAGGCGCCCAGCTTGATCAGGGTCGCGCGGAACGCGCGAGCGCGGTTATCCACGGGGCGGTTCTCCGAACAATATCTGGAACAGCTTCTGCGAGTTCGCCTTCGCCTTGGTTCTGGGCTGGTAGGGCTGCGGCGCGTTGTCGCCGACGTAGAACGGGGCGGGCACCGTCGTGGCGGGATCGCTGAGCCCACCGTCGCACGTCGGGGGGCCTTCGACGCCGACCCGGGGGAGGTCGTACGGGTAGGCGTAGGGGTCCCTACCGGGCAGCAGACCGGCGTCGAGCATCAGCATACCGTTGCGGCCGCCCATGAACGGCGCGGCGACCTCGGAGGCGATGGCGCCCGCGGTGAGGAAGCACTTGATGCCCGGCGAGTTGTAACCGAGCAGCGCCGCAATGGGATTCAGATCCGACAGCGCACCGATGAGGGTCTTCTTCGTCGGTGCGATGACGCCGTCGATGGTGTTGGCCATCCCGGTGGCGTTGATCAGCAGCGCGTCGAGGTTGGAGGTGTTGTCCACCAACGTGTTCCCGACGGTGGTGAAGTTGTCGACGGTGCGCATCAGGTCGGGCATCGAGTCGGCGTAGACGTTGGTGACCGTCGCGCCCTTGCGGAACAGCCGGTTCAGCGCCGGCAGATGCGGATTGGTCTTGCCGAGCAGCGCCGTCAGCTGTTCGAGCGCGACACCGATCTCCTCGCCCTGCCCCTGCAGTGCGGTGTTGATCGCACCGAGCGTCGCGTTGAGCTTCTCCGGCTGCAGCTGGGCGAGCACCGAGACGAGTTGCTGGTACACGGTGTTCAGCTCGACGACCACCCGGTCGGCGGGGATCTCCGCACCCGCGGTCAGCGTGCCCTCCGGCTCGCCCGGCACCACGAAGTTCACCGCCTTCGCACCGAAGATGGTGTTCGACTTGATGTCGGCGGCCACGTTGGCGGGAATCTTCGCCATGTCGGCGTCGGCGATGTCGAGGGTCAGGATCGCATCGCCGCCGCGCTCGGTGATCTCGGCGACGCGGCCCACCTCGACACCGCGCAGTTTGACCTTGGCGTCGGGGTTCATCACCAGTCCCGCGCGGGGGGCCACGAGGGTCACCTGCTGGGTGCCCTTGAAGGCACCGAGGAACGACGCGCTCGCCCCGATGATCAGGGCCAGCAGCACCGCGACCATGACCACCGCCGCCGTCCGGCGGGTGGCCCGTGAACGTTCTTGTCTCCTGCTCATCTGTCAGCCCGCCAGGTTGAACTTGCCGTCGGCGCCATAGATGGCGAGGGAGGTCAGCAGTGTGATCACGACCACAACAACGAGGGACGCGCGGACCGCGTTCCCGACGGCGACGCCGACGCCGACCGGCCCGCCCGAGGCGTTGTAGCCGTAGTAGGTGTGGATGAGCATGACGGCCACCGCCATGCAGATCGCCTGCACGAACGACCACAAGATGTCCGACGGGATGAGGAACGTGTCGAAGTAGTGGTCGTACACACCGGGTGACTGCCCGTACAGGAAGACCGTCGCCGATCGGCTGGCGAGGAACGACGCGAGCGACGCCAGCGCGTACAGCGGGATGATGGCGATCAGGCCGGCGATGATGCGCGTGGACACCAGATACGGGATGGACGAGATCGCCATCGTCTCGAGCGCGTCGATCTCCTCCGACACCCGCATCGCACCGAGTTGCGCGGTCGCGCCCGCACCGATGGTCGCGGCGAGCGCGATCCCGGAGATCACCGGCACGGCTATGCGCACGTTGATGAACGCCGAGAAGAAGCCGGTGAGCGCCTCGACGCCGATGTTGGCCAGCGAGCTGTACCCCTGGACCGCGATCGTCCCGCCGGTGAACAGGGTCAGGAACCCGACGACCACGACGGTGCCACCGATCATCGCCAATGCGCCGGTGCCCATGGAGATCTCGGCGATGAGCCGCAGGGTCTCCTTCTTGTAGTGCTTGATCGCGCGCGGGATCGACACGACGCTGTCCCAGTAGAACAGCGCCTGATCGCCGATCTGATCCCAATCCTCGCCGGCGCGCTTGACCGCGACCCGCGCGGTCCGGAACCGGGTGGTGAACGGAAGTACCATCACTCAGCCCGCCGTTGCCTTGAGACCGACCGCGGTGACCACGACGTTGACGACGAACAGCGCCATGAACGAGTACACGACGGTCTCGTTGACGGCATCGCCGACGCCCTTCGCGCCACCCTTGACGTTGAGGCCCTGATAACAGCCCACCATTCCGGCGAAGAGGCCGAACAGTGCTGCCTTGACCATCGAGATCATCAACTCGCCGAATCCGGTGAGGAGGGTCAGGTTGGCCACGAACGCACCGGGATTCACGTCCTGGAGATAGACGGAGAAGATGAACCCGCCGCCGATGCCGATCGTGCAGACGAGGCTGTTCAGCAGCAGCGCCACCCCGGTGGAGGCCACGATCCGCGGCACCACCAGACGATGGATCGGGTTGATGCCGAGCACCTTCATCGCGTCGATCTCTTCGCGGATGGTCCGGGCGCCGAGGTCGGCGCAGATCGCGGTGGCGCCGGCACCGGCGACGATCAGCACGGTGACGATCGGGCCGATCTGGGTGACGGTGCCGAGAGCGGCGCCAGCGCCGGACAGGTCCTGCGCGCCGATCTCGCGCAACAGGATGTTCAGGGTGAAGCTGACGAGAACCGTGAACGGGATGGCGACCAGGAGGGTGGGCACCATCGACACGCGGGCGATCGCCCAGGACTGTTCGACGGTCTCCCGCCACTGGAACGGACGGTGGAACAGCTCGCGCGCCGACTCGACGCCGAGCGCCACGAAATCACCGATTCCACTGAGGGGTGTGGCCAGTTTGCTCAGCATCGCCCAACCCCCTTCACCCTCGCACCATCGCGAAACCTATCACGCACAATCGAGCAGAATTGGTCAGTTGACCAGAGCGCTTGCCGAGAATGTGCGTCCCGGATCGCGGTCGGCGAAGTGTCCCGTCAGGGTCTTCGCGAGGTCCTCGGCGGACCACGCATCACCCTCGGCGACGAAGACCTCGTCGACGGTCGGCGCGGCCATCAGGGTGACCTTGGGACCGTAGACGACGAACACCTGGCCGGTGACGGCGTCGGAGTCGGGGCCGGCGAGGTAGGTGACCAGCCGCACGACATGCTCGGGATCGAGAGGGTCCACTCCGTCGGTGGGTGCGTCGCCGAAGACGGCGGCGGTCATCGCGGTCCGCGCCCGCGGGCAGATCGCGTTGGCGCGCACGCCGTATCGCTTGAGGGCACGCGAGGCCGACAGCGTGAGTGCGGTGATACCCGCCTTCGCGGCGCCGTAGTTGGCCTGCCCTTCGGGACCCAGCAGCCCGGCCTCCGAGGCGGTGTTGATGATCCGGCCGTACACCGGGCCGCCCGCCTCCTTGGAGGCCGCGCGCCAGTGGGCCGCCGCATTGCGGGTGAGCAGGAAGTGTCCGCGCAGGTGTACGCGGATCACCAGGTCCCACTCGTCGTCGGTCATGTTGAACAGCATCTTGTCGCGCACCACGCCGGCGTTGTTCAGGACGATGTCGAGCGAGCCGAGCTGGTCGGTCGCCGTCGTCATGATGGCGGCGGCAGTGGCCGAGTCGCCGATGTCGCCGGGCACCGCGACCGCGCGGCCGCCGGCGGCGGTGATCGTGTCGATCACGTCGCTCTGATCGAGCGCCGCGGGGAGGTCGTTCACGACGACCGTGGCCCCCTCGGCGGCCAATCCGATGGCTTCCGCGCGACCGAGACCAGCACCTGCACCGGTGACGACCGCGACGCGACCGTCCAACGTGTAACCCACCCGATTTCCTCCTGAGCTAAAATTAGAACCTGTTCTAGCATGATTCACGGATGGATGGAACAGATCGGCGTTTTCGCTCGGGTCAGTCCTCGACGACGGTCAGCGCCGACTTCGGACAGTTGGCGGCGACCTGACGCAGTTCCTCGACACGGTCCGCGGGGATGTCTTCTTGGAGAATCACCAGGTAGTCGTTGTCATCCAGATCGAAGAAGTCCGGAGCCATCCCCACGCAGATGGCGTTGGACTCGCAGAGGTCGAAATCTGCCTTGATACGCATCGGAACCGTCTCCTCGTCGATGGGTCACCTGTTGACTGGGCTGTGAGAACAGGTTAGAACGTGTTTCAGAAGTGCACGAGCACTTCGTCTGTCAACTTGACCATAAGTGGGGACCGGACGCTAGCCGATCCACCCCTTGGAGTGTCGATGCGCATCGCCTATACCGACCAACAAGCCGAGCTCCGAAGGGAACTCCGCGACTACTTCTCCGGCCTCATGACCGAGGAACGTCGTGCCGCTCTGTCCGGCGGCGACGGTGAACTCGGCGAGGGCGACGCGTACCGTGACGTCGTCGCGCAGATGGGCGCCGACGGCTGGCTCGCCCTGGGCTGGCCCACCGAGTTCGGTGGCCAGAACAGGTCGATGATGGACCAGCTGATCTTCACGGACGAGGCGGCGATCGCGGGTGCTCCCGTCCCGTTCCTCACCATCAACTCGGTGGCGCCGACGATCATGAACTACGGGTCGGACGAGCAGAAGGCGTACTTCCTGCCCCGGATCGCGGCGGGCAAACTGCACTTCTCCATCGGGTACTCCGAGCCGGGCGCCGGCACCGACCTCGCCGCACTGCGGACCACCGCGGTCCGCGACGGCGACGACTACGTCATCAACGGCCAGAAGATGTGGACCAGTCTGGTCGCCTACGCCGACTACATCTGGTTGGCCTGTCGCACCGATCCGTCGACGCTGGAACCGGGCGGCAAGAAGCACAAGGGCATCTCGATGCTCATCGTGCCCACCACCGCCGAGGGCTTCAGTTACACGCCGGTGCACACCATGTCGGGGGTGGACACCAGCGCGACGTACTACCAGGACGTCCGGGTCCCCACGTCGTCGATCGTCGGCGAGGAGGGCGGCGGGTGGCCGCTGGTCACCAACCAGCTCAACCATGAGCGGGTCGCGCTCTGCAGCGCGGCGCCGATCCAGACCGCCCTGCGCGAGACGATCGCGTGGGCTCAGCAGACCAAGACCGGCGACGGGCATCGGGTGATCGACGCCCCATGGGTGCAGCAGAACCTGGCCCGCGTCCACGCCAAGGTCGAGTTCCTCAAGCTGATCAATTGGAAGATCGCCTCGGTCGCGAGTTCCGGCGGATCGCCGAGCCCGGCCGACGCCTCCGCGACGAAGGTCTACGGCACGGAGTTCGCCACCGAGGCCTACCGACTTCTCATGGAGGTCGTCGGACCGGCCGCGACGCTGCGAACCGGGAGCACCGGCGCGCACCTGAACGGTCGCCTGGAGCGGTTCCAGCGCACGTCGCTGATCCTCACGTTCGGCGGCGGCACCAACGAGATCCAGCGCGACATCATCGCGATGCTCGCCCTCGGCCTGCCGCACCAGCGTCGCTGATCCCCACCGAAAAGGGTTCCCATAATGGATTTCTCACTTCCCGAATCCGGCGCCGACGTCCGCGGGCTGGCCCGCGACATCGCGACGTCGATCAGCACCCCCGACCGGGTCGCCGAACTGGAGACGGCTCGTGCCGCGCTCGACGCGGACCTGTGGCGCGAACTCGGCGGCGCCGGACTCCTGGGCCTCGAGTTGTCCTCCGAGACGGCCGGGGATGCCGGCGGCGACCTCGGGATCGTCGAGAATGCGCTCGTGGCAACCGAACTCGGCCGCGTGCTGGCCCGCGTACCGTTCGGTCCGCACGCGATCGCCGCCCTTCCGGTGATCGCCACGCACGGCTCGTCGGCACTCCGGGAGCGGATCCTCGGGTCCGGGGCCACCGGCGACTCGGTGCTCACGGTCGCGGTCGAGGAGGACCTGGCCACCGACTTCACCTCGCCCGCAACCACCTTCTCGTCCGACGGTGACCTGACCGGCGTGAAGGTCGGTGTCCCCTACGCCGAGGCCGCGGACATGTTCGTGGTCACCGCGTCCGGACCCGACGGTGTCGTCGCGGTGCTCGTGGCCGCCGATGCCCCGGGCGTCGTCGTCACCCCGACCCCCGCCACCGGGCTGATCCCGTCGGCGCAGGTCGAATTCGACGGCACGCCGGTGTCCGACGACGCCGTTCTCGACGGCGGCGCCGACACGGCCGCGACACTCATCGCGCGTGCGACCCTGGCCTGCTGCGCCGAACAGACCGGCGTCGTCGAACGCGGCCTCGAGCTCACCGCCGAGTACGCCCGCGATCGCGAGCAATTCGGCCGCGCCATCGGGTCGTTCCAGGCGGTCGCCCAACGTCTCGCCGACGGGTACATCGATGCCCAGGGGCTGGCACTCACGACGACGCAGGCGGCCTGGTTGCTCGACCATTCGACCGGCCACACCCCGGAACTGCAGAACGCGGTCGCCACCGCCAAGTTCTGGGCCGCCGAGGCCGGGCACCGGGTGGCGCACACTGCCGTACATGTGCACGGTGGTGTCGGCCTCGACACCAGTCACCCGGTCCATCGTTACTTCCTGCGCGCCAAGCACAACGAGTTCGCATTCGGCTCCGCGACCGCCTCGGTGCGGGCCATCGGAGCCGAACTGGCCGCCACGCCGGCGTGAACCGACCGGTCGCGGCGACGCAAGCCTCGACGGTCGCCGATCTGCTCGCTCCGCTGATCGAGATCGACGACCGCGGGGTCTGGTTCGAAGACGGATTTCGCTCCTGGACCGATCATCTCGCCGATGCGGCGTTGCTGGCCGGGGTGTTGCGCGGCCGGTTGTCGGATGACCGCCCGCGTCACGTGGGCGTGCTGCTGCCGAATACGCCGGTGTTCAGCGCGCTCTTCGCCGCGGCGGCACGTCACGGATTCGTGCTGGTCGGCCTGAACACCACCCGCCGCGGCGACGCACTCGCCGCCGACATCGCCCGTGCCGAATGCCAGATCGTGCTGTGCGGCGACGACACCCGGCATCTGCTGGACGGCCTCGACCTGAGCGGAACCCGCGTCGTCGATGTCGATTCGCCCGAATGGGCGGCCGCGGTGATCGCGGGTGAGCCGGCACCCCTTGCCGATGCGTCGCCGGACGACCTGTTGATGCTGATCTTCACGTCGGGGACGACCGGCGACCCGAAGGCCGTGCGGTGTACGCACCGGACCTTCGCGACCAGCGGTCCGATGCTGGCCGATCGCTTCGATATCGGGCCGAACGATGTCGCGTATCTCTCGATGCCGATGTTCCATTCGAACGCGATGATCGCCGGGTGGTGCGTCGCGGTGGCGGGCGGGGCGTCGATCGCGTTGCGGCGCAGCTTCTCCGCGCGTGGGTTCGTCGACGACGTCCACCGGTACGGCGTGACGTATGCCAACTACGTCGGCAAACCGATGCACTACATCCTCGCGACCGATCCGCGCCCCGACGACGCGGCGAGTCCACTGCGGATCATGTACGGCAACGAGGCATCTGCCCGCGATCGGCTCCGGTTCTCCGAACGCTTCGGCTGCCGCGTCGTCGACGGATTCGGATCCACCGAGGGCGGCGTGGCCATCACGCGCACCCCTGACACACCCGATGATGCCCTGGGCCCACTGCGCGAACCGACCGCGGTCGTCGACGTCGACACCGCCGAGCCCGTTCCGGCCGGCGTGGTCGGTGAGATCGTGAACCTCTCAGGGCCCGGCCTTTTCGCCGGCTACCACAACGATCCCGACGCCACCGCGGACCGCATGCGCGGCGGGATCTACCACACCGGCGACCTCGCCTGGGTCGACGACGCCGGTTACCTGCACTTCGCCGGACGTCTCGGCGACTGGTTGCGCGTCGACGGCGAGAACATCGGCACCGGCCCCATCGAGCGAATCCTGCTGCGTCACCCGGCGATACGGCAGGTCGCGGTGCACGGCGTGCCGGTCGAGATCGGTGACGAGATCGAGGCGGTCCTCGTCGCCGACGTGCTCACGGCCGACGACTTGAGCCAGTTCCTCTCCGCGCAAGAAGATCTCGGCCCGAAACAGTGGCCGCACCGGGTGCGGCTCGTCGACGAACTCCCCGAGACCGCGACCTTCAAGACCGTCAAACGCCTCCTGGCTTCCGATGCCACCCCACCGACGTGGGTTCGGGACGGTCGGGTCTACCGCGCCGCGACGTAGGCTCCCTCCCACGATCCGTATGACGTTGTGCCCGGTTTCCGGGCACAACGTCATACGGATCTGCTGCCCCCTGTGGACGGCGTTCCGCGTTCGCGATCGTCACGCACTACGTTGACAGCGCACAGTTCTGGTATGCGCTGATCGTGCTAGCTTCTACGCACACTCTCGGGGGGAGACGATGGCAGATCTGACCGTAGATCCGGCAGCGCTGGTCACAGCCGCTATGGAGATCCAACAGTGCGCTTCGAACATCGGGGGGTTGCACCTCAGTGCAGGACTGGGGACCACCTACGCGACCCAGACGTTCGGCGGCCTCGCCGGCTCCTTCCGAGGCGCGACCGACGACATGAGCGATATCGCGAGCTCCGGTGATTCGCAGATCAAGACGTCGATGTCGAATGCTTCGAAGGCAATCTCTGCTTTTGCTGAGTTGGTGATCAACGCCCGCGACACCACCGTCGACACTGATCAATCCGGAGCAAACCGCATTTCGAGCACGATCGCCTTCCCTTCGAGGACCGGCCCACTGACGGACCACCCAGTTCCGCTTGAAATTCTCCTGGGCGTCACGGAGAGGGGACCGCGGTAGCATGCCGCCGAGCTACAACGAGGTCACGGCATGGACGCCTGATCAACTCCGGTTCATCGCCAATGGACTCTTCGCTATGAAGGCTCGTCTCGACGCCGAGGCACCCAAGGCTGGAAACCCAGTCCTCAACCTGACGGGTGCGGAGTGGACGGGTAAGGCCAGAGGACCAGCCGATGACCGAGCGGAGGCCATCACACGCTGGCTCCGCGGCGTCGCGGACGAATACGGCGATCTCGCCGATGCGATGAACCGCGGCGCGTTTTCCATCGAAGGAGCAGTCACCGCCCTCGAGAACGGGACAACGTCATCAGAGTCCCAGGGTTATGTGCTGAATAGGGGAAGCCGCGAGTACGAGGTGACCTTCGAGAAAGCGAAGGCTCCGCCGGGCGCCGAGTACGACGCGAACGTCGCCTTTCAACATCAAACCGCCTTGCGCAATCTCGGTATCGCCGCGGACCAGGCGGTGAGCGACACGAGCGCAGCCGTCAACTCCGCTTTGGCTGCGCTTGGCGGCATCACCCCGGTTTCGATCGCCACATCCAGCGGGTCGATGACGCGCGCGGCGAATCAAGTGGACGCGTTCCGGGAAGTCTACGGACGAGTCCCGGTTGGTGAGAATGACTGGCGGATGGCCGCCGCGTTGGACCCGCATAGTTACAATCCGAAGAACAAAGGGGCCCCACCGGTTGTCAGCGTGATCAAGATCAATCCTGTACCCGGGCAGGGCGTCGTTGCCACGGGGCTGTTCATTCCCTCCGAGCGCGTAGTGTCAGGGCTAAACTTCTCCGAGTTCGAACTCAAGAGGAATCTCGGCGACGCCCGCGGGTTCGATCCGAACTTCGCTCCAGAAGACGCTCGCGTCTCATACTTCATCGATTACGAGAACGGCGTGATCGTGGCACGGCAAACCCTTCGGTCGATGAGAATGGCAACGTCAAGACCGGAACACCTTTCGTCCATGCGAGCCAACTGCACGACGGTACCGTGGCAATCAAATATGACGCGTCCGATCCCCTGGCGCCACCTCATACAGAGGACATCGGTTGGAGTGTACGGGGCCAGACCATTGTCACGCCGGGCGCCGACGGTGCCAGCGTATCGGGTGAAAGAACGGACTTTCCCTCGATGGAGACGTACCAGTACATGCCTGACGGTCGTACTCGAATAATGTTCCAGGACGACGCTGGCGATCATACGGAATACGGGCCACTGCGCGACCTCCCCTCTCAGCATCATTATGGGCAATACACCTCAGATCTATCTCGATTCCCCAAGGACGCCGGGTCTGTCGTCTACGGCCCACCGCCCCACCCCATCGACGAGATGACCGAGTTCGGCGGTGCGGACGACCCTCCTAGGGTCAATCAGGCCAAATGACCATTCAAACGAGTTATTGACAGATACCGCAAAAAAAATGAGGACGGCGTCCATGACCAACGAATCAAGCAGCAACGCACCACCCGGCGACCAGGCTGGTCAACGCGTCTTCGCTGCCCAAACGGCAACCGTCGTTGCCATCCTATGTTCGAGTTTCGGCATTCCGTTCCTATTCGCCGATAACCGAGTAGTAATAGCCTTGGTGCTGGCCACGACGACGTTGCTGATCGGATGCGCCCTTGCCCTACCTCGTCGCACCCGCTCGTGGGGAGGCGTGGTCGTTGCGGCCGCGGTGCCCGTCTACCTCATAACTGGTGTGATGTGACAAATCGCGACGACCGCCAATCGGCCAACCGATTCTTCGGACCGATCACGCCCTACATCTGCGTTGCCGCGATCACCCTCGCTTTGATTGCGGTGAATTACCTGTGGGTGATCGGAATATTGCTCAATATCGTGTTCGTATTCGTCGGCATTGCGCTCATGGCGAATCGGGGGGTGGCTCGTCAAGTCGGTACCGGGATTACTGTCGCGTACCTCACCTTCGTTGCCGCACTTGGCATCCTGATACTCTTCGACTACGTCAAGACTGGCGACGGCCCGTCCACGACATCGTCTTTGTCGGCTCCGCCCAACCCAGAAACGTCACATGGAAGTGACTGACGAAGTCGCCTCTGTGGGCGGAGAATCTTTCAAGCCAACCCAATTGAGCTACGCGGCACAGACACTCGTGTCGTTGCTTCTGCCAGTCGCGATCTTTCTCGCTGCGCTCAACTCCGACACGTCACGCGTTCTCCCCGTCCTCGTAACGATCTCGCTAGCCACCGCGTGTGTCGTCGCCATCGTCAAACGTCCCGCTGCGCGCAGCTGGGTTATCACGATCACGACGGCCACCGTGACCATGAGTGTGGCCGTCATTCCCTACGGGGGTTGGCTGTGAACCCGTGCGATGAGCCACCCGACAACCGATTCTTCGGACCCGCGACTCCGATGACAGTGATCTTTACGCTGGTAGCGGCACCGTGCACGTTTCTGTTCGTGTGGGTCGCCAACGTCTTCCTGTTTCTGTTTCTCTTTGTCCTCGGCGCGGCAATGCTCGTCACCGGCACATCCCGCCAGATCGGCACCGGCCTAGTGGCCGGCAGCCTGACTTACGTACTGGTTCTCGCGGGTTTGCTCGTGTACGCCAGCGCCTGAGGAAGCGACACCGCCGCCTCACAAACCCCCTCGGTTCGACACCTGCGCCCGCCGGGACGATGAGGATTCTGTCCATTGGTGGTGGATGCGCTCCGAATGGGTGAGACTGGCACCGGTACGCCCGACGAGAGGCTGGACACCATGACCGGTAGGTACCTGCTCCGCACCCTGGGCATCGCACTCGGATGTGTAACCGCCGCACTCCTCTCCCCCACGATCGCGAACGCCGTACCGAACGACGTGACGATCACACCCTCGGTGTCGGGCAACTCGGTCACCGTGACCGTCACGAACCGGTCCACGGCGGTGATCGGGTGCAAGATGTTCGGACTCCCGGCCGGGTCTGTGGCCGACAGCGACTCGCGACCACCCTTCGGATACGTCAACCCGGTCGACCCGCGCGCACTGATCGCGCCGGGCGGCACGCGCACCGTGGCGCTCGAGGTGTTCACCGACGAGGGCCCGAGTGGGTCCACCGTCCTGCCCGACGGCGCCTACGACCTGTACTGGGGATGCACGACGGTACCGGGGTTCGACGGCATCGAACAGTGGGGCACGCTTGGCCCGACCGGAAAGCCGTCGACCGCACGAACCACGCGGCTGACACTTCCCGCCGAAGTCGGCACCCTGATCGCACCGACCCCCATGCCGCAGGGGCCGTGCTCCGACGCCAGCTGCCTCCCGCCAGACGTCGCCGACATCGTCGACGACCTGTGGGCCGAGTACACCTCGCCCTAGCCTGAGCCAAGCGGCGAGGCCGTTGCCGTCGGGGACACTCGCCCGGTCACCCAGTGGCTTCGACTCGGCTCCTCGCTCCGCTCGGTGCCGGCTCAACCAGCGGGGGGGTGGCCGACCGCGCGGGCACCAGCCAGCCGGCTCAACCAGCGCGGGGTGGCCGCTGCCGCGGGATCAAGACGACTGGCGGCCTCGACGCAACGGTCGTGCCGACGCGTTGGTTCCGAAGACAGGACGATTGGTGACCGATTGCCCGGCTGGTCCCGCATGTGGTCGGACTCACGTGGCGCCGACGGCCGACTTCCGGTGCTCTGGGAGATAGGGAACCGCTCAATTCGGGCTTCCCCGACGGGACAGACCGCCGATGCCGCCGGGACGCACTCCCCCGTTCGAAAGCCGATCACGACCACAGCCCTATCGACAGGACTGGAGCCGACCGATGACCGTAGCCGAACGCACCGCACCCGAATCCGACTCCCGCAGACAGTCAACCCGAACGGAGCTGCTGGGCCCCTTCCACGACGGGCGAGAAATGATTCTCGCCGCCGTCCTCGCCGCGTTGGCCGGGGCCACCGGCGCGGCGGCGTGGCTGTACTCCTCCGGGTGGTACGTGACCTTCATGACGGGCAACAGCGAGCGACTGGTGCTCGAACACGTCAAGGGGGCCCACCAGCTCGGCTTCACCGCTCTGCTGACCGTGGTGGTGTTCGTTCTCGGCGTGTTCGTGGCCACCCTGGCCAGGATGTACGTCTGGCGCAAAGCCCGGCACGGGGCGACGATGCTGACCGCGGGCTCGACGATCGCCGCGTGGCTCATCGACATCAACCTCGAAAACGGCAACCGAGAATTCGGCGCCGGCCCGGTGCTCTGCCTGGCCTTCGGTCTCGGCGCACTCAACACCTCGATCAGCCGCAAGGGCGAGGTCGTCATGCCTCTGTCCTACGTGACCGGCACCCTGGTGAAAATTGGCCAGGGCGCCGGGTTGCACGTGTCCGGCGCCAAGCGATGGGGATGGGTCGCTCACCTGAGCACCTACGCGGGATTCCTCGCCGGTGCAGGATTCGGCGGCCTGCTGTTCAACGCCTTCGACGAACGGAACTCGCTACTGACCCTGGCCGTGGTCGCGGTGGTCGCCGCGGCGATCACCTGGCGTCTGGATCATCCCAAGTTCTTGCGTGCCGACGTCCGCTGACATGAGTGGCCGCGTCGTCGGCCGGTCGCGTCGACTGCTGGGCAGGCCGGTCAGCCGCCCAGCGTCTTGTTCATCCGGCCGACGGCCTCCTCGTACTCGCTGACGAGGTCGGCGATGAGGTCGGCGACGGGCGTGATCGCGTTGCAGCGTCCGACGATCTGACCGGCCGGCATCGCGACGACATCGGGATTGTCGGCCTGTGAGATCCGTGCGTGCGCCTCGGCGACGAGCAGGTTCTGCAGCGGCATCGGCAACGGTTCGGGCGCGGACTCGGCGTCCCAGGCATCGGTCCAGGCCGTCTTCAGCAGTCGCGCAGGCTTTCCCGAGTAGATGCGGCGGCGCACGGTGTCCCGCGACGTCGCCTTCAGCAGTGCCTGCTGGACAGTCGACGGCTTGTCGGAACCCTCCGGCACGCCGAGCTTGTACTCCGCCGCCGTCAGCCAGTACGTGCCCATCCACACGCCCTGCGCACCGAGCGCGATCGCCGCGGCGATCTGGCGGCCACTGCCCACGCCACCGGCCGCGAGGACCGGCGCGGTGTCACCGACCGCGTCGACGAGATCCGGCCACAGGATCATCGAGGTGACCTCACCGGTGTGCCCGCCGCCCTCGTAGCCCTGGGCGATGACGATGTCGACGCCCGCCTCGACGTGATGCAGCGCATGCTCTTTCGCGCCCGCGAGCGCGGCGACCAGGACGCCGTTGTCGTGCGCGGTCTGGATGACGTCGGCCGGCGGCGAGCCGAGTGCGTTGGCGATCAGCTTGATCTGTCCGTACTTACGACGATGCTCCATCGCGACGTCGACATGCGAGCGCGCGACCGAGTGCAACCAGCCGAGCACCCCGGCGTCGACCCGGTCTCCACCCGGGAGCGGGGGCACACCCAGATCGTCGAGCGTGCGTTCGACGAACGCGCGGTGCTCCGGCGGGATCATCGAGTCGAGGTCCATCTTCGAGCCCTCGGTCGGGATCTTGGCGGGCATCACCACGTCGACGCCGAACGGTTTGCCGTCGGTGTTCTCGTGCATCCACTCCAGGACTTCGTCGAGCTCCTCGGCCTCGTTGAAGCGGACACAACCCAGCACACCGAGGCCACCGGCCCGGCTGATCGCCGCCGCCACGTCCTGGCTGGGGGTGAATCCGAAGATCGGATACTCGATGCCGAACTTCTCGGCCAGTTCAGTACGCATGTTTCAGCTCGCTTCCGGCGCTCTACTGCGCCTCGTCGGCGGGACGTTCGGTGGTGACCGACGCTCCCCATCGATAGTCGGGTTTGCCTGCGGGAGAACGCTTGATCTCGTCCACGAACCACACGCTGCGCGGACACTTGTAGCCCGCCAACTCTTTTCGGACAACGTCGTTGAGACTCGTGAGCGACGGACGCGCACCGTCCCGAGTGGCGATGACCGCTGCGACGCGCTGACCCCACCGGTCGTCGGCCACACCCACCACGACGGTGTCGAACACGTCCGGATGGGCCTTGAGCGCCCCCTCCACCTCCTCGGGGAAGACCTTCTCGCCGCCGGTGTTGATCGACACCGACCCACGGCCGAGCATGGTGATCGTGCCGTCGGCCTCGAGGACGGCGTTGTCGCCGGGCAGCGAGTAGCGCACGCCGTCGAAGACCTTGAACGTCTTCGCCGACTTCTCCGGGTCGTTGTGGTAGCGCAGCGGTACGTGGCCTGATCGCGCCAGCACACCGACCTCGCCGCTGCCCGGCTCGACCGGCGTACCGTCCTCCCGCAGGACGTGGGTCTCCTTGTCCGCCTTCACCCGCGGACCGCCGGTGTGCGGCGTGTCCTTCGCGACGACGCCCATCCCGCCGAAGCCGGTCTCCGACGATCCGATCGCGTCGATGATGACCGAATTCGGGAACCGGTCGAGGAACTGTTCCTTGACGCTCGGTGAGAACAGACAGGCCGACGACGCGATCGACAGCACGCTCGACAGGTCACGGTCCCCGCCGCTCTCCAACGCCTCGATCATGGGGCGCCCCATCGCATCTCCGGTGATGAACACGACGTTGACCTTGTGCCGTTCGACGATGTCCCACGCCGACGATCCGCTGAACTCGGGGTACACCACCGCTTTTCCGCCGGCGAAGAGGGACTGGAAGATCGCCCACTGCGAGCCGCCGTGGATGAACGGCGGAATCGGGTACCGGACGAGCTGCCCGCCCTCGGCACCGGTCTTGGCGAGATGCCACTCGTCGGGCACGGGTTCGCTGGTGTACCAGTCGATTCCACCACCGAGGACGCGCCACACGTCTTCCTGCCGCCACACCACGCCCTTCGGCTTCCCGGTGGTGCCGCCGGTGTAGAGCATGTACAGGTCGTCGTCGCTGCGTTCCTCGAAGTCGCGTTCGGTCGACGACGCCGCGATCGCCTCCTCGAAACGGATCGCATCGCTGTGGCCCGCGCAGCACAGGTCCTCGTCCGACCCGTCCTCGATGACGACGCGGTACTCGAGATCGGGCGCTTTCGGCAACGTGTTGCACACGCGACCGGCGAAGCTCCGCTCGTGGATCAGCACCTTCATCCCGGAGTCGGTGAAGATGTGTTCCAACTCGGCCTCGACGTAGCGGTAGTTGACGTTGACCATCACCGCGCGCGCCTTGAAGATGGCGACCATCGCCTCGACCGACTCGATGGTGTTCCTGCTGTACAGACCCACTCGGTCGCCCGGCTGTACGCCCAGTTCCCGGAGTTTGTGGGCGAGGGCGTTGGCACGCGCCTCCAGGTCGGCGTAGGAGCGCGAGCGGTCGCCCGACTCGAGCGCGACGCGCTCGGGAACCAGGTCGACGGCATGCTCGATGAGGTCGGCGATCGTGTAGGCCATGGGTTCAAAATTAGAACGTGTTATCGTTCTGGGCAAGCGGCAAAACGCGCCCGCCGCCATCACCTGATCACCACCCGAGCACAGCGACACCGGAGTGCAGCGATGACCACAGCAACCCCCGCCGAGTCCGTCACCGAAAAGGCACCCGAGTGCCTCGTCGAGAAGCGCGGGCACATCCTGATCGTGACGATGAACCGACCGGAGGCGCGCAATGCGCTGTCGACGGAGATGATGCGGATCATGACCGAGGCGTGGGACCAGGTCGATGCCGATCCCGACATCCGGGTGGCCATCCTCACCGGCGCCGGCGGGTACTTCTGCGCGGGCGCCGACCTGAAGAGCATGAACAAGAACGCTCCCGGCGACACCGTCGACTCCGGTGCGTGGAATCCGGCCTCGTTGCCGGCCCTGCTGAAGGGACGCCGTCTCACCAAGCCGCTCATCGCCGCGGTGGAGGGACCCGCCATCGCCGGCGGTACCGAGATCTTGCAGGGCACCGACATCCGGGTCGCCGGCGAGAGCGCGAAGTTCGGTGTCTCCGAGGCCCGTTGGGGCCTGTACCCGATGGGTGGCAGCGCGGTTCGACTCGTCCGGCAGATCCCGTACACCGTGGCGTGCGACATCCTGCTGACCGGCCGCCACGTCACCGCGCGCGAGGCGCTCGAATACGGACTGATCGGCCATGTCGTCGACGACGGGACCGCTCTCGACAAGGCACTCGAACTCGCCGGCAAGATCGCGGCCAACGGTCCGCTCGCGGTACAGGGCATCCTCAAGACCATCCGCGACACCGAGGGCCTACACGAACTCGACGCCTTCGAGATCGATGCGAAGATCGGCATCTCGGTCTTCAAGTCGAAGGATGCGAAGGTCGGACCCCGCGCGTTCGCCGAGAAGCGCACGCCGGAGTTCACCGGGGAGTAGCGGCACCCGACAGTTCAGCCGCGCAGCGACTTCCGCGACGCCCCCGGTCAGCGGACGGCGTCCGACGTATCCTCCGACGACCTGCGTGGACGCAGCACGATCTCGTCGAGACGCCGACGATGATGCTCTTCGATGGTCATGCCCGCCTGGATCTCGTCGACGAGGGCTGCGGCGACGGCGCGGATCTTCACGTTCTCCTGCTGTGAGCGCCACCGGAGCACATCGAACGCCCGGTCGGCGTTGACTCCGTAGACCAGCATGAGCATGCCCTTCGCCTGCTCGATCACGCCGCTGCTGTCGCGGAAGGCTCGTACCTGGTCGTCGACCCGCCGTTGCACCACGGCCATCTCGGCGTCGGTCAGGTCGAGGTAGAAGCCCTCGGTGCCGATGGCCCGCCCCGTGGCGTCGGTGATGGAATGCGCGATGACCGCGACCGGGGTCGGACCCGCCCGGACGTGTCGACGATGCGGTGCCGACTCGAGAACGGCGCGTGATTGGTGAGCATCTCGGCCAGCACGGCGTCGAAGTGGGCTCGATCGTCGGGGTGCTTGTGGCGGCGCATGAGTGCGGTGGTCGGTTCGACCTCCCCCGGCGCATAACCGTGCAGGGCTGCGACCTCATCGGACCACTCCCACTTCTCGCCCTCGTAGAAGAAGCGGAAGTCGCCGATACGTTGCATGCCCGCCGGCATCCGGTCGGGCACTTTGTTCTCTCGCCCCGTCGGCAGGCCGCCCCGTTCGTGGTCGGCGTCCCCGCAACGAGGACCGTGATGACTTGGCTGCACGCGAGAAATTCTATGGTTCGATGTCGGGTCACGGCCGGAGTTCGCCGGTTACGGCTGTCGCCGGAGACGGTCGCACGCGGCGGATGACCGATACCGTGTCCCCTCCGGCACACACCGACACCGGGTGCGTCGTCACACCAACGTCGCGAGTTCCCGGATCGTCTCGGTGTCGCGGGCGGTGACCATGAGCATGGTGACGCCGGCCGCCTCCCACTCCTTGATCTGAGAGCGCACCTCGTCCGCGGTGCCGACGAGCATCGTCTCGCGGACCATCTCGTCGGGCACCGCGGCCATCGCCTCGGCCTTCTTGCCGCTGAGGAACAGGCTCACGATCTCGTCGACGGCGTCGGCGTAACCCATCCGCTTGTACAGCTCGGCATGGAAGTTCTTCTCCTTGGCGCCCATTCCGCCGACGTAGAGCGCCGTCGACGGCCGGTAGCGATCGATGGCCGCGGACACATCGTCGGTGATGACGACCTGGACCGTGGCGGCCACCTCGAAGTCGTCCCGGGAACGCCGTGCCCCCGGCCGGGCGAACCCCTCGTCGAGCCACGAGTTGTACTGGTCGGCGAGGCCGAGGCTGAAGAAGATGGCGAGCCAACCGTCGGCGATCTCGGCGGTCTGCGCGACGTTCTTCGGCCCTTCCGCGCCGAGCCAGATCGGCACGTCGGCGCGCAGCGGATGCGTGATCGGCTTGAGCGGTTTGCCGAGCCCGGTCGCCCCGGGCGCGGCGGCCGGGTACGGCAGCGGATAGTGCGGACCCGAGTTGGTCACCTTGTCCTCCCGGGCGAGCACGTCCCGGACGACACGGACGTACTCGCGCGTGCGCGCCAACGGTTTTGCGAACGGTTCGCCGTACCAGCCCTCCACCACCTGCGGGCCCGACACCCCGAGCCCGACGATGTGCCGGCCGCCGGAGAGATGGTCGAGGGTCAGCGCGTGCATGGCGAGGGAGGTCGGCGGCCGCGCCGACAGCTGGGCCACCGCCGTGCCCAGACGGATGCGCGAGGTCGCCGCGCCCCACCAGGCGAGCGGCGTGTACGCGTCGGAGCCCCACGACTCGGCGGTGAAGACCGCGTCGAACCCGCATTCCTCCGCGGTGGCGATCAACTCCGGCGCTTCTCGAATCGGATCGGCACCCCAGTACCCCAGTTGCAGACCGAGCTTCACAACCACTCCCCTTCTCGCCGGGCCGCGCTTCCCACGGCCTGACATGCATCTTGTGCCCAATACTAGAACGTGTTCTACTCGAGATGTGAGCATGAGCGTAACGTCTCCGGCCGCCCCGAATCCCGTCGCCGAGGTGCCCGAGCCGAAGTCCCCCATCCTGACCGCTCCCCTGACCAACTCCTTCGACTACACACGGTCGCTGGGCCCGGTCCTGAGCCAGTTCGCGCTCGCGTTGCGCGATGGCCGGATCATCGGGTCCAAGGGCAGTGACGGCAAGGTGTCGGTTCCCCCGGTCGAGTTCGACCCCGTCACCGGCACCCAGTCCACCGAGTTCGTCGAGGTGTCGACCGTCGGCACGGTGACCACGTGGACGTGGAACCCCGAGCCGGTGCCGGGCCAACCGTTGGACACGCCGTTCGCGTGGGCGCTGATCCGTCTCGACGGCGCGGACACCACACTGCTGCACGCGGTTTCGGCCGATTCGCCCGACGACCTGTCGACCGGCCTGCGGGTCCACGCCGTCTTCGGCGCCGCGCGCATCGGCCGGATCGACGACATCGCGTACTTCGCCCCCGGCGAGGAACCCGCCACCGCTCCGGCCAACACCGCCGACGCCCCCCAGGGCGCGGAGGCGGGGCTGCTCGTCATCCCCACCCCGGTCAGCACCGCGATCACGCACTCGGCCAACGAGGAAGAGTCCGTGTACCTCGAAGGACTGAAGGCGGGCAAGCTGATCGGCACCCGCATCGGTTCGGGAGTCGACGCGGGGCGCGTGTACTTCCCGCCCCGCGGCGTCAGCCCCGCCGACGGTTCACCCGCATCCGAGCGCGTCGAGTTGGCCCACACCGGCATCGTCACCACGTTCTGCATCGTCAACGTGCCCTTCCAGGGACAGCGGATCAAGCCGCCCTACGTGGCGGCCTACGTGCTCCTCGACGGGGCGAACATCCCGTTCCTGCACCTGATCCTGGACTGCGAGGCCTCCGAGGTCCGGATGGGCATGCGCGTCAAGGCCGTCTGGCTCCCCGAGGACGAATGGGAGTACTCGATCGGCAACATCAGCCACTTCGCGCCCACCGGAGAGCCCGACGCCGAGTACGAGACCTATAAGGACCACCTCTGATGACACTGCCACCGATCGCGATCATCGGCTTCGCGCACAGCCCGAACATCGCCGGCTCCCACGGCACCACCAACGGCGTCGAGATGCTGATCCCCTGCTTCGACAAGCTCTACGCCGAGCTCGGCATCGCCCGCACCGACATCGAGTTCTGGTGCAGCGGTTCCTCCGATTACCTTGCCGGACGGGCATTCTCGTTCATCTCCGCGATCGACTCGATCGGTGCGATGCCGCCGATCAACGAGTCCCACGTCGAGATGGACGGCGCCTGGGCGCTGTACGAGGCGTGGGTGAAGATCGCGACGGGCGAGGTCGATCTCGCCCTCGC
Organism: Gordonia sp. IITR100; assembly: GCF_002009645.1. Classification (NCBI taxonomy): domain Bacteria; kingdom Bacillati; phylum Actinomycetota; class Actinomycetes; order Mycobacteriales; family Gordoniaceae; genus Gordonia; species Gordonia sp. IITR100. Next base: position 20,765 of record NZ_MVKV01000016.1, on the reverse strand, counting down.
CTACGGATTCGGCAAGGCCACCGCGGGCAACGCCGACCAGACGCTCACCCTGCAGACCGATCCGTACACCGTCGCCCCGCTGCATCCGGATGCCCGGTCGCTCGGCGCCCTGCAGGCTCGCGCCGGCCTCGACGCGGGCGTGTGGACCGAGGCCGACATGGCCGCGGTCGGTGCTCGGACCTTCGGCGGTTCCGTCGACGAGCTGCTCGGTCGTGAGTACGTCGCGAACCCGCTGCGACAGCACGACATCGCGCCGTACACCGATGCCGCCGCAGCGGTCGTCATCGCCAGCGAGCGCAAGGCCCGCGAGCTGGTGGCCAACCCTGCCTTCGTCACCGGGTGGGATCACCGCATCGACACACCCAACTTCGGGGCACGCGATCTCACCGTCTCACCGTCGACGAAGCTGGCCGGCGACACCGCCTTCGGCGACCGCAGCCGCGCGGTCGACGTCGCCGAGATCAACGCGTCGTACACGCACCAGGAGATCATCGTCCGCAACGCGCTCGGACTCCCCGACTCGGTGCGGATCAATCCGTCCGGCGGTTCGCTGGCCGGCAACTCGCTGTTCTCCGCGGGTCTGCAGCGGATCGGGTACGCGGCCAACGAGATCCTCGGCGGCAACGCCGGCACCGCGGTCGCCCACGCCTCGAGCGGCCCGCTGCTGCAACAGAACATGGTGGTCACCCTGAGCGCCCAGAACAACGAGGGGGCCTGAGAACTGATGGGACACAACAATCGTGCCGCGGTGCTGGGCACCGGGCAGACACGGTACGTCGCGAAGCGATCCGACGTCACGATGGCGGGCATGGTCCGCGAGGCCATCGACGCCGCGCTGATCGACTCCAAGGTCTCGCTCGACGACATCGACGCGATCGTCATCGGCAAGGCCCCGGACCTCTTCGAGGGGTCGATGATGCCGGAGCTCGCGATGGCCGAGGCCATCGGCGCTGTCGGCAAACGCCTCATCCGCGTACACACCGCGGGTTCGGTCGGCGGTTCGACGGCCAATGTGGCCGCGTCGCTGGTCTTCGCGGGCGTGCACAAGCGGGTCCTGGCCGTCGCCTGGGAGAAGCAGTCCGAGTCCAACGCGATGTGGGCGCTGTCGATCCCGGTGCCGTTCACCAAGCCGGTGGGCGCCGGCGCGGGTGGCTTCTTCGCCCCGCACGTGCGCGCCTACATCCGGCAGTCCGGCGCGCCCGAGCACATCGGGGCGATGGTCGCCGCCAAGGATCGCCGTAACGGCGCGCTGAATCCGCTTGCGCACCTGCACCAACCGGATCAGACGGTCGAGAAGGTCATGAGCTCGCAGATGCTCTGGGACCCGATCCGTTACGACGAGACCTGCCCGTCGTCGGACGGGGCCTGCGCGGTCGTCATCGGCAGCGAGGATGTCGCCGATGCCGCGATCGCCGCAGGCGATCCGGTGGCGTGGATCCATGCCACCGCGATGCGCACCGAGCCGCTGTCCTACGCGCACCGCAACGTCGTCAGCCCGCAGGCCGGTCGCGATGCCGCGGCCGCGTTGTGGAAGGCCGGCGGCATCAGCAACCCGCTGGAGGAGATCGACGCCGCCGAGATCTACGTGCCCTTCTCCTGGTTCGAGCCGATGTGGCTGGAGAACCTGGGATTCGTGGCCGAGGGCGAGGGGTGGAAGCTCACCGAATCCGGCGACACCGAGATCGGCGGGCGCATCCCGCTCAACGCGTCCGGCGGTGTGTTGTCGTCGAACCCGATCGGGGCGTCGGGCATGATCCGGTTCGCCGAGGCCGCCATCCAGGTCATGGGCAAAGCCGGAGACCACCAGGTCCCGGACGCCCGGAAGGCACTGGGCCACGCCTATGGCGGTGGCTCGCAGTACTTCTCGATGTGGCTCGTCGGCGCCGACAAGCCCCTGCACTGAGCGGAACTTCGTGGCATTCATGCGCCATATGTGCGCATGAATGCTACGAAGTGCGTTCGGGGACAGCGCAGGCGAGGCCGTCGGCCATTCCCGTGGGTCGCACACCCAGCGACTGGTTGAGACGCGCGCGCTGATTCTCCCAGGCCACGGTCATCGCGAGTTCGACGATCTGGGTCTCCGACAGGTGTTCGGCCAACCGGCGGCGCAGGTCCGCGAGATCGTCGCCGACAGCCGGCGTACGGGTCATCGCCTCGGCGTAGCCGATGACGAGTTTCTCCAGATCGGTGTAGGCCGTCGACTCCTCATAGCGCGGCAGATCGCGGAGTTGCTGCTCGGTGATTCCGGCGCCCGACGCCAGCGCGGAGCCGATGTCGAGGCAGAACTCGCAACTGACCATGCCGGCGGCCTTGAGCTCGGCCAGTTCTTTGAGTTTCGGATCCATCCGGTTGGACAGCAGCATCGCGCTCTCCATCCCGGCGATCCCGCCCGCCACCAGCGGCCGACGAACGAGGTGGCCGACGAGTTCGGTGCGATGACGCCGGGCCCGCCGCATCGCGCGTACATAATTCCGGATTCGATGCAGTGCTCTCATACCCGTCCTTCCCGATCCGGCCGAAAACTGTAACGCCGCCCCAGCGCATATGTGACCAGCAGCACCAGGGCAGCCACACCGACCGCACCGTGGGCGACCGCACCCCAGGCGAAGACGCCGATCTCGTGGAGACCGCGTCCGCCCATCACCAGTCCGAGCGGCACGCCCGCGATGACGGCGACGGGTAGCCACTGGCGACGCGTCGAGGCGACCGCGATCGCCGCGCCGACGGCGATGAACGCCAATCCGCCGTCGACCATCGCGTGCTGGTTGAACGGCTCGCCGAGCGACGCCGAGATCCACTCGCCGGCAATCATGTTCCCGACGCCATGGATGATCAGGATCGCGCCGAGCGCGGCCGCGGCCACCTGCGCCGCCGACCACCGTCTTCTCCGACGACCGGCAGGCGCAGGATGCAGTATCCGGTCGACCGAAACGTAGGTCGACGCGGGCGGGTCGGGCCGCAAGCCACCGGCGAGCAACTCGAGTTCCGGGTCCGGAGCATTCGGGACGTCGCGCCCGTCGAGAACTGCCGATATCGCGTCATCGAGTCGTTCGGCCGCAGCGATGTCCACGGGGTCGAACTGTTCACTCGGATCGTGAGGCGTCACCTCGGCATCACCTCCCTCAACTTCGCCACCCCGCGATAGACGAGCATCCGTGCGGCCGTCGCCGAGATCCCCATCGCCGCGCCGATCTCGTCGGAGGTGAGTTCGGTGGCGAATCGCAGGGTCACGGCTTCCCGCTCGCGCGCCGTCAGAACCCACAACCGGCTGCGCACATCGTCGGCCGCGGCGGCCCGCAGCATCGCGGTCTCGGGATCGCCGTCGTAAACGGACACCCCCGCGTCGCCGAGGTCGACCTCGGCGACCGGCACCTCGCGGGATCGCCGGGCCCACCAGTCCGCGACGACATGCCGCGCGATCCCGATCAGCCAGGCGCCGACGCTGTCGCGCCGGTCGTCGAACCGGTCCCACGAGCGCATCGCCTTCACGAAGACCTCCGCGGTCACGTCGTCGGCGTCGGCGGCCCCGGGCACACGGGTCCGCACGTAGCGCCAGACCCCCGCAACGTGTTCGCGGTACACCGCGTCGAACTGATCGACCGCGCCGGACTCCGAGTCGCTCCCCCTCCGTCGACGACGCCGTGGGGGCGTCGGTGAACCTGTCACCCCATCTTCGGGCCCGGCCGACGCGCTGTAACGACGGATGGGAGAACCCGGCCCACAAACGACCGCGGGCGGGACAGGGTGAGCACCCTGTCCCGCCCGTGGCGGCTCGTGTTGCGACTATCCGGCCTTGCGCACCGAGTTGATCGTCCTCTCGACTTCCCAGAAGGCGCGCAGTGCCGACAGCTTGCCGTCGGCGTCGGCGCGATAGGTGAACACCCCGCGCGCCTCGGAGACATGGCCGGCGATGTGGGTGACGATGCTGCCGATGTAGGCGACCTCGTTCCCGCAGATGATCTCCTCGTCGAAGCGGAACTCGATGCTCTCGGTCGTCCCGATCGATTTGTCCCAAAACTCCGAGATCTGCTCGTGCCCGCGGAATCCGACGCCGTCCGGGTCGAACATCGACGGGCCGACCGGGTCCTCGACCGTGGCGTCTGCCGCGAAGTTGTCGATCCAGGCCTGTTTGTCCCTGGACTCCACGAACTCACGCGAACGACGCCCCGCCACGACTGCGGGATGGTTCTCCCGGTCGATGCCGAGGTAGGCCGGTGTCTGCTCTGCTGCGGTCACTTGGTGCCGTAGTCGACGCGGAGTTCCTTGACGCCGTTGATCCAGCCGTGGCGCAGACGGCGCGGTGCGTCGAGTTTGGTGATGTCGGGCACCATGTCGGCGAGCGCGTTGAACATCAGGTTGATCTCCATCCGCGCGAGGTTCGCACCGACGCAGAAGTGCGCACCGTTGCCGCCGAACCCGACGTGCGGGTTGGGATCGCGCATGATGTTGAACGAGAACGGATCGTCGAAAACGTCCTCGTCGTAGTTCGCCGAACCGTAGAACATGCCGACGCGCTCACCCTTGGCGATGTCGACGCCGCCGATCTGCGTGTCGCGCTTGGCCGTCCGCTGGAAGCAGTTGACCGGGGTCGCCCACCGCACGATCTCGTCGACCGCGGTCGCCGGGCGCTCCTTCTTGAACAGTTCCCACTGATCGGGGTTGTCCAGGAAGGCATTCATCCCGTGGCTGATGGCGTTGCGGGTGGTCTCGTTGCCGGCGACGGTCAGCAGGATGAAGAAGAACCCGAACTCGGTCTCGTCGAGCGACTGCCCGTCGATGTCGGCGTTCACCAGCGTGGTGACGATGTCCTCGCCGGGATTCTTACGCTTCTCCTCGGCCATCGTGTAGCCGTAGCCGAGGATCTCGGCGTTGGCCTGCTGCGGATCCGTCGTGTAATCCGGGTCGTCGGCGTTCATCATCGAGTTCGACCAGTCGAACAGCTTCTCCCGATCCACCTCCGGCACGCCGAGGAGGTCAGCGATGGCCAGCAGCGGCAGGTCGACGGCCACGTCTTTGACGAAGTCACCGCTGCCCTTCTCCGCGGCCTTGGCGACGATGTCGCGGGCGGCGTCGTCGAGCTTCTCCTCGAGTGAATGCACGGCGCGCGGCGTGAACAACTTGGAGACCAGCTTGCGCAGGCGGGTGTGCTCCGGCGGATCGTGGTTGATCAGCAACGCCTTGGTGATCTCGATCTGATCGGCGGTCATGTCGTCTTCGAAACGCATGATGACGCCGTTGGCGTTGGTTTCCCAGTCCTCGTTGTTCTTGGAGATCTCGCGGACATGGGCGTGCTTGGAGATCACCCAGTACCCGCCGTCGTGGAAACCACCGCCCTTGCCGGGCGCCTGGGCATTCCACCAGACCGGCGCGGTCTTGCGCAGTTGCGCGAACTCCTTCACGGGGATTCCCTGCTCGAGCAGATCGGGGTTGGTGAAGTCCCACCCCTCCTGCTCCATGAACGGGCACTTCGCGACTACGTCGGAAGGGCTCGTGCGCGCAGAATCCGCCGGGGTCGGCTCGCTGCCGATCGGGGCGCTCTGGGCCTGGGTCACGTCACACCACCTCGCTGTGAGATTTAGAACCTGTTTCAATCATATTGAAGCACACTGTGACGCATACGACACTCTCAGACGAGAACTTGTTCTAGTTTTGTTCCCGACCCGGTATCCGACCTGCGATCTTCCCTCACAGATTCATTCGCGTTCGTCGCCGTGCAGCGTCGACGCATGGCGTCGAACACCCGTCGAGTGGGCCGCCCTGCCCGCGTCATCCACCCCAGCGTAGACGCAAACATAGAACGTGTTCTAGCGTGATCACAGCGGCCTCGACGGACCGTCGGGCCTCATCCGTGGACATCCGGGTTCACCGGTACGAACGAAGGAGTGGCGATGGGCGTTCCCGTCATCGTAGAAGCGGCGCGCACGCCGATCGGCAAGCGCAACGGTTGGCTCTCGGGCCTGCACGCCGAGGAGTTGCTCGGCATCACCCAACGCGGCCTCCTCGAGAAAGCGGGCCTCGACCCCGCCCTCGTCGAGCAGGCGATCGGCGGCTGCGTGACCCAGGCAGGCGCCCAGGCCGGCAACATCACGCGCAAGGCCTGGCTGTCCGCGGGTCTGCCGGAGGCGACCGGAGCCACCACCATCGACGCGCAGTGCGGTTCGGCGCAGCAGGCCAACCATCTGATCGCCGGGCTCATCGCCTCCGACGCGATCGACATCGGCGTCGCCTGCGGAGTGGAGACGATGTCGGTCGTTCCGCTCGGCGCGAACGTCGGCACCAATGCCGGTCCGTATCACGCGGATTCGTGGGACGTCGACATGCCGAACCAGTTCGAGGCCGCCGAACGGATCGCCAAACGCCGCGGTATCACGCGCGCCGACATCGACGCGCTCGGCGAGCGCAGTCAACGCAACGCCCGTAAGGCATGGGACGAGGGTCGATTCGACCGCGAGGTCCTGAGCCTCAAGGCGCCCGAGCGCACCAAAGAAGGCGAACTGACCGGGAACATCCTCGACGTCAGCCGTGACCAGGGTCTGCGCGACACCACGCTCGAATCCCTGTCCGCGCTCAAACCCGTTCTCGAGGGCGGTATCCACACCGCTGGAACGTCGTCACAGATCTCCGACGGCGCGGCCGCCGTGCTCATCATGGACGAGTCCCGGGCACGCGAGCTGGGCCTGACACCGCGCGCACGCATCAAGGCGCAGGCGCTCGTCGGCGCGGAGCCGTCCTTCCACCTCGACGGTCCGGTCCAGGCGACCGAGCGCGTCCTGGCCAAGTCGGGAATGTCGTTGTCCGACATCGACATCGTCGAGATCAACGAGGCGTTCGCGTCCGTGGTACTCAGCTGGGCCCAGGTCCACGGCGCCGACCTGGACAAGGTCAACGTGAACGGCGGTGCCATCGCCCTGGGACACCCCGTGGGCAGCACCGGCTCTCGCCTGATCACCACCGCGCTGCACGAACTGGAGCGTCGGGACGGTCAGACCGCGCTGGTCACGATGTGCGCCGGCGGCGCCATGGCCACCGGCACCATCATCGAGCGCATCTGATGCCCGCACTCGACCCGAACAACAAGCCCGCGCAACTGGATTCGCCGATCGTCAGCAAGATCATCAAACTGGGGTCGAAGGCGAACACCGCGCTGTACAAGGCCACCGGTGGTCGTGTCGGGGGCACCTGGCGGGTCGGTGCGGGTCTGCGCAAGCCCGCGCCGGTGTGCTTGCTGACCACCATCGGGCGCAAGTCGGGACAGCCGCGCACCGCGCCGCTTATCTACCTGCGGCGCGGGGACTCCTTCGTCGTGGTCGCCTCCCAGGGCGGCTCGGCGAAGAACCCCGCCTGGTACCTCAATCTCCGGGACAACCCGCAGGTCACCATCCAGATCGGCAAGGAGAAGCACGACCTCGTGGCGCGCACCGCCACCGATGCCGAGCGCGCCGAGCTCTGGCCCGATCTCGTCGACACCTACGCCGACTACGACACCTACGCCGCCTGGACGGAACGAACGATCCCGGTGGTCATCTGCGAGCCGGCCCGCTGATCGCTCAACACCTTCTGCTCTCCCGAGGTGCAACATCCTCCGCTCCCTAAGGTGCGAGGAGCGCAAGATCCTCCGCTCCCTGAGGTGTGAGGAGCGATAGCGACGAGCCACGAAGGGCGGCAGGGCATCTCACCAGACCCTTCGTGGCTCGCTTCGCTCGCACCTCAGGGAGCAGGGGGCCGTCACGCTCGCACCCTCGGTCGCCAAGACCCTTCGTGACGCGCCCTCCGCAAGCTCCGGACGCTCCTCAGGGAGAAGGGGGCTCAGGGAACCATGGGGTTCGCTTCTTTCGGATCACGAAGCCGGGGACCAGCCCGCGGGGTCCCGGCCGGTCCAGTTGGCCAGTCGCTCAGTGGGTCCGGCGCCGGGCCGGGGTTCGACGACGACGCCGAACGGCACGTTGGGGTCGGTGCGGATCTCGGCCGGGATGAACTGCTGCGCGACCGCGAGCGTCGCCTCGGCCGTCGCGGGATCTGCTTCCGCGGGTTGCCCGGTGGCAACGGCGAGGTCCCAGCCGTGCACGAGGGTCTCGCTGACATAGCCCCAGAGCGCGCCCGCGCCGGGTACCTCACCCCACGGCACCTGGACCATGCGGGTCAGCGACGCATCATCGGACCATCCCTCCAGGGCGGCCTCGACCAGTGCGGAGTAGGTGGCAGCGTCGTGCTGCTCGGCGATCGTCCGCATCGTTCGGACGTCGAGTCCGTCGGCGAGTGCCCGGGCACGCTCGGCGGTCGCCACGACGTGCGCCGAGAGTGTCCGGACGTCGAAGTCCTCGCAGGGAGTGGGCGCATCCAGCTGATCGTCGGCGATCCCGGTCAGCAGTGCGGTGACCCAACCAGTTGCCACTCGGAATGCGGGACGGGGGTCGACGGGTGCGGCTGGGGCGGGAACGGCCTCTGGTGTGGTTGCGGTCATGATGACGTCCTCTCCTGGTGGTTGGTCGGTCTGCCACCAGTGAATCCGCGATACACGACATCTCCTGTCATGTATTCGGGAGAGAATCATGATCGTGCGCGCCGAACGTCTCATCGCCCTGCTGATGGTGCTGAAGAAGCACGAGCGGGTGACCGCCGCCGTATTGGCCGCCGAGCTCGGGGTCTCCGAACGAACCGTGCTCCGCGACATCGACGCGCTGTCGCTGTCCGGCGTGCCGGTCTACGCCGAGCGCGGCCGACACGGCGGCTTCGCGTTGTTACCGGGGTATCGCACCGATCTCACCGGACTGACCGTCGACGAGGCCACGTCGTTGCTCGCCGGTACCGGACGGGTCGACTCCCCCGCGTTCACCAGCGCCATGCGCAAGGTGACCGCCGCCCTGCCCGAGGCGCATCGGAGTCATGCCGTGCGCGCCGCGCAGCGGATTCTGGTCCGTCCGGAGGGTTTCGTCAGAACCCCGGAGATCCTCGACGGCCTCCAGGCCGTACAACTCGCCGTGTTCGAGGGCCGACGGATCCGTGTGAGTTACCGCAGCCGGGGTGCGCACACCCCGCGCGAGCACGTCCTCGACCCGATCGGACTCATCGTGGCGGGCGAGACCTGGTACCTCGTCGCCACCTCGTCGCGCGGCAGCACGTCGCACGACGGCGCCGGCTCGGCGGAACGCATGTACCGCGTCTCCCGGATGAGCGACGTGGACGTCCTCGACGAACCGGCGCACCGGTCCGAGGACGTCGACCTCGGCGAGATCTGGGAGCGGCATCGTGACGCGTTCCGACGCTCCTTCGAACCCGTCGACGTGGTGATCGACTGCTCGGTCGACGATGCCGAGCAGATCGAGTCGATCGCCGCCGCAACATATCTCGACCGGCCACCAGAAGGACGATGCCGGCTCGGACTCCGGTTCGCCGACCGTCGCCACGCCACGCGCGCGTTATGGGCGTCGATGTTCGACCACGACTTCGTGGTCTGCGAGCCGGAATGGCTCCGAACCACGCTCGTAGCCCGCGCCCGCGTTGTCGGCGGCGACTAGGCGAGCACATCGGGCCGCCTGCACCGAACGAATGAATCCCCTGGCGAGGTCCCCCCGCCTGTGGTCTGATTCTCGAATGTTCGGGGTTCTCACTCCATGTCGGCACGCACTCGACGACGACCTGATGGACCAGTGGCGCTCCCACCTGTGCGGGGTCTGTCTGTCGCTACGCGACAACCACGGCCAGTCGAGCAGGTTGACGGTCAACACCGATGCGGTGATGGTCTCGATCCTCACCGCGGCCCAGTCGGCGGCGGAGTGCGCCTCCACCGAGGCCGGTCGGTGTCCCCTACGCGGAATGCGCACGGCGACAGTCGTGTCCGCCGACGAACCGGGTGTCCGCCTCGCCGCGACCGCCTCCCTCACCCTCGCCGCAGCGAAGGCGGCCGACGTCGGCAACGAGCAGCGACACGCGCTGGCGCCCCGTCGGCCGGTACGCGCGAAGCTCGCCGACTATGCCGGGAGCCACCTGCGCCGGAATGCCGCGGCCGACACCGAGGTTGCCCGACGTCTCGATGTGGACGGCATGATGACGACGCTCACGCGTCAAGCCGAGATCGAGTCGACGAGCGTCGTCCTCGACGACCTCACCCAGGCGTCGGCAGTGGCTGCGGCACAGGTCTTCTCCGCGTCGGCGATACTCGCCGACGCACCCCGCAACGAGGCCGCGCTCTCCGACATCGGGGCCGATTTCGGTCGGATCGCGCACCTCCTGGACGCGGTCGACGACTATGACTCCGACGCCGAGCAGGGACGGTACAACCCACTCCGGTCCACCGGAACGTCTCCGGAGACCGCGCTCGAGCAGTGCCGGCGACTCGCCTCCGCGATCCGGACCCGCTACGCCGACCTCGATCTCGTCGACGACCGACTCCTACGGGTGGTGTTGCTCGACGGACTGCGCCACGCGATCCACAAGCGCATGCACCCGCACGCCGAGGCCCCTTCGGTGGTCGCCGACTCGCGCACCCAGTGGCCGCCGCACCGGCCGTTCGGCTATCCGACCGAGTGGCCGTACCCGCCACCCTTCAAACCGAATCGATCGTTCCACGAACGGATTCTGCCGTTCATCGGTGTCTCGTGCTTCGGCAAGGCCTGCTGCGTCGACCACTGGAATCACTTCACCGACAGGTACAAGGACGCGGTCTGCGACGACTGCGACTGCTGCGACTGCTGCGATTGTTGCGACTGCTGCGACCTGTGACCCGCCCGGGCGGGTCAGTTGAGGAGCGACAATGCGCTCCCCCTGTGCTCCCCAAGGTGCGAGCAATGCGCTCCCCCTGTGCTCCCTGAGGTGCGAGCGAAGCGAGCCACGAAGGGCTCCGCAACCTGTCTCACCAGGCCCTTCGTGGCTCGTCGACCTCGATGCGCTCCTTCGTCGCTTGCTCGGCCCGGCGGCTAACGCTCCTCACACCTCAGTATCTGCGGCCAGGCGGCCGTCGTGGACAACGAAAGAACCTCCGCTCCCTGAGGAGGCCGGAGCTTGCGGAGCCGTCACGAAGGGTCCTGGTGAGCCGGTTGCGAAGACCCTTCGTGACGCGCCCTCCGCAAGCTCCGGGCGCTCCTCAGGGAGCAGGGGGCAGGTCGTTTCTTTCGGATTAGGGAGCAGAGGGGATCTAGCCGACGCCGCGGTCGGAGTCGGCCCAGTACTGGGACCGCAGCGCCTTCTTGTCCGGCTTGCCGAGCGCGGTCAGTGGCAGGGCATCGGCGAAGATCACCCGCTTGGGTGACTGCACCGCACCCTTGCGGTCTTTCACGGACTGCTGGATCTCGGCGGTGATCCGGTCCTTCGCCGCGTCGTCGGCGTCGGCATCGTTGCGCAGCACCACGATCGCGGTGACCGCCTCGCCCCACTTGTCGTCCGGGACACCGATCACGCCGACCTGACCCACTGCCGGGTGTTCGGCGACGACGTCCTCGACCTCGCGCGGGAACACATTGAAGCCACCGGTGACGATCATGTCCTTGGTGCGGTCGACGATGAACCAGAATCCGTCCTCGTCCTCGCGGGCCACGTCGCCGGTGCGCAGCCAGCCGTCGCGGAAGGTGTCCGCGGTCTGTTCGGGGAGGCCCAGGTACCCGCCGGCGAGAAGTGGTCCCGCGACGCAGATCTCGCCGGGTTCGCCCTGCGGGACGGGCTTGTCGTCGGGCCCGAGCAGGGCGGTACGCAGGAAGGCCGACGGCCGTCCGCAGCTGCTCAGCCGACGCTGGTCCTCACCGGGACCCGGATGGTCACCCTTCGCCAGGTAACTGATGACCATCGGCGCCTCGGACTGACCGTAGTACTGCGCGAAGATCGGACCGAAGCGTTCGATGGCCTCGGCCAGCCGGACCGGATTGATCGGCGACGCACCGTAATACACGGTCTCCAGCGAGGACAGATCGCGCGTCTTGGAGTCCGGGTGATCCATCAGTGCGTACAGCATCGAGGGCACCAGCATGGTCGCGGTGATCTTCTGCTCCTCGATCGTGCGGAGCACCTCGGCCGGGTCGAATTTGGACAGGACCACCATCGACCCGCCCTTCATGAGGGTGGGGACGAAGAAGGCGGCGCCGGCGTGCGAGAGGGGCGTGCAGAGCAGGAACCGCGGGTGTTCGGGCCATTCCCATTCGGCGAGCTGGATCTGCGTCATCGTCGACATCGCGCGGGCTGTCCCGATGACGCCCTTCGGCTTGCCGGTGGTGCCGCCGGTGTAGGTGATGGAGACGACGTGGTCGGGTGAGAGATGCGCGGCGACAAGGGGCTTCGGCTCGAAGTTGTCGGCTTCGGCGATCACGTCCCGCGCGTGGGCGGCGAGTTGCTCCGGCACCGGTCCGAGCGTCAGCACCTGCTTGAGACCGGGAACCCGTTCGAGCAGTGCCGCGGCCCGCTCGACGAACATGGGCACCGGGTCGATGATGAGAGTCGACACGCCGGCGTCGGAGAGCACATACGCGTGGTCGTCGAGTGAGCCCAGGGGATGCAGTGCGGTGCGGCGCCATCCCTGCGTCTGGCCGGCGCCGATCACGAACAGCACCTCGGGCCGATTCAGCGCGAGCAGGCCGACCGCGGTTCCCGTACCAGCCCCCAACCCCTCGAACGCCTGGATGTACCGACTGATCGACGCGGCCATCTCACCGCCGGTCATCTCCGTGTCGCCGAGCGACAGTACGGTGCGGTCGGCGTGCCGCCGCAGCGCCGCGACCATCAGGTCGCCCATGTGCGTGCCCCCGCGCAGGTGATCGAAGTCGGCCGGTGCTGTCGTCGTACCCTCGTTCGTCATGACCACCAGACTAGGACGTGTTACAGCTCTAGGGAAGAATCCCCACCAAAACCGCACTATGAGACACGAGAACGTGTTCTAACATTCCCTTGCGGATGCGCCTTCCGCGAATCTGAAGTCCGCCACCGGCGAGGGGTGGTGACCTAGGATCGAACCATGACTGATCTCGACCTCGCCACCACCCGGCGTGACATCGCCGACGCCCTGCTGACCGCCCTCGAGCACCGCCACGAGGTCCTCGATGCCATCGTCGACGCCGAGAATCATGACGAGGCCGTCACCGCGATCGTCGACCTGCTCGGCAAATCCAAGCTCGGCGCCGAGGCCATCCTCGACATGAAGCTCGACCAGCTCACCAAGGACGACCGCCGCAAGAACCAGGCCGAACTCGACGACCTCAACAGCGCCCTCACCTTCACGCTCGCCGAACGTCCGGCCAGCAGTGGGGACACCCTTGATCTCCGTCCGTTCGACCCGTCCGCCGACGCCGAACTGTTCTCGGCGCGCACCAACGAGATCGGCACCGCCGGCGACGGTTCGGGCGCTCCCGCCGGCGATGTCGCGGCCGAGATCGATGCCGCCACCGCCCGGGTCGACGCCGAGGAGGCCGTCTGGCTGGTCGCCGTCGAGGGCGAGTCGAAGGTCGGCTTCGTGTTCGGCGAACTGAAGGACGGCGAGATCGACCTGCGCATCTGGATCCACCCGCAGTTCCGCAAGTCGGGGTACGGCACCGCAGCGCTACGCAAGTCCCGTTCGGAGATGGCGGCGTACTTCCCCGGCGTGCCGATGGTCGTCCGCGCGCCCAGCGCCTGACGGTCCACCTACAGTCGACGAACCCACCGCCCGTTCGGGGTGGTGGGTTCGTCTGTTGGTGGCGTGCCGGACGGTCAGGCCCGTTGGGGCCGCGGGAGGCCGAAGTGGGCGACGATCGCGCGGATCCGGTTGTCCTCGTCGACCACGAAGGTCTCGGACACGGTGGCACCCAGCCGAAGGGTCTTGGGTCGGACGTGGACGATGTAGCGCGTGGTGACGCTGTGCCCGTCCACCGTGGCGGTGAAGTCCGAGATCCGGTGGATGAGGCGGAATTGCGGGCCACGCGCGAGGCTGCGGGCGATGTGGTCGCCGTCGCGCCCGGTCCGCACACCGAACTCCACGCGGGTGCAGTCCGGGTGCAGGACGACCGCGGACGGATCGTGACTCACCAAGGCGTCCACATAAGCGCGCGCCGCGGCCATCCGCTCGGCCGAGGGATCTCGGGGCGAGGTCATCGCGCGCCGTACACCGGCATCGGTACCGGCGCCTTGGCCAGGATCTCCTCGATCACCGGGCCGAGCTCGCCGGCCTCCCACCGAGAGCCCTTGTCCCGCTCGATGCTTCGCTGCCATCCATCGGTGATCGAGATCTTGCCGCCCTCGACTTCGAACACCCGGCCGGTCACCGAGCCCGCCGCGGGCGAACCCAGCCAGACCACGAGGGGCGAGACGTTCGCCGGATCCATCGTGTCGAAGGAACCGTCGGCGGGCGCCGCCATCTGAGCGGCCATCGCCTCACCGGCACCCATGGTCATCTGGGTACGGGCGGCCGGAGCGATCGCGTTCACGGTCACACCATACGACCCCAGTTCCGCGGCCGCCTGGATCGTCAGAGCCGCGATGCCGGCCTTCGCCGCGACGTAGTTGCCCTGCCCCACCGAACCGTAGAGTCCCGCACCGGAACTCGTGTTGATGATGCGCGCCTGCGGAACGTCGCCGGCCTTCGCCTGGGCACGCCAGTGCGCGGCTGCGTGCCGCAGACCGACGAAGTGCCCTTTGAGATGTACGCGGACGACCGCATCCCACTCGTCCTCCGACAGCGAGACCAGCATCCGGTCGCGCACGAAACCCGCGTTGTTGACCAGTACGTCGAGGCGTCCGAACGCGGAGAGTGCGGTCTCGACCATGGCCGCACCCGAATCCCAGTCCGCGACGTCGCCCACCGACGCGACTGCCTGCCCGCCGGCGGCGACGATTTCGTCGACGACCTCACTCGCGGGGTCCTCGGCGTAGTCGTTGACGACGACCTTCGCGCCGTCGGCGGCGAACGCGAGGGCGTGGGCGCGTCCGATGCCCTGGCCGGCACCGGTCACGATGACGACACGACCCTCATTCAACTTGCTGGTCACTGATGTTCTTCCTTTCCGAAGTGTCTGCGGCCCCGAACCGCACACCGGGTCTCAGACTGCGTTACCGGCCGTGGCGGCGTCGAGGAATGCCGGCTTCTCGCCACCGCCGTGGACGGTCAGCGTCGACCCGGTGATGTAGCCGGCAAGCGGTGACAAGAGAAAGGCGACCGCGTTGCCGACATCGGCGGGAGTGGCCATCCGCCCCATCGGGATGGTCTCGCCGACGGCTGCCACACCGGCGTCGTCGCCGTAGTGCAGGTGGGACTGTTCGGTGACGACCGGGCCGGCCACGACCGAGTTCACCCGCACCCGCGGCGCCCACTCGACGGCGAGCGAGCTCATCAGGTTGTCGAGTCCGGCCTTCGCCGCACCGTAGGCCGAGGTGCCGGGTGACGGCCGGTGGCCGCTCACGCTCGAGATGTTCACGATGCCACCGCCATCCGGCTGCGTCTGCATCACCGCGTTGGCCGCGCGGGCCACGGCGAGCGGGGCGAGCAGATTGAGGTCGACGATCTTGCTCGCGAACCGGACCGACGCGTCGGCGGCCAGCGCGAACGGGGAGCCGCCGGCATTGTTCACGACACCGTCGATGCGTCCGGCCCGCCCGATGATGTCGTCCATCATCGCCACGACCGCATCCGCGTCGCGGACATCGCAGGACACGAAATCGAGATCGCGGAGGTCGTCGGCGAGATTGTCGGCGTTGCGACCACAGATCACCGGACGGGCGCCGAGCGAACCCAGGACGCGGGTGATCCCGGCACCCACCCCGCGCGCCCCGCCCGTGACCAGGATGACCTTCCCGACCAGGCCCAGCTCGACCTGTGACTGCGTCTGCATGGGTGCTACCCTACCAAACAACCAAGCACTTGCTTGGTGCGCTTCCGCAGTCCCCTCGGACTGTCCGGACCGCCCCATGAGAGGAGCCCGCGTGCCGATCACCACGACACGTTCCGATACCGGGATCGTGACCGTCACCGTCGACTATCCGCCGGTCAACGCGCTGCCATCGGCCGCATGGTTCGAACTCGGCGACGCCATCACCGCCGCCGGCCGGGACCCCTCCACCCACGTGGTGGTGCTCCGCGCAGAAGGTCGGGGCTTCAACGCGGGCGTCGACATCAAGGAGATGCAGGCGACCGACGGCTTCGACGCCCTGATCGGCGCCAACCGCGGATGCGCCGCCGCCTTCAGTGCCGTCTACGACTGCGCCGTCCCCGTCGTCGTCGCCGTCAACGGGTTCTGCGTGGGCGGCGGCATCGGCCTCGTCGGCAATGCCGACGTCATCGTGGCCTCCGACGACGCCGTCTTCGGACTACCCGAGGTGGACCGCGGAGCACTCGGCGCCGCAACCCATCTCGCGCGGCTCGTGCCACAACACATGATGCGCACCCTCTACTTCACCGCCAAGAACGTCACCGCCCGGCAACTCGAGCACTTCGGTTCGGTCCACCGGGTCGTGCCCCGCGAGGAACTGCTCGACGCGGCACTCGAGGTCGCAGAGGCCATCGCCGCCAAGGACACTCGCGTGATCCGCGCAGCCAAGGAGGCGATCAACAACATCGACCCCGTCGACGTCAAGGCGAGTTACCGCCTCGAGCAGGGGTACACCTTCGAGTTGAACCTGGCCGGCGTCGCCGATGAGCACCGCGACGCGTTCGTGTCGACCGGCAAACCACTTGCCGCGAATTCCGCCTCGGATGGAGGACGTGCCTGACATGCCCACCGACAAGACAAGCACTTTCGACGACGTCATCGCCGAGCTACGCGACGGCATGACCATCGGCATCGGCGGATGGGGTTCGCGCCGCAAGCCGATGGCGTTGGTCCGTGCGCTCGCCCGCTCCGAAGTCAAGGACCTCACCGTGGTGACCTACGGTGGCCCCGACCTCGGATTGCTCTGCGCGGCAGGGAAGGTGCGCCGCGCGTACTACGGCTTCGTCTCGCTCGACTCGGCTCCGTTCTACGATCCGTGGTTCGCCAAGGCGCGCACCAACGGCGAGATCGAGGTACGCGAGATGGACGAGGGCATGGTGAAATGCGGCCTCGAAGCAGCCGCCGCACGCGTGCCGTTCCTGCCCATTCGTGCCGGCCTCGGCTCGGACGTCCTCAACTTCTGGGAGGGTGAGCTGAAGACCGTCACCTCGCCCTATCCCGACGCCGACGGCCGGACGCAGACGCTGGTGGCCATGCCGGCACTGAAGCTCGACGCCGCCTTCGTGCACCTGGATCTGGCCGATGCCCACGGCAATGCCGCCTACACCGGGGTCGACCCGTACTTCGACGACCTCTACTGCGCGGCCGCCGAACGTCGCTATCTCGAGGCCGATCAGATCGTCTCCACCGAGGTGCTCGTCAAAACCGTCCCACACCAACGTCTTCTGCTGAACCGAATGGCCGTCGACCGCGTCGTCCACGCGCCCAATGGCGCTCACTTCACGTTTGCCGGGGAGTACGGCCGGGACGAGAAGTTCCAGCAGTTCTATGTGGCGTCGGCGAAGGAGCCCGAGACCTGGGACGCGTTCTCGCGCCGATTCCTCCAGGTCGACGAACAAACCTACCAGCGAGAAGTGACCGCCTGGCAGGACGAGCAGAAGGAGACCGGACAGTGAGCACCGCCGAAACCGCGACCACGCCCGGTGAATCGTCCGGTACGGATGAACCCACCCGCGCCGAGTACTGCGTGATCTCCTGCGCCGACATCTTCGCCGGCGCCGGCGAGATCATGGCCTCGCCGATGGCGCCCACCCCCCTGCTCGGCGCCCGGCTCGCGCGTCTCACCACCGAACCCGACCTGCTGATCACCGACGGCGAGGCGCTGATCCTCGCCGACACCCCGCCGATCGGGAAGACCGGGCCGATCGAGGGGTGGATGCCGTTCCGCAAGGTGTTCGACGTCGTGGCATCGGGTCGGCGCCATGTTGTCATGGGCGCCAACCAGATCGACCGGCACGGCAATCAGAACCTGTCGGCGTTCGGTCCGTTGCAGCACCCCACTCGTCAGATGTTCGGTGTGCGTGGCGCGCCCGGCAACACCATCAACCACCCCACCAGCTACTGGGTGGCCCGCCACACCGCGCGCGTCTTCGGCGAGTCCGTCGACATCGTGTCGGGCGTCGGTTTCGACAAGGTTGATCCGGAGAACCCGGCCTTCGACGACCTGAACATCCATCGCGTGGTCACCAACCTCGGCGTCTTCGACTTCGGCGGACCAGGCCACACCATGCGGGCCCTGTCCCTGCATCCCGGGGTCGGCGCCGACGAGGTCGCCGAGAACACCGGCTTCGAGGTCGAAGGCCTTGCCGACGCACCCGAAACGCGCCGGCCGACGGCAGAGGAGCTCGGTCTGATCCGGGACGTCCTCGACCCGAAGGGCGTCCGCAACAAGGAAGTCCGATGAGCGGTCCCACCAGCGCACAACCGAGTCCCGCGCGCGCCGCCGGACTGTCGACGTCGTTCACCGAGCTCGTCGGCATCGAGTACCCGATCGTCCAGACCGGCATGGGATGGGTGTCCGGACCGTCGCTGACCTCGGCAACCTCGAACGCCGGCGGGCTGGGCATCCTGGCGTCGGCCACGATGACGTTCGCGGAACTCGAGGCGGCCATCGCGAAGACGAAATCGTTGACGGACAAGCCATTCGGTGTGAACATGCGTGCCGACGCGACCGATGCCCCCGAACGCATCGACCTGTTGATCCGAGAGGGCGTCAAGGTCGCCTCGTTCGCGCTGGCCCCGAAACCCGAACTGATCGCGAAGCTCAAGGACAACGGCATCGTCGTGATCCCGTCGATCGGTGCGGCCAAACATGCCGTCAAGGTCGCCTCGTGGGGTGCCGACGCAGTGATCGTCCAGGGCGGCGAGGGCGGTGGTCACACCGGACCGGTCGCCACCACCCTGCTGCTGCCGTCGGTGCTGGATGCGCTGTCCGCCAAGGGTATCGACATGCCGGTGGTCGCCGCGGGCGGGTTCTTCGACGGCCGTGGGCTCGCCGCCGCACTCGCCTACGGGGCTCAGGGCGTGGCCATGGGCACCCGGTTCCTGCTGACGTCGGACAGTGCCGTGCCCGACTCCGTCAAGCAGGAGTACCTCGCCCGCGGTCTCGGCGACACCGTTGTCTCGGTCAAGGTCGACGGCATGCCGCACCGCGTGTTGCGTACCCCGCTGGTGGAGGCGCTCGAGAGCGGGAGCCCGGCCCGGGCCCTCGTCGCCGCGGCCCGCAATGCCAACGAGTTCAAGCAGATGACCGGCATGCGCTGGACGACGATGCTCAAAGACGGGCGCACGATGAAGAAGTCGGGCGAACGCACGTGGCAGCAGGTCATCATGGCCGGCAACACCCCCATGCTGCTCAAGGCCGGCCTCGTCGAAGGTGACACCCGCGCCGGCGTGCTCGCCTCCGGCCAGGTCGTCGGCATGATCGACGACCTGCCCAGCTGTGACGAGTTGATCCAGTCCATCATGACCCAGGCGCACGAACGGCTGAAGGCTCTCGGGTCGTTGGGCTAGGGGCCGCGGCCGCCGGGCCTTCGAGGCTCGTCGCTTGCGCTCCTCGCACCTCAGGCAGCGCAGGGCGGCCCGTCACCCCCCCTCCCCCTGAGGAGGCCCGGAGCTTGCGGAGGGCCGTCACGAAGGGTCCGGTACCTTCGGACCGTGACGACTCCGGAAGTCCTGCGCCTGAATTCGGTCGACTTCGTGCGGCAGTCCCGCGCGATCCTCGCCGATATCGACCTCACCGTCCACGCCGGCGAGCGGTGGGCGCTCATCGGCCCGAACGGCGCCGGCAAGTCGACGATCCTGAGCCTGTGTGGCGCGGAACAGCATCCGACGCGCGGGACCGTCCATGTCCTCGGACACCAACTGGGGCGCGTCGAGACCCGGAAGCTGCGTGAGTCCATCGGCCACGTCAATCCGCGGCATCCGCTGCGGTCGCCGCTGTCGATCCGCGAGGTCGTGCTGACCGGTGCGACCGGCACGACCGAGCTGATGGACCACCGGGGACCCGCATCGGAGACACTGGCCCGCGCCGACGAACTGATCGAGATGCTCGGCTTGAGCGCGCTCGCGTCGGCGCCGTGGACGAACCTGTCGCAGGGCGAACGCGGCCGGACCCTGATCGCCCGCGCGCTGCTCTCCGATCCTCGACTCCTGCTGCTCGACGAACCGTCGACCGGCCTCGATGTGGCTGCCCGCGAGCGTCTTCTGCAGACCGTCGACCGGCTGCACCGGACACATCCCGATCTCGCGACGGTGCTCGTCACCCATCACCTCGAGGAACTTCCCGAGACGACCACGCATGCCGTGCTGGTGACCGGCGGCCGAATCCTCGCCGCCGGGCCGGTTCACGACATTCTCACCACAGCCCTGGTGACCGAGTGCTTCGATTACCCGATCGAGATCGCCCACCAGGAAGGGCGGTGGTCGGCGCGGGGGGTCGCGACCACTGCTCCCTGAACTCGAGCACCGCGAGTACGGGCCCCGCCAATCCCCGAGCAGTTGGCAGAGCGGACAGGCTCCTCAGGTCCCCAGCGCGAAGGCCGCCGGCGACGAGATGGCACTGCAGATTTCGTGCGCTCCGAGGTCGGTGGTGAACCCGGGCCCTATTGCTCGGCTAGCCACCGTGTGACTGGTGGGGTTTCTGTTCACCACGGTTCACTGCGGTTCACCACTGATGTTCGTGTGACATAGACTGCCGCACAGCTTGATTCGACGGCAGATAGGTTGTGGACAAACCTCGTCGTCGAACGTCTTGGCGAGTACATTGGTCTCATGTCCTCGATCACCGAGCTCCGCGACACCCTCATTGGTCTGCAACCCCCGCCCGAC